>JAAYAC010000045.1 GCA_012719535.1 Syntrophomonadaceae bacterium | reverse complement strand
GTGGTGGTGGCGGTGGCTACACCCCGTCTGCGGTCACCTCAACAACGGGTTCTGCGACGGTTCCCCCCAGTGCGGGTGGTAAGATCGGACTGGGCAGCGACGCGGTTATTGACATCCCAGCCTATGCCTTGAAAGAGAGTTCTTCGGTGGAGGTAAAGGTGGCGAAGGTGGCTTCACCGCCGGCGACGCCGCCTGGCGCCAGGCTGGCCAGTGATGTTTATGAGTTTACCGTGGGTGGTAAGGGAACTTATAATTTTGCCAAGAACGTCACGATTACCCTGGCCTTCAACAGCGCCTCCATCAGTGCTGACGAAACTCCCGTCCTGCATTACTATGACGAATCGATGTCGAAGTGGGTGAACATCGGGGGCACCGTCTCCGGTTCCACCATCAGTGCGACGGTAGATCATCTCACCAAGTTTGCGGTACTGGCGGTCAAGAAGGAAGTTAAGCCCGAAACGCAGAAACCGGTGGTCAGTTTGAAGGATATTGCCGGGCACTGGGCGGAAGCCAAGATTAAACAGCTTGTGGCCTCCGGGGCTATCGGCGGGTATCCCGACGGCAGTTTCAAGCCGGATAAGCAAATCACCCGGGCCGAATTTGCCACCGTGCTGGTTAAGGCGTTTAACCTGGCGCCACAAAGTGGCAAGGTGTTTGGCGACACTGCCCGTCACTGGGCCAAAGATTATGTTGCCACTGCTGCCGCTTATGGCATCATCAACGGTTACAATCCGGTGGAGTTTGGCCCCGATGACCCGATAACCCGCGAGCAGATGGCGGTTATGGTGGTTAAAGCGGCCAAACTGGATAAAGTTGCAGGGGGGAAAACATTCAGAGACAGTTCAAGGGTTGCTTCCTGGGCACGGGAAGCAGTAGCCACAGCCAGTGCAAAGGGCATTATTACAGGATATGCAGATAATACCTTCCGGCCGCAAGGGAAGGCGACCCGGGCCGAGGCGGTTGCTATCATTCTCAATGCATTGAAATAACCGCCCCGGACCAGAGATGAATCTTCCTGCCCGAAAATCGGGGGTTCCTTTAAGCCCACGTCTTAAGGGAGCCCTTCCCTTTTTCGGCATATTAGCAGTTGCCAGGAAATAAACTTACTATAAAGTATATCCTGGGGGGTATGGGCGTGAGGACAAAGAGGCGGTTGGCGTGGCTGGTCGTTCTGGGGTTTGTTCTTACTGCGGTTTTCCCGGCAACCGCGTTCGGGGCGACGGTGGATGTGCAAGCCGAGTCCTGTGTCCTGATGGATGCCGATTCCGGTAAGGTGCTGTATGCGAAGAACCCGCATAAACGGCTGCCACCTGCCAGCATGACCAAGATGATGACTATGATACTGGCGATGGAAGACCTGTATGAGGGGAAAGTCCAGCTCAAGGACAAGGTGATTGCCAGCGAGGAGGCCTGGAAGCTGGGCGGCTCTCAGATTTACCTGGAACCAGGAGAAGAAATGACCTATGAGGACTTGCTCATAGCCATTGCCGTTGGTTCGGCCAATGACGCCTGCGTAGCGGTCGCCGAGCACCTGGACGGCAGCCATGAGGAATTCGTGGCCAGGATGAATGCCAAGGCCAAACAGCTCGGGTTGAAGGATACGCATTTCGTAAACTGTTACGGCCTGCCGGCTGAAGGGCATTACTCAAGCGCTTATGATATGGCGGTCATGGGGCGGTATGCGCTGCGCTACCCCAAACTGCTGGAGTACGCCTCTATCAAGGAATACGATTTGCGCCAGGGTGAATTCAAGCTGTATAACACCAACAAGCTGCTCTGGTTTTACCGCGGGGCGGACGGGTTCAAGACGGGCTGGACCAACGAGGCCAAATTCTGTTTGACCTCAACCGCCAAGCGAGACGGCCTGCGTTTGGTTTGTTCGGTGTTTGCCTCACCCGAAAAAGGTGGTCACTTCCGGGATTCCATGAAACTCTTCAACTACGGGTTTGCCAAATACGCTTACCGCAGTTTTTTCGCCCCGGGTAGCCAGTGTGGAGTAGTCCGGGTGGGCAAAGGGGCGGAAAAACAGGTGGAGGCGGTAGCGGCAGACGCGGTAGGGGTTACCTGTCTGAAGGGGCAGGAGAAAAACATAACGCAGGTAAAGAAGCTGGCCGGTTACGTCGATGCCCCGGTAAAGAAAGGTGATGAGTTGGGCGAGATAACTTTATTCAACGACGGCAAACCGGTTAAGAAAGTCAAGCTGGTAGCCTACCGGGACATCGAACGGGGTGGTCTTATCAGCGAAATCGGTAAAGCCCTCAGCAAAATATTTTTAATCTAAATTCCATTTACTGGCAGGAATCAGCATCGCCGGTGTAGAAGATACAGATGAAGATAACCTGGTCGGAGTGTGCCCATACAGTGTGCCGCACTCCGACGTTGTGCCGGGAGGGGACAGCGGTGCGTTTGGACATGCGAGTCATCAAGGACACCTTAATGGTAAAAATTGACGGTGACGTGGACATGCTGGTGGCCGAGCAGTTGCGCCAGGAGATTGACCGGGTCATCCGGGTGAAAAACATCAAAAACCTCATTCTGGATATGGAAGGTGTTACCTTTATGGACAGTGCGGGGCTGGGAGTGGTCCTGGGAAGATACAAGAAGATTGCGGCAACGGGAGGGAACATGTATATTGTCAGGGCAAAGCCGGTAGTAAAGAATATCCTGGAGTTGTCAGGGGTAAACAAGCTGGTGACGGTATGCGCCACGGAAAAGGAGATAATCAATTTGTAAGGGGGGTGTTCCGGCACACTTTTCCGGTGCCGGGAAGCAATGAGCCTTAGAAATCATGTGCGTTTGGAATTCTTGAGTTTGCCTGAAAACGTTTCGTTGGCGCGGACCTGCGCCGCGGCTGTAGTGGCGCAAATGGACTGCACCCTGGAGGAGTTGGAAGAGGTTAAGCTGGTGATCTCCGAGGCGGTTTCCAATTGCATAATCCACGGGTACGGCAACCAGCCCGACGGTAAGATAATACTTGAGATCAGCCTTTATGACAACGGAACGGTAGAAATGCTTGTGGCCGATTACGGCCGGGGCATCGAAGATGTTGCCCGTGCTTTGCAGCCCGCCTATTCTTCGGAAGCGGGCCGGATGGGAATGGGATTTACCTTCATGAAGTCTTTTTCCGATCACATGAAGGTTGATTCCACTCCGGGGCAGGGAACCGCCGTTACCCTGATAAAAAATCTCGGCTGTCAGGGGAAACAGGCCCTGGCTTGAGAGGTGGGCCTATGAGCGAAAATTACGACCATGAGCGCAATGAAACCTTAATAAAAGAAGCGCGGGCCGGGGACCGGGCGGCGGAGGAGGAGTTGTTCAAGAGCAATATCGGTTTGGTTTACATGGTTTTGGAAAGGTTCAAGAACACCCCTTATGATTTCGAGGACCTTTTTCAGATAGGGGCGATAGGGCTCTTAAAGGCTATTGCCAAGTTCGACTTCACCTACGGGGTCAAGTTTTCGACTTACGCGGTCCCTATGATTATCGGTGAGATTAAACGCCACCTGCGGGATGACGGTATCCTGAAGATTCAAAGGAGTATCAAGGAAGTGTATTACAAGGTCAAGTCTGCCCAGGACAGGTTGCGGGTGGAGAAAGGTCGTGAGCCGACGGTGGGGGAAATCGCGGAGTTTCTGGGGCTGGCTCGGGAAGAAATCGTGGTGGCCCTGGAAGCCTGCCAGGCTCCGGCGTACATATACGATCTGTTGCCCGGTGAGGACCGGGAACAGCCGCTCAAGGTGATCGACAAGCTGGGTGACCTGGCGGGAAAGGATGATTTACTGGAAAAGATGGCTCTGAAGGAAGCCCTGCAGAGGCTGGACGGCAAGGAACAGGAGATAATTCTGCGGCGGTTCTTTAACGATGAGACCCAGTCGGTCATCGCCGCCGACCTGGGTATATCACAGGTCCAGGTTTCTCGCATCGAAAAAAGAGCCCTAAAAAAGCTAAAAGGCATGTTAGGTTAGGAAGCAAGGGGACGATGATTTTGCTTCCTATGCAGATAAGAACTAAGAATGCCAGGTGAACGTCCCGGTGCCTTGCTTTGCGAGTATGAACGACATCGCTAGATTCTTCTTAAATAATCTGTTACCTGCTTGAGGAAGTCCTTTATATCCGCTAGATCAGACTGTACGATTGAGTAAAGCTCTTCTTCCGACACCTGGTGATACAGATGTACCAGGCGATTGCGATAGCCAGCCATTTTCACCAGGGTTTCAGAGAGCCTGTGGTCAATTATACCTTTTTCGCCGAGACCTCTGGCAATGCTCTTATATTCTTTGGCGAGATCGTATCCGCCGCTGCGGGCGAGTAGGTGGCGGCCAATGTCAAAGACGGCCTCCAAGGAGCGCCTCAAAAAGCTCTCGGTAGCGGCGGCGTTGCGCTTATCCAAAAACTCCCCTTTCGGAAGCTGGCGGAGTTTTTCCAGTTCAATGCAGTAGTCGGCGATCATTGCTAACCTGTGTTTTACAAGGCCTTTATCGACCATGGTTTAGGACTCCTTCCAGATATTCATCAAGATACCTGTCCCAAAATGGCTTAAAATCCGCAGCCCGCCGCAAAACATCTTCCGTATACCTTTCCCGGAACTCTTCGTTAACCGCGTAGACGCAGATGCCGGTAAGGGCTTCGGCCTGAAATACGGAGTGATTTTCTTCTAAGAAGGACAAATCAAGAACAAAGGGGAAAAAGACATCACCAAGATCGTTGTAGATGGATGCATATAGAGTGGCCGTATCTTCTTTGGGCAGCCCCTTCAGGAATACTACCCCTATGTCCAGATCGGCCAAAGGATCATCACCGGTATGGACTTCTTTCCCCTCAAGATAAGCAAGGCCTGCATCAGCCTGTGAACCGAAGAGACACATAAGAGCTATGCCGTGTTTTTCACATATTCTTGTAATCTCATGAAATCTCGGGGACACCATAGTAAATCATGCTCACCTCCAAAAGTGCACAAGGGGGGGCAGAGAAAAGGGCGGCGACGGTTTCTCCTGAATGACCGGATAAAGCTGAAAGGTGCTATGCTTTTCTAGGTTATGGTCTAGTCCCACACGCTTGCACCTTCCTTTTCCACTGCAGGATAAGACTCGATTTCTTCCATGATTTCGTTCAAAGCCTGCCGATAACGAGGATAAACCTCGGCGTAACATCTTGATACGTTTTCCAGCACATCGGCTATCCGGTCCGGATCACGGCAATAAATGAGCTTCCCTTCTTTAATTACCTGGAAAGAAAAAATGAGAGTCAAATAAGTAAGCCCCTGCCACTTGCGGGAAGCTTTCTAGTACCCTTCGCACCTTCGAAACCACTTCATCCACGTTTATCGTTACAAGCTCCGACATTGATTCCTTCCCCCTTCAACTGCGGGTTGCTTGCGTTACCGCGCACCGATAATGGCTCTGAGCCTCTGCCTGGTTTTCTTTCATTATATTTCCAACTCTATGGAAAAAACAACAACCTTTACTAGTTCTATCGGCTGCTTGGTGTGTGATGTTCAAGTTGTACTAAGATGAGGATATAATCGCTGTACTTCAATTATAACGCAGCAAACATTTGTTCTGTTTTCTTGTTGCCGCAACGTATGAATGATGCTAAAATTGAAACTATAAGGGACTGTACGTTTTCGAGCATCATATCAGGACACGAGGTAATACACTAAGAGCGTCCGGAAAGGGGGATCAGACGCATGGAAAAACAAAAGAGAACAGGAACCGGCCCGGTAGGAGTGGATGTCAGTGCGTCTGTTCTTCGTTGGGCATTGGAACGCTAACGTATTTATCCAAGCGTCACGCTTTTACTATCCCTGTGATATTGTCCCGCCTTTCTGGGAAGAATAATACCCGGTTCCATTCTAGGGGCACCATAAACTGTAACCGGTCAAGTGTTTTGGATAAGTCTTGTTCCATAACCTTCTGTGAGACGTTACAAACAACGGGAAGATGTTACCTTTAGGTGCAAACGGCCGCGAGCAGTATTCTGGCTTGACAAAAAGGGCTACAGTGCCTACATTGATATTGTAGACATTGTAGTTCTTTTATTTTGCCGTGAGGGGTGAACGAAGTGGCAATTACCAGGGTAGGCATCCGGGAGGCGAAGCTGAATCTCAGCAGGCTCATCAGGGAAGTGCAAAAAGGCAAGGACGTCATCATCACCGATCGTGGGAAAGAAGTGGCCAGGTTGACCGGGATTTCTAAGGAAAATCTGTCTTTGGAGGCCCGGATCGAGGAGATGGTGAAAAACGGGCTTTTGGAAAGAGAAAAGAAAGAGGCCCGGCCCCTTCCCCTGCCGCTTCCGGTGGAAGGAGACGTGGCGCAGAAGCTTCTGCAGGAGGATAGAGGATGATGTCTCCGCATTCCATTATCTACTGGGACAGTTCGGCGGTGCTTTCGGCCCTGGTCAAGGACGGGCACAGCAAGGAGGCATGGCAGTCGTCGCGCAAGAAAGCTTATCATCTAATATCCTCTCTAGTGGTGGCGGAGGTCCATGCCGTTTTGAACCGCATGAACCGTGAGGGTTACCTGGCTGAGATCCTGGTGAAGGCTGCTTTGGAGGCCTTCTTCCAGGGTCCGTGGCGTTTGGTTCACCTTGCTCCTCTGTCTTCCGACATGGCCTCCTTGGCGGGGAAATGGCCCTTGCGGGGAGCCGACCTGTGGCACCTGGCCTTGGCCGTGAGGTTGAAACGGGACCTGCCGGAACTGGGCCTGCTCACTTTCGACGGGCGTCTACAGGTAGCCGCACGGGGTGAAGGGCTTTGGTTATCAACAGATGACAGTTAAGCCCCCAAATTGCCGCCCCAGGGAAGAAGGGATATAATGAAACAGGATACTCTTGACGTCCCGACCCACGTGTCAACGTCAACTATCAAACGACTTTCCACGCTTAGCCTGAACAGTTCTTTTCGTGTTACTCCATCAACCATTTCTGCCCCCATATTATTCTGGATCCATCGCTTCGTGAATTTCCAACGTAACTCATAAGCAAATGCAAAGTTTTGAATTACGCCTGCTTTTATCAGCTCTATCTCATCGCTGCTTACCGTTTCGTCGTCTAATTTGGCCTCAGTAATTTGCAGGGCTTTCTACAACGAGTACACGGACCTCCTTAAACTGCTCAAGTCCAGTTTCATGTCTCTTACCTCTTTCTATTTCACTACCAGCGTGTATTACGACCCCTGTATCTTGACTGTACTGGCAAGACAACCGGTTCGTCAATGCCTGCAATTAGGGTTTCGCATAAAGTGGCTGGATCGGTTGCATAATAGCCAAAGAAAAAGGGTGATAGCATGACGGATACGAGTGAACAAACCAGGCTGCAAAAAATCGATGCGCAGGAGTATGAGGAGCTGGTTCAAAAAATCAAGCCCAAGCCCCCGGTGTTGAAAAACAGCATCTGGGCGTTCGTGGTGGGCGGGCTCATCTGTGTGCTCGGCCAGGCAGTCCTAGACTTCTTTCGGGGGGTGGGACTGAGTGCGGAGGAGGCCGGCGCGGCCACCTCTATTGTCCTCATATTCCTGGGAGCAATCTTGACCGGCATTGGAGTCTATGATGACATCGGCAAACGGGCGGGCGCCGGTTCCATTATACCCATAACCGGTTTTGCCAACAGTATAGTGGCAGCAGCTATGGAATTCAAAAGGGAAGGCTACGTGTTTGGTGTGGGAGCACGGATGTTCCAGGTGGCCGGTCCGGTACTGGTTTATGGGATTACTACCGGGGTGGTAGTCGGCCTGGTAGCCTTTTTGCTCAAGTAGGGGGGTGAGGCGGTGAACAATGCGGTAAAGAAAAAGGGTGTGCAAAGCATAGCTTTTCAGAATCCCCCGGTCATCACTAACTGGGCCAGCATGGTGGGCCCGATGGAAGGGCAGGGCCCTTACGGAAACGAGTTTGACTGGGTACTGGAGGACTACCTCTTCGGCGAGGAAACGTGGGAGAAAGCCGAAGCCAAGATGCTGAGGGAAACAGTTAAAATGGTTGTGGGGAAAGCCAACCTGCAACTGGACAGCATCGAGGTCCTGCTGGCCGGTGACTTGTTGAACCAGATCATTTCCGCCAACTTTGCCGCCCGGGAATTGAAGATTCCGTTTCTGGGGCTTTATGGGGCCTGCTCCACCATGGCCGAGGGGATGGCGCTGGGGGCCATGCTGATCGATGGCGGCTTTTACCATACGCTGGCGGTAGGAGTAACCAGCCATCATTATACTGCCGAACGCCAGTTCCGGTTTCCTACCGAACAGGGAACCCAGCGGGTGCCTTCCGCGCAGTGGACGGTAACCGGGTGTGGCGCCCTTATCATGCAGGCTCAAGGGTCCGGCCCCAGGGTAACCGCAGCCACGGTAGGCAAGGTCGTGGACCTGGGACAGAGCGACGTGAACGATATGGGCGGGGCGATGGCCCCGGCAGCCGCCGATACTATTGTGACTCACTTCAAGGATATGGGCCGAACCCCTGATTACTACGATCTGGTAATCACCGGTGACCTGGGCAAGTAAGGGATAGCCCTGCTCGAATCGCTTTGTGGAAAATTCAACTATCCCCTGGGCAAGCGGCTTACGGACTGCGGAGTTATCATCTATGATCCCCGGCAGGACGCTCACGCCGGCGGCAGCGGGTGCGGGTGCTCGGCTGCCATGTTCTGCGGGCCGTTTCTCAACCGGATGGCCAACCGCCAGTACAACAAGCTCCTGCTGGTGGCCACCGGAGCCTTGATGAGCCCTACCACTTCATTTCAAGGGGAGAGCATCCCCTGCATAGCCCATGCCGTCGCGGTGGAAAACTGAGAATATCTGATACAGGCGGATACTGATTCAACCCCAACACTGTTCACTTTCTTGCCAACGCCGGTTGTAGCAGGGAAAGGAGGAGAGAGCATGTCATATGTGATGGCTTTTCTGGTTGGCGGGGTTCTTTGCCTGATTGGCCAGCTGATCATGGACTTGACCAAATCAAGTATTACGCCCGGACACATTCTGGTTGGGTACGTAGCTGCCGGAGCGCTGCTGAGCGGGCTGGGGTTATACCAGCCCCTGGTGGATATCGGCGGAGCCGGAGCCACGGTTCCCCTGTCCGGGTTCGGGCACCTGCTGGCCCAGGGGTCGCTGGAAGGGATGCGACAGTGTGGGATTATCGGTGCTTTCCGGGGCGGTGTGGAGGCCGCCGCGGCTGGTATTTCGGCGGCCATCGTCTTCGGCTATGCCATAGCGGTTTTGTTTAACCCGAAGGGATGAATAATGTTTGGAAAAGACACGGGTTATTGTGGTTACGGACGGAGATATGACCGCAGCCAAGGCGGTGTACCAGGCAAGCCTCAATGTTGGCGCCTATCCCCTGACCCTTTCCATGGGTAACCCCACCAGGCTATCCGGCAAGGAACTGGCCTATTTTATTAAGACCGCCCCGTATGATCCGGTAGTAGAAATGCTGGACGACCGGGGGGC
>JAAYAC010000044.1 GCA_012719535.1 Syntrophomonadaceae bacterium | reverse complement strand
TTCTTATGACTTTATTAGACACGTTTTCCAGTTAACCTGCATAATTCGAGTGGCTTTTATCTACTATTATCCGACAGGATTTGACATGAACATAACGGCCTGGCCGAGGTTGTCTATTATGTGTTTATCACTACGTTGTGACACCTGGTTGTCATGGCAAAAAAAGGAGTAAGTTTTCTTGCTGGATGGGACAGAGTATATGCAGGCCAAATGAAGTCCAATCCGCCTGTGCTGATTGCTAAAAACCGGTTATGCAGGCGGTGGTGGTGGCGGCGGAGCAGGGGGTATACACAGGCTGGAAATGAAGAAAACCCGGATCTTGCCGGGTTGTGCCGGGTCATGAGCCGGGCTCATTTGTATTCCGGAATGGAGGCAGCCGTTCTTCCTTTACTTTTTGATGAGACCGGAAGTTTTCTCGTCCGCTGGCTCCCGCTTCCGGGCATGGCGCCGCAAGGTGCTGATACGCCCGCGGAAGTGGCTTATGCCCACATAGCTTATCAGCAGGACCAGGGCTATAAGCACGAGGGTCTGCTTGATGTCATGCGTGCGGTAAAGGTTATACCCGATGCCGGTGTAGATAAGAGCGGTGGGCAGTTTGCCCAGGGCTGACGAAGCTGTGAACACCCAAAAGGAGACCCCTCCTACCCCGGCAGCTACGTTGATAAGCGGGGTAGGTACCACCGGAAATACGCGGGCTATGACAATACCCCAGAAGCCATACTTGGGATCTACGGCCTCCAGGTCAAGCTGGTAGCGCTCGTTAATCCTCGCCACAAACCAGTCTTTGCCCAGGGCCCGGGCAATCTGGAAAGCAACACACGCCCCGAGCAAAGCTCCTAACCAGGACAGCAGAAAACCTTCCCAGAAACCGAACAACATGCCGGCTGCCCCAGCCAGGATCATATAGGGAAATACCGGCAGCACCGCCTGGAGGAAAAAAAGGCCGAAGGTCACCAGCGGCGCCAGCGCATGATAGTTTCTGATGTAATTGACAGTGGCATCAATGGTCACAGAATCAACCATCTGTTTCACCCATCCTCAGTATCCCATTTACCTCTCCCGGCTGTCTGGAGCAACGGCGGGCGCCTGCAAGAAGTATCTTTCCAGCCAGGCCACGGTCAGGTCCTCGCGCAAGGCGGAGGAGTTCAGGAACCGGTGGTCACTCCCTTCGACCAGGTGCAACTCCGCCTGCTCCCCTACCCTTTCATAAATATATTCAGCGTTTTCCGGTTTTACTATTTCGTCGCTCTGGCCGTGGATAATAAGAACGGGCCGCTGGCCGATGGACTTTATATATTGCAACATGTCATGGCCGGCGAGGTCTCGCGCAAACCCCGGGTTAAGGCGAAATTCACCCCAGTCATCTCTTATCCATACCGAGTTGCCTTCTTCCAGTTGCCGGTATTCCGCCGGCATAATGGCAGCAAAGGTTTCCCTCAGCCAGACCGGGGTAGACCAGAGGATAATTCCGCACACGCGTTCGTCGCCGGCTGCCTCCGCCAATACAGTGCTTCCCCCGAAGCTGCGGCCCAACAGCACCACCGGCCGTAACCCCCGGCTGTCGCTCCAGTCGACTACCGCCTGCAGATCACGGACCTGCCCGCTCAGGGTGATGTCGGCAAAATCGCCTTCGCTTTCCCCGCTGCCGGCAAAGTCGAAGGCCAACAGGGCACACCCACGGGAAACCAGTTTCGCGGCCAGACTGCAAATGCGGCCACCATTCTCTTTGGTTCCCCGGAAACCGTGCGCCGCGATTACGGTACACCGGCGCTCGCCGGCCGGGACAAAAAGAAGAGCGGAAAGCCGGTTTCCTTCCGCATTACGAATGACTAACCTTTCCGGATTCATTCGCATCCTCCTACATGGGTTTTTTGGGTTTTTGCTGGTCTTCGGATTCGAAACGGACCCGGTTGTTGCACATATCACAGATGAATGTAAGTTGAGGGTTTGATTCCAGTTTCTTATAATCCGGGTGTTCCTGACTTACCTGGTACTTCTTCCCGCACAACGCACACCTTGCCTCCATTGCCACCGGTATTCCCCCTTTACCCCAACTCATTTACTATATTTTAATGGAATACAGGCCGGTAGGAAACTGAAATGTCCATAAATAAACGGGCAGGGCCCCAGCGCGGTGTGCGCGCGTTACCCCACCCGCCAGGTGTCCAATGCCAATTTCACAAATTTCAAGCCTGACCCCTATACCTATACCTTGAAGTATTCTATCGCGCTTTCCAGGTCTCCAATCGCGGCTGTAAGTTCCATGATGGAAGCGTTCAATTCCTGGAGGCCGGCCATTTGTTTTTCGGCCAGGGTACTGATCTCGGCAGCAGCGGCGGAAGTATTGTTAGCGGCCAGAGCAGTCTTGTTGATGGCCTGCATGGCAGTTTCCGTGCTGGCTGACATCTGCTGACTGGCTGCCGAGACTTCCTGGGCCTGAGCGGTAATTCCCTTGATGGCTTCAATGATTCCCTGGAACGCCTCCCCGGATCTCGCCACGACCTGGATACCGTTTTCCACTTCCCGGGTGCCGTCGGCCATAGCCTGTACAGCGCGGGATGCCTCGTTCTGAATTTCTTTAATGAGCTCGGCTATCTTCTTGGCCGCTTCCCCTGACTCCTCAGCCAGCTTTCGAACCTCTTCCGCTACCACGGCAAAGCCGCGTCCCTGTTCACCCGCCCGGGCTGCTTCGATGGCGGCGTTGAGGGCTAGCAGGTTGGTCTGTTCGGCAATGCCGGTGATAACATCGACAATCTCACCGATTTCCTGCGACTTGGCCCCCAGTCCTTGCACGATGCCGGCAGTCGAGTTGACCGTGTCACTGATAACCTCCATCTGCCGCACCACTTTTTCTACCTGGATTCCTCCCTCCTCGGCAGTAGCATTGGCCTGCACCGATGCGGTGGAAGCTTCCTGGGCGTTATAAGCGACCTGCTGGATACCTGCCGACATCTCGTTGATGATCGCCCTGGTTTGCTCGGCCACTTCAACCTGGATACGCGCATTGTCAGTCATTTCCTCGGACTTGGTAGTCATGTTCTCCATTAATTTGGCACTCGCATCGGACCTGGCCTGCAACTGGTTGGCCACCTGGGCCACGTTTTGTGCCAGCCGCTGCGTTTTGCCGATGAGTTCGGACATCTGGTCGATCATCACGTTGACGGAGTTACCCACATGGCCGATCTCGTCATCCCTTTCCACTGCCGTTTTTTCTCGCAGATCCCCGCTCGCGGCTTTCTGTATGCTGTTTTCAATGACCTTCAGCGGACGGGAAACGGAATTGGCCAGAAGGTAGGCACCCACACCGGCCACCAGGATACCACCCAACGCGTACCATAACATGCTTCCGGCAAACTTAGCCGCCATGCTATCGTACGGAGTCGCCGGGACACCAACATACCACATCCCGACGATCTTACCTTGGCTGTCTTTGATGGGCTCATAGTAGGTCAGGTTCCTGGTTCCAACAACATCAGCCTCGCCAAGGAAGGTCCGCCCCTCTTTGAGTACGGTTTGTACTACTTCAGGAGCTGCCTGGGTACCCACTTTTCTTACCCCGTCCTTCTTAACGTTGGTCGAGACTCGTGTATCCCCTTTGAAGATGGTAACCGTATCTCCGGTAAGCTGGCCGATCCGGTCCACTATGCTAAAGTTGTTCTCCATCAGCACTTCACCTTTATACAGGTTGCCATCGGGGCCGACGGACCAGTCACCCGGGTACTTGCTATGTAACAGTTCCATACCCGTCCGGGCGTCGGAAATAAGTTTTTGTTCGGCTGAAGAAATGATGTGGTGTTTCATCGACGTGGCTGCGTAGTAACCCATGGTGCCGGTAATGATGACCAGCAGCAGTACCGATGCTGCTATTAGTCTCGTTCCTACATTCAGCTTTAGTTTCACCGCTTAACTTCCCCCTATCGGCAAATGTTCCACCTTCATGCCGTATCCGGTTCAGGGCTACGTCCCGTGCTGGTGAATATTCCTTAACGCTACCCTTTCCCCACATTCCCGGCAATAGAAGTTACCTTCCTCGTCGACGTCAAGTCCCAGCACGGCCGCCACCTCGCGCGAGGTTACCTGCCCCAGCCACAGGTCTTCAACCCCAGCTTTCTCAAGGGATTTGAAACCCAACTCCCAGCGCGGTATCGTCACCCACAACTGGAACAGTAGTCTGTACCAGTTCTCCAGCAGGGACCGCAAATCATAGAGCCGTGTCCGAATACTTATCCGATCCAGGGCTTCGCGAAAGGTCTTGCTGTTCAGCATCTCCAGCATGAGTGCCCGGGGCTTGAGGTTCCCTCCGGTTATGCCGTCCAATACCGGTTCGAGTCCGAGTTCCAGCTCGCGCCAGTTATCACCGCGCCAGCTTTTCACCAGGTCGTCCAGGGTATACGCAAGCGAGACCTGGAAATTGCGGCGGCTGGCTATCAGGTAACTTCCATCTTCTACCTCCGGTAGTTGAATGATGTCCTCTCCGTGAATTCTGAACCTGGTATCCTGCCGCAATTCCTCGAGCAAAGAGTCCCAAACCGGTGTGAGCCTGAGATAGGCACACTGCTCTACCACCTCAACCGCATCCCGCAATCCCATCGCACCTTTCAGCCGAAGCAGGCCAAACAGGTAGTCCCGGCTGCGTTTCAGAATCCGCACCTCCGCTTGACCCGTGACCCGGTCGAGGTCTTTTTCAATAGTTTCAGCTAGCTCATAAGGAATCTCCCCCTTTTCCCAAGCCTGCACGGCATGTGTTAGTGCCGCCTCCAGGTACCGCACGGCTTCGTTTCGTTCCCCGGAAAGCAGGTAGGCCCTACCCAATCCCCAGTAATCGCTAAAGTCAGCCTCCGAACTATCGAGCCGTTCCTGAAAATAAGCTATGGCTCCTCCGTAATCACCTTTGCGCAACAATTCCCAACCGTAGTTGACGTCCACACCGGTCCCCCAAGCTCTTTAAGCGTTGTCACCTTTGATAAATAACCGCAACAGGCATTCTTCGCACATTATCAGCCCATACTGCCCCGCGATATCCAAGCATGCTTCGCACAGGTACGTTCCACAGCTCAGGCACCTGCCATCTGCGGGCCGGTCAGGATGGTTTTCACAATGCACGAAGCTCGTTACCTCCTTCACCAAGGTTTTCCTCAGTTATATTCGTATATTCGACACCCTCTTTCTATTTCCTGCCTATTTTCCTAATATTATTTTTCACTTATGCCAAGAATAAACGGTACCCTTCAGGGTACCGTCAATGCCATACTAATTATTTGGAAAAAGTTCATTTCAGGACTCTCATATACAGCACGTGATGATAATTAAAAACCCCGGTCACATTACCGCCGGCGTCGTAAAGGTAGTTAGCGGACGAGCCCCCGGTATAAATCACACCTTCCTCCCCCACCCCCAGGTCCTTTACGTACCCGGTCAGGCTGTCGCCGCTATCAAAACGGATCTCGACCTTAACCAGCCGGGGCTTCTCCGCCGTCTTGTCGCCGAAGAGTTTCTTGTAATTAAAATCACACACTCCCAGCAGCATTACGGTGATTATAAGGCAAACTACGGCTATCGGGCGCCAGCGTCCTCTCATTTCCTGCCACTCCTCCTCGCCCCGGGCGTCCTCCTCCGGAAGGGAACCTCTGAAACATGCTTTCTTCCTCCACCCCTGGTCTGCCGCTCCGCCCAGGCAGTCAGCTGCCGGTTGACCAGGTAGTGAATGCTATCCTTGGTAAATTCACCGTTACTCTCTCTTTTTCCTGCCGGTCGTCCGGTCAGTATCTCAATCCCCTCATCAATATGGCCGATAGCCCATATGGAGAACTTGCCTTTTCTGACCGCCTCCACGATCTCATCGGGCAGCATGAGGTTGGCCACGTTTTGTTTGGGAATGATGACCCCTTGCCGGCCGGTAAGGCCCTTCTGTTGACATACCTTGAAAAAGCCTTCGATCTTCTGGTTAACTCCTCCGATAGGCTGAATCTCGCCATTCTGGTTCACGGATCCGGTTACCGCGATTCCCTGGTAGATAGGGACTCCCGACAGGCTGGATAGAATAGCGTAAAGTTCGGCGCTGGAGGCGCTGTCGCCCTCGATGCCCTCGTAGGTCTGTTCGAAGGTGAGGCTGGCCGACAGTGACAGAGGCTTATCCTGCGCGTACTTGGCTCCCAGGTAACCTGCCAGGGTGAGTACCCCTTTGCTGTGGATGCTGCCACTCATGCGAATTTCCCTTTCGATATTCACCAGGCCCTTTTCCCCCATGAAGGTTTTGGCGGTAATGCGGCAGGGCTTGCCGAACCAGTAGTCTCCCAGGGAGTATACAGCCAGACCGTTTATCTGTCCCACCTCTTCACCATGAACATCGATAATTAGCGTACCATCTTCGATGAGTTTAAGCACCTTTTCCTCAAGCATGCTGGAGCGGAACCTTTTTTCGGCTATCGCCTTGCGGACATGTTCCGGCTGCACTGTTTCTGTCTGGTCGTAGGAAGCCCATACATTGGCCTCGTAGATAATCTCGCTGAGGCGGTTGAAGAGAGTGGTGAGCTTTTCCTGGTCCCCTGCCAGCCAGGTACCGTAGTTGACCACCTCCGCCACCGCTTCCCGCGTGAAGTGGCGGATACCCTCCTGGTCGCACACCGACTTGATATACTCCGCGTACTGGTAAATGTGCTCGTTGGTCCTCGGCATTTCGACATCAAAGTCGGCCCGGATTTTAAACAATTTCTTAAAGTCTTCGTCAAATGTATATAGCAGGTAGTAGATGGAAGGCTCCCCAATCAGGATAACCTTGAATTTCACGGGAATCGGCTCTGGCTCCAGGGTTTCCAGGCTACTGACGCTGTAGTTCTTCAAGACGCTCTCAATGGTGATTTCCTGGTTCTTGAGTACCCGCTTCAAGGTGTCCCAGATGAAAACGTTCTTGAATAAATCCATGACATGCAGGATAAGGTAGCCGCCATTGGCCCTGTGGATAGCTCCGGCCCGCACCCGGGTGAAATCGGTAGCCAGTATCCCGAATTCTCCTTCATATTCAATGGTACCGAAGAGGTTGGTATAAGTGGGGTTCGTTTCGTATATGACCGGCGCATGCTCCAGCTCGGAGTTGTCTACCAGCACATTGACTTTATATCTCTTGAGGGCCGCCCTCTTGTCCATGCGCCGGAAGAAAGCCAGGGGAAATGTTTGTTCCTCCTGTTCCACGAACAGTTCCAGATTGTCCAGCATGTCCTGGTGTACCGCTTCCAGGTACTCGATGACTTTGTCGTGGTCACGGTAAGCCTCGTACAGTTCCGCGAAAAAGGGGACCATCACCCCCCGGGCGGTTTCTTGTTCTACTGAACGGATCCTCTCTTTGGTCTCCTTTTCCAGTTCCCGGTACTCCCGCATGGCCAGGTTGATCTTCTCCTGCAGCGCCTTGCTGCGACGCAACAGCTCCTGGCGCTCGCTCTCACCCAAAGCAGCGAATTCCTCCTGTTCAAGAGGTTTGCCGTCTTTGAGCGGTATAGTAGTAATGCCCTGCTGGGTACGCGAGATGGTGAAACCTTCCGCCTGGGCCATCTCCTCCAGCTTCTGGTACATCTCGTTGGTGCTTTCAAAGAAACTGGCCAAAATCCGGTTTTTCAGCATTTCAAAGTGCTGGCTTTCAAAGGCCTTGGCCAGCCCGTTGCGTACTCTGGCCACCAGCTTATCCATATCCCGGGCCAGGCGCCTGCCCTTGCCGGCGGGAAGTGACATGGCTTTGGGACAGTCGGCATCCTGAAAGTTGAAGACATAACACCAATCAAAGGGAGGCGGCTCTTTACTGGCTTTTTTCTCTACCAACTGCTTGGCCAGCGTGGTCTTACCGGTGCCGAAGAAGCCGCTCAAGAAGATGTTGTATCCCTGATTCTTAATGTCAAGCCCAAATTGGAGCGCCCGCAGGGCCCGTTCCTGGCCGATAACCCCCTCCAAGGGCCGGGCCGTCGCGGTGGTCTCAAAATCGAAGTCGGCCGGGTTGCAAACCTTTCTTAATTCTTCTGGCTTCAGCCTTCTCAGTATAATCACCCTCCTCGACCAAACTGGCGGTCTCTCTTACCTTCCCCTAAATGGTCATCCGGAAGCCGCTCTCACCCTTCTGTACAATGCCCCCCAGTTCCCTGTAAAGTATGGCCGCGGGGTAAAAGCCGGTACAGTGGCAGACAACCAACCTATCTATATTGTATTCTTTCAGTGCGTGGATAGTTTGCGTCATTCTCTCTTCACCGGCCGTCATGAGATGGGTTCCCCCTATAAAGGCATGGATATTTCCTCGCCCGGTGAGCTCCCGGGCGTGTTCCAGCGTGTTGATGAGCCCCGCGTGGGCGCACCCGCTTACCACGATGAGCCCAGCCGGGTGATCTATGACCAGGGACTGGTCGTCCAAAATGTAGTCCGTTTCCCATCCTTCGCCATGGCGGTAGATAAAATTGCCTCCCGTGTCCTCGAACCCAGTTTGCCGCGGAACCTCCCCGGTAACCAGAACTCCGGAAATAATTTCGCGCGCTGCGGGTGTGGCGATGATGGTTCCACCGCTAGCGGTTATCTCCTCCCTGCTTACCGGCATACTGATATCCCTGGTCTTACCCTTGGGCAAGACGACACCCCGGTGACTGAATGCGTGCGGGTGGGCATAAAACCGGCGTTCAGTGCTATTTTCCACCAGCAAGCGCAGTCCCCCGGTATGGTCCGAGTGCCCGTGACTGATAACCACGTCCTCCACCGCTCCCAGGTCCACGCCCAGGACCGGCGCGTTCTTGATAAGCGCATCTCGGGAACCGGTGTCAAACAGGATCGGGTGCCCGTCTACCCGCACCAGAACCGAAAATCCGTATTCCCCCACCAGATCCAGGGCAGGGGTGGTGTTCTCCACTAAAATGGTTATCTCAACCCGCACCGCATCTTCCTCCTTGTCAGCCAGTCCGGCAAATTTCACAAATTTCAAGCCTGACCCCTATAGCAAGTGATTGATGACAGCCATGCAGCCTATGCCGGTGGCCAGGGTATAAAAGAGATTGCGTGTGAAAACAGCTACGGCAAATGTGGGTATAAAAGCCAGGACATAATGGTTCTGGAGACTGAAGTCAATGGTCTTGTTGCGTACCAGCACGCTCATCGCCAGTAGAGAGCCCAGCACTGCCGCCGGTATATAGGACAACCATTCTTTAACCCTTTCCGGAAACTCAAACCGGGATAGCGTCCCGATCGGAAACATCCGGGGCAGGAGGCTGACGATGGACATTCCTATAATTAGTAAAACAATTTCTTTTCTCATTTTTTCAAGGTCACTCCCAGTGTGGCCCCCAGCAGCGTGGCCACGATAACGTTGGACAGGTTGTTCATGGTCGCCGGTACCAGGTAGGCGATGAGAAGGCAGACGGCTGCGGTCACGGCGGCCACTACCGCGTCCTGCTTCCGCTTAACCACCATTACCAGGAGTACCGCGTACATCGCCGGGAGGGCGAAATCGAGACCGTACCGACCTGTGTCGGCGACGAGCTGTCCCATACAGGCCCCCAGTGCCGAACTGGCAATCCAACCCACGTGGGAGGTAAGATTCAACCCGGCCAGATAATAGGAGGTAGCCGGGAACCGGGCATAATGGGCCACCGATACGGCGTAGGTCTCATCGGTAAGCCCGTATGACAGCAAAGTGGCGATACGGGTAGGGACTGTTTTCAGAAAAGGAACCAGGGAAGTGGCAAACAGAAAATACCGCAGGTTGACGAGCAGGTTGGCCAGGATGATGGTAATCGCGGCCGCTCCTTCTTTTAGCAGGCCTACGGCTATGTACTGTCCGGCCCCGGTAAAACACATGACGGACATCAGGGTAGCCTCTCCCACACTCATGCCTGCGTCGCTGTTGGCCAGTACCCCGAAAGCGAAACCTAGGGGGAAATACCCGAGCACAATTGGTACTGCATCCTTGATTCCGGTCAGGAGTTCCTTCCTCTTATCCATCTCAACCCTCCCCCCTCTGTCTCCCTACAAACTGTTCTTATTTTCTCCTTTTTTCCCGGCAAAATCAAGGATCAGTGAACAGAGGCGGCTTATCAACCGCCTCCACCTGCTCAGCCGGGCAATACCATGTATCATGGTTCATGCCTTACCGGCCGGGCAACAGGTTTCTCAGCCACCCGGGCCAGGTGCGCCCCCCCGGCCGGTTTTCCCCGCTGGTTCCGTCGGGAGGAGCTGCAGCCGACCACCCCCCGAACCAGTCCTGGCTCGCATGATAGTAACACAGATCCCCGGGTTCGGTTCCTTCCCGGAAAGCGGCCTCTATCTTACGGGGACAGGACTCGGTGGCCAGCAGCCCGGTGTCCATGCATATGCTGGTTACGGTTACTCCGGCCGGCTTGGGGAAGTCCTCCACCGGCAGCTTGGTCGATGCGTCGTGGATGAATTTGGCCCATATGGGACCGGCGATCCGGCCTCCCGCAATATTGACCGACTTCTTCTGGCTGTCGTAGCCCACCCACACCGCACATGACAACTGCGGAGTGTACCCAACAAACCAGGCATCACGGTACTCCTGCGTAGTTCCGGTCTTCCCCGCTGCCGGGCGGTCCACAATCGACCGCAGGTGGGAGGCAGTTCCCCCCGGAGCCAGAACCCCCCGGAGCATGTCGGTGACGATGTAAGCATTCTCCGCAGAAATCACCCGGGACTGGCGCGGGCGGTGCTCCTCCAGAACCCGCCCCTCCCTGTCCACCACCCGGGTAATCATTATCGGTTCCGACCTGATACCTTGGTTGGCAAAGGCGGTGAAGGCGGCAGCCATCTCCAGCGGGGTTACCTCGGAGGTGCCCAGCGCCAGGGAGACATACGGGCGAATAGGACCGGCAAAACCGAACTTTTTGACCCAGGCGGCCGTCTTGGCCGGTCCGATCTCGTCGTTAAGCCTCACGGCGACAATGTTGTCGGACACCATTAGGGCTTCTTTGAGGGTAAACTCGCGGTAATGGTAAGGCTCGTCTCCGTAGTCGGTGGGCGCGTACACGCTTCCGTCGGGCTGGGGGAATTCCACCGGCTCACACTTAAATAGGGAAGCAGCGGTATATCCCTCATCCATGGCCAGGGAATAAAGGAACGGTTTGAAGGCAGAACCCGGTTGCCGCCTGGCTTTAACGGCCCGGTTGAACGAAGTCTGGCTGAAGTCCCGGCCGCCGACGAGGGCCTTTATATACCCGTTCCTGGCGTCGACGGCCACCAGCGCAGCCTGCAGTTCCCGGTCCCTAGCCTTCATCACCCCGTCATAGGCCTCCTGGGCGGCAATCTGCATGTCCAGGTCCAGGCCGGTATATATTTTCAGCCCCCCCTGGTACACCATGCGGGCCCCGTACTTTCGGGCCAGGTATTCCACCACCATATCCACAAAATACGGGGCGTCCCCTTTAATAAAGCGGGCTGATTTGAATTGCAGGGGCTGTTTTTCGGCCGCTTCCTTTTCCCGGGTCGTTATCTTGCCCGCGGCCAGCATGCGTTGCAGGACCAGTCGCTGTCGGGCCTTGGCCGCTTCGGGGTGTTCGTAAGGATTATAGTAGGTGGGGCGCACCGGAACTCCCGCCAGAAGCGCGCTTTCCGCCAGGTTCAACTCTTTGGCCGGCTTGCCGAAATAGGTGCGCGCCGCCGTTTCCACCCCGTAAGCTCCCTGCCCGAAATAGATGGTATTCAGGTACATCTCCAGGATCTCATCCTTGCTGTATCGCCTTTCCAGCAGGAAGGTATAAAACAGTTCCTTAAGCTTGCGCGTCAAGGTTCTTTCCTGGGTCAAAAAGAGATTCTTGGCGGTTTGCTGGGTTATCGTGCTGCCGCCCTCCACCACCCGCATTTCCCTGAGATTGACCACGGCCGCCCGTAAAATACCAAAGATGTCGATACCGTGGTGGCGGTAAAAGTTCTTGTCCTCCACCGCGATAAATGCATCTATAAGGTACGGAGAAACTTCCTGAAGCTCTACGGGAATACGGTTTTGCTGGTAAACACCCTTGATCTCCCTGCCGCTGGCATCATAGATTATGGAAGTTTGGGGCACATCGATGGCGGGCAATCCCCAGGTAAACCCGCCGGTCAACAGTACACATACTACTAAAGCCGCCCCCACGGCGGTCCGGATGCTCATGTTCATCCCCCCCTTGATTGTAAGTTTACCCATCTTTCGCCCGTCTATCCAGTTTAAGGAAACCGGCCCGTGATATTGACAACCGTGCAACCACCGCCGTATATTGGTTATGGGTTAGACCAAACTTTTCCCGCGGAAAGGACGGTGGTAAAAATGGATCCTATACCACGATCGCCTCAATTATACAACCAGCCTAATCAAAAAAGGAGGGTCATTTTCTGCCACCGTGAGTGCCTGGCCCTCCCATAGAGAGGAGGGATTCCGGTGATCAAGACCTACTACTACAACCACGCCGAAAATGCCATGTATCATGATGTGGACCTGACTGAGAAGGATACCCTGCTGGCTTCTCCCGACAATCTCCTCTGGGTGGACATTTACGACTGCAATGAGAAAGAACTGCACTATGTCGGCGAGATCTTTGACTTCCACCCGCTGGCTATCGAGGACTGCCTCCAGGAAAACCCCCGGGCCAAAGTTGACCGGTATGACGAGTATAATTTCTTCGTGTTCCATGCCCTGCGCTACTGCGAGGACGCAGACGAAGACGACGAGATCACCAGCATCGAGCTGGATGTTTTCCTGGGGACCAATTATATTGTAACCATACACCCGGTGGCGTTGTCCGCCGTAGGCAAGGTAGCCCGGATTTCACGCCGGACCTCCCAACTGATGAACCGCGGTCCGGACTACCTCCTTTACAGTATTATCGACAACATCGTTGATGACTATTTTCCTATTACTGAACGCCTGGCAGACCGGATTGATGAACTGGAAGATGACATCTTCATGGACGCGGACCGGGAAATAAACGAAGAGATGCTGGCCCTGCGCACGACCATCCTGCTGATGAGGAAGGTCCTGATTCCCCAGCGGAGAATATTCGCCAATGTTAACGGGCGGTACTCATTTGTAATACGCGAGGAGAACAAGCCGTACTACCTGGACGTGGTAGACCACCTCGACCGGATACTTGACTCCATTGACACCTACCGTGACCTGGTAAGCAGCTCGATGGAAACTTACTACTCAATCATTACGGTACGCACCAACGAGATCATTCGGGTTCTCACTATCGTGTCGACCATCATGATCCCATTGACTTTCATAACCAGCCTGTACGGCATGAATGTGAAGATCCCGCTACAGGACAACCCGTATTACTTCTGGTATATAATGGGGGGCATGGGCTTGCTGACGGCTTTCATGCTCGGCATTTTCAGAAAGAACCGCTGGATATAGTCCTGAGGCATCCCGGCCGGCCTTGCGACCGGGACCCTTTTATTGTGCATAAACCTTCCCTCCTTCTGCCACAATAGTAGGGGAAAGGAGGGAGTAAATGTGGCCAAGAGGATTAGCGAGCCTATCAGCAGGGTTAAGTGCGTGGTTGACTCCTGTGAATACTGGGCCAGCGGTAACCACTGCATGGCCGATGCCATTGAAGTAATTCCCCCCGCTGCATCCAACACTCAGGATACGGACTGTCAGACCTTTAAGCCGAAAGCCCAATAGCAAGTACAGTACCTTCTAAGCCGGGATTCCCGGCTTAGTTCATTTTTTTGTCAAACATGTACCAGGGCCTTATGCATAATCTGGTGGTATTGGGTTATGCTATCCATATTAATTACCGGATTACCGGATGGGAGTGATAACTTGGCCTCATATAGAGAACGTTTGCGGGCAGGGGTATTAAGCGGGTTTATCGCCGGGGTGGTAACCGGGCTCATTCTCTGCGGAATGTGGATGCTGCCCGCCCTGGCTCTTCATGCCACCCGCATCGACCTGTTCACCGGCTTCATCCTCATCGTGGTCGTCGGAGGCGTGTTGGGCCTGGTTTATGGACTGGTGGTGGGCCGGGCCGGGGAGCAAGACTGGTCAGCCCTGCTGGTGGGTCTGGTCCTGGGGGCGGCTGCCTGGCTGGCCATGCCGGTACTTCTGATACCCCTCACCCTGGGGTTAAGCCCCCCCTATATGAACCCACAACTCCACTTGTCTTCGTTAGTCGCCTTCCTTGTCCAAGGCCTGACCATATCCCTCGGTTACCGTTACTTCATTCACCGCGCCGATAAAAAGGAGTCACGGTTATGAAAAGCAGGTGGGTACCTGTAGCGCTGGGCACTCTCATTGTGGGTGCTGTCATCTTCGCTATTATCGGTGGCTTAACGCAACCCACCCCACAGAAAAAGATGTCCGCCAACCAGATCGAAGTTCCCCCGGGTTACCGGGTCTCCAAGGTGGCCACCGGTCTGACCTTTCCCACTTCTCTGGAGTTCGGCGAAAGGGGCGAGCTCCTCATCGCGGAGGCGGGATACGCTTATGGACCGAAACAGGCGAAGCCGCGGGTAGTGCAAGTCAACCGGGATGGGACGCTGTCCGCCGTAGTCGCCGGGTTGAACGGACCGGTGAATGGCATACGGTTTCGCAACGGCCGTCTCTACATATCGCACCGGGGCAAGATTTCGGTATTCGAGAAGGGAAGACTGACCGACCTGGTTACCGGTTTGCCCTCGTGGGGTGATCATCATAACAACGACCTGGTTTTCGGGCCGGACGGCAAACTATACTTCGGCCAGGGAACCGCTACCAATGCGGGAATAGTGGGAAACGACAACTTCCTTTATGGTTGGGTACCAAAATACCCGAAATTCCACGATATACCGGCTCATGATATCCGCCTCAGCGGCCTGAACCGGCGCACGGTGGACCTGCGAACCCCCGACCCGAAAGATACGGTATTGACGGGTGCGTTTGTCCCCTTTGGCACTACCACTTCGAAGGGCCAGGTTATTAAAGGTGCAGTCCCCGCCACCGGCGCTATCATTCGGATGAATCCCGACGGGACCCAGATGGAAAACTTCGCCTGGGGGCTCAGGAATCCCTTCGGACTGTGCTTTTCTCCATCGGGGCGGCTGTACGTGACGAATAACGGTTATGACAACCGCGGCCTGCGCCCGGTGGAAAACGCTGCGGACCAGCTTTACGTGCTAAACAAGGACGACTTCTGCGGGTGGCCGGATTTTTCCGGGGACATCCCGCTCAATGACCCGCGGTTCCGCTCCGCCCGGGGCCCTGAAGCCGGGCAGGTCATGATGGAACATCCCCCGGTAGTCAAGCCGCTGGCCTCTTTCCCCGGCCACGCGGCGGCCATGAAAATGGACATTGCCCGTGGCGACAGGGTCGGGGGTAAAGGAGACATATTCGTCGCCCTGTTCGGAAGCGGAGAGCCCACTACCGGCCGCCCGCAGGGTATTCCCGGGCACCAGGTGGTGAGGGTCGATCCTGCTACGGGCCAGTACACCGTTTTCGCCCGCAACCGTAATCAGGGACCGGCCGGCAGGAGCCTCAACGGGTTTAACCGACCCATCGACGTTAAGTTTTCGCCGGATGGAAAATACCTGTACGTTATTGACTTCGGTGTTTTCGAGATACACGCCTTGAGTCCCAACGCCGTTCCGGGAACCGGGGTGTTATGGAGAATCGAAAAAACTGGTACCTAATGCAACGGGCCGGGCGAGGAGGTTTTTCCCCGCAGGTGCTGTTCACCAGGGCCGGCAGCAAAGCTGCGGGCCCCTTTATCTTCGGCCATTACCTGTTCCACTTCCTGTATATACAGTTCCAGCATCCGTTGCATAGTCTCCTCATTCAGCCGCCCGTGCAGGCACTCGGTTTCAAAGAAGCGCTTCGGGAAACGTAACTTTTTAAAGTCAAATCCCATCTTCTGCTTGACCCGAATCTTGTTGCGGTATACTTCCCGGCCAAGTTCCCTTAGTTCCTCTTCGGACTTTTCAATACCTACCGATTTCAGGGCCCGGACAATGATGGGGAATTCGTAGACCGCCCTGGCAAACAGGCACATGACCAGGCAGTTGGTTACGCAGCGGTTGAGCTCTTCTTCGAAAATAGCGGACACAAACCCGGGAATATCGTCATAGTCCCGGGACTGGTCGAACGAGTACCCGGCGTTGTCCAGGTGGGAATGCCTGGCACCTACCGCCTGGCCAAGGGCAGCCCCATAGCCGGTATGGTAGCCGGTCATCTCGGTACGGCCCAGCGTCATGGCATAATCCAGCCCGCCCAGTTGCTCAGCCGCAGCCTCGGTCCCCTTGCCCAACAAACGGTAAAGCTCGTTCTCCGGGTGAGCTATACCCCGCATCACCTTCAGGTATCCTTCCGTGAAGCCGAACTCCACCCTGGTACCCAGTTCTTTCTCCCCCACTAGCCCGTTGGCAAAGGCCTCCGTCAGCCAGCCCAGCAGCACCCCCACGCTCATTACATCGAAACCCATGTCCTCCACCTCCTCCAGCAAGGTCAAGAACTGGTCTTTGTCGGCGGTTCCCAGAAAACTTCCCAGGGCGAAAATGAGTTCATGGTCATACGCCAGAATCGAGGTTTCATAGTCATGGCTTTTGGGTCCGAAGAGCTTCCGGTGGGACGCCATATGAATGCAACCTATGGGGCAGCCGACGCAGGAAAGCTTGCGGGTTAGCCTTTCGTCCGCAAAAGCTTCGCCCGATATCTCGCGGGCTTTTTCAAAGGTAGCCTGCTGCAGGTTGCGCGTCGGCAAGGCATTCATTTCATTCAGGCGCATGATGTTAACCGGAGTCCCCAGGTTGTGGTATTTCTCCATCAGTTCGGTTTCGGTCACCTTCTTGTGAACTTCCTGGTAAGTACGCCGGTAGTCGCGCAGGCGTGCATTAGGTATAGGGTGGTCAAGATTACCGTAAACCACCATCGCCTTAAGGTTCTTGCTGCCGAAAACGGCCCCCGACCCCAGCCGGCCAAAATGACGAAAGGTATCAACATTCAGGTTGGCAAAGTGAACCAGGTTTTCCCCCGCGGGGCCGATACGAACAATGGAGCGAAATCCCCTGCCGGGGGCCAGCTCCCGCAGGTAACGCCCGGTTTCCCCGCTTCCAACCCCCCATAACGGCTCGGCATTGCGAAATTCTACCTGGTCAGGCCCTATGTCCAGGTAGACCGGGACATCGCTTTCCCCGGTGAGCACGATGGCATCATAACCGGCATAGACCATGGCCATGGCTAGCCGGCCTCCGGCATAGCTTTCACCCAGCTCCCCGGTCAGGGGGGAGCGAAACAGACAAACTGACTTGGTCATGACCGGATACACGGAAGAAAGAGGCCCGACACAAAAGATTATGGGCTGGGCCGGATCCAGCGGGTCGAGGTTGTAAAACACGTTTTCGTCCAGCAGGCGAATTCCCACTCCCACCCCTCCCAGATAGCGGTAGAGGTCTTCCCGTTCCGCAACCTTCCACTTCTGTTCCCCCAGATCAACGTGCAGCACCCTGATGTATTCCCGGTTGAGCATTGTTAACCTCCTCCATAGTCAGAACCCCGTGTGGGCAATAGTTGGCACACACGCCGCAGTGCCGGCAAACGATAGGTTGCCCAGTTACGGGGTTGAACTCCAGGTATTTGATCGGGCAAGCTTCCCCGCACTTACCGCACCTCGTGCACTGGCCAGATACAAACCGAACGCCTCCAGCTTTCCGCGGTCGAAGTGCGCCTTCCTCACAGGCAGCAGCACAGGCCGGTTCCCGGCAAGCCCGGCAGACATCGGCCGCCATCTTGCTATGATATCCGCCGCCGGTCCTGATACGTATCGCCGCGGTCAACGGGGAATAACTGCCCATCACCTCGCGGGCACAGGCGAACATGCAGTTATAACACCCGATACATTTTCCCAGATCGCCTACTCTCAGCAACCTGGCCAAAAAATATCACCTTCCCTAATTTATAGTTTGACCGGTATGGGGTTTCCTATGCCAGGTATCAAAACGAGGGCATGGAGGAAACCGTCGCCCTGGGATTTTCAATGCCGGGTACCCAAACCGGTCTCCGGGCAAGCAATATAAATTTTTTCTTTGAGCAGGAATTCACTTTCACGTGCCGAATAGGCTCAGGTGTTGTGTCTATCCCCAAACGAAAAACAAGCAGAACGGGAGGATGGTTTTCATGGAAGTATTGCTTACTTTGCTGCCCATAATGGCGGTGCTGGCTTTGCTGGTTTGCCTGAACTGGCCGGCAGACACGAGTGGGTTGGTAGGATGGCTGCTGGTAATGCTCGTCGCCTATCTCTTCTTTCATACCTCGCTGGAGGTCGGACTAACAGCAAGCCTGGCCGGAATAGTGGCTTCCTTTCCGGTATCGCTAATGGTGGCAACCTCTATTTTCCAGATCACCTTTCTGGAGTGCACGGGAGCCCTGCAACGTATTGTGATTTTTGTCAAGACGCTGGCCAAGAACGACCGGGCGGTCCAGATAATGATAATCAACATGGGGATTGGAACCCTGCTGGTGGCAGTAGGAGCTACCCCGGTTTCCATCCTGCCACCCATCATGGTGGCACTGGGGTATTCCACCTTTGTAGCAGTAGCCCTACCCGCTCTGGGGTTTGACTCCCTGTGTACCTATGCGTTGCTGGGTGCTCCCCTGGTCATCTACGCGGACATGACCGGAACGCCGCTAACCGATTCGGCTCTGATATTTTCCAGGTTTATGCCGGTTATCTCGACCCTTATCGGTTTGGGCATGCTGTGGATCGTGGGAGGTTTCCGGCAGATAAGGGAAGGGTTTATCCCCTGCCTGCTGGCCGGGCTGACCATGGGATTGTCCGCCGTGGTGGTCGCCCACATTGGCAAAGGCATTGTCCTGACCGGGGTTATCGCCGGAATGGCAACGGTCGCAGTGATGCTTGTCTACATGAAGCTACGGCGCCAACCTATCTTGGACCGTTCCTGTATAACTGACCGGGAACGCGCGGTAGAAAACTCCATGCCTCTCCTGGTGGCCCTGAGCCCCTGGCTTATCCTGATCATCTCCTGCTTGTTCATTAATTTTTACCCCCCGGTGTTTGACTACCTCTTCAAACAACTGGCCATGCCGGTACAAATAATCCCCGGTGCCAAGCCTATCATGACCAGAATGCTATGGAATGCTTACACCTGGGTAATAATTGCCACGCTGGTGGCGGTGCCGTTTATCAAACCCACCCGTACCCAGTGGAAGGAAACCCTGACCAAGTGGTTGGCCCGGGCACCCCGTCCGGTGTTTTCCGCCGCCATCTTTTTCGCCATCGCTTATGTCATGAACCTGTCCGGCTTCGTCCCCGCCGGAGAAGAGTGGAAGTTGGCCAACCCGGACTACAATATGATTTCTGTCCTGGCCACAAGTTCTGCCCATTTTTTTAGAGGATTGTATCCCGCCGTGGCGGCTTTCCTGGGTCTACTCGGTGGATTTGTGAGCGGCAGCGAGGCTTCGACCATAGCCCTGTTTACCAAATACCATCTCCTCACCTCGGCAATCCTCAAGGTCGACCCTCTGGTGGTCACCGCCGGGACCGCAGTTGCCGGCGGTTTGGCCAGCGTCATCTCGCCGGCCAAGCTGCAGAACGCCGCGGCCACTATCGATGCCCTGGGAGCCGAATCAGACGTGATCAAGGTGGCGGTGGTCATATCGGCAGCCTTGACTTTGGTGGCCGCTATACTGACCTATATGTGGGCGTGATATTATTGTTTTGTTAATCTTTGGTGCTAATGGTATAACTTACTAAAACCAAGGGCTTTTTTGACGGCATATTTTCAAGCAAACTACAAAAAATAAGCACGGTAATAATGAAAGGAGGCTGGATAAATGACCCACATCAACATGATGGAACTGCAAAACTTGCGCGAGCTTATCGGGGCTCATGACACTGCGGCCAAGAAGCTGGAAGCGTACGCCCAGTCCTGCTCGGATCCCGAGTTCAAACAAATGTTCCAGCAATCGGCCCAGTCGGCCCGTAACACTAAACAAAAACTTGCATCATTTTTACAGTAAGGAGTGAAAGCGCGTGAATGACAAAGACATGGTAAATGATGTGCTGTCGATGCTGAAGAGCAGCCTTACCAATTATGAGCGGGTCATCTCCGAGTGTGCCAACCAGCAGTTGCGCTCGACCATCCGGCAGATCCGCGACTCGGATGAGGACTTCCAGTACAGACTCTTCAAGGCAGCAGAGCAAAAGGGCTTCTACAAACCGGCCCAGCCGGCCAGCAGCCAGGATATCAGCCAGGTCCGTTCTCAGGTAATGATGTAACAAGCCCCGCGCCGGAAGCTGACACTCTGGGTGTCAGCTTCCATCGTGATCTGGCCAGGCTCGCTGTTCACGATCTCTAAAAGGCCAGTACTCAACCTTCTGGGGAGAGTGAAAAGCCAATACTTATCGCTATAGTTGCCGGCCAAGGGCCAAACGAATGCCCTGGGTAATGACCCGGGCTATGTGATATACAGGTGCAAAACTGCCGCTTGTAAGATCCCGGTATTTGTTTTCTTGAGGATAGGCAGCCACTGTCCCGGTCAGGGAAATGTCCCCCACCGCCGGCAGCGCCTTGTTGAGGGCTTTGCCAGGAAAAAGGCTACCTTCCCTGAGCTTAATGAGTCCAATTTCCTCTGGTCTTCCCAGGCAAGCATCAACGGCAACTTCCCGGGCCCGGGGATGATTTTTATTAATTTCCCGCAACACCGGCACCAGGTTCTTGGCATGCACGGGGTTATCCAGGGTACCGTAAACGGGGATTTCCGGCACGGCTTCCTGCAGCATGGTTCCTACCAGCGGTCCAAGACAATCCAGGATGTTTTTATCCGTACCGATACATAAGAATATAACCTCTTCCCCGTCACCGGTTAAGAGGTTACTCAGAACCCGGGCCAGCTCGTTCTCCGCCTCCGGCTGGTCATAGGTTATACGAAAGACGAATTTCACAACCTCTATTCCTCCAGGGCTCGTTTGAGGCTGGCAATAAACCGCTGGTTTTGTTCCTCTGTTCCTATGGTGACCCTGATAAAAGTCGGGTATCCGAAAATGTCCCCCGTACGGACAATAACCCCCTGGGCAAGCAGTTTACGGAAGACTTTCTGGCAGTCCTGCCCGGTATCCATAAAGATAAAGTTGGCCTCGGTTTCCACATACTTCAAACCCATGCGGTCCAGCTCATCGTAAAGATAATACTTGCCCCGCAGGTTAAGGTTACGACTTTTTTCCACGTGTTCGCTGTCCCCGAGGGCCGCGATGGCGGCTTTTTGCGCCACCAAGTTCACGTTAAACGGTTCCCGCACCCGGTTGATGCCGGCGGCGATGTCGGGGCTGGTTATTCCGTAACCGATTCTGACGCCTGCCAGGCCATAGATCTTGGAAAAAGTCCGTAAGACCATTACGTTTCTACCCTGTTCCAGGTACTCCATCCCGCTCTGAAACCCGGGATTATCGACATACTCGTAATAGGCTTCGTCAAATACCACCAGGATATCGTCACTCAGACCATCCATGAAGCTCTCCAGCTCCTGTCGGGTGACAATGGACCCGGTTGGGTTGTTCGGGTTGCAGATGTATATGATCTTGGTGGAAGCGGTGATAGCGTCTTTCATGGCCACCAGATCATGGCGGAAATCTTTGAGGTCGACCGCTTTGCAGCCGCCACCCATGATCTTGGTCATAAACTCGTATTCAACAAACGAAGGTTGGGCATAGATGACCTCATCCCGGGCGGAAATAAACGTCTCGGATATCAACCTGAGCAGCTCGTCCGACCCGTTGCCGATGATGAAGTGCTCCTCGCCGAGGTTGTACTTTTCCGCCAGTTGTCCTTTCAGGTAATAGCAGTTGCTGTCCGGGTACAGGTGCAGGTCATCGAGCATCCCCCGGATAGCTTCCCTGGCCTTGGGAGAGGCTCCCAGCGGGTTTTCGTTGGAGGCCATCTTGATGATGTCCTTGATTCCGAGTTCCCTCTCCACCTCTTCAATCGGTTTTCCGGGCACGTACGGCGTCAATGCGAAAATCTCCCGGCGCGCATTACGTTCTACAAAACCGGCCATCTCTTGTCCTCCCATCTATGCCAAATTCACTTTAAGACGGCAATTCGTCCCGTATTCCAGTCCTGTCTCAAACGCTCGCAGGTTAATATCCAGCACCTTGGCCGGGACCATCTCCTGGATGGCTTCTGCGACCAGCTCTGCGGGCAGAGCCATAGCCCGGGTCAAGAGCCCGACCAGCACGATATTGGCCGCGCGCGCACTCCCGCAGGAGCGGGCCATGCCCGTGGCGTCCACTACCACGGTACGCGGAACCAATCTGGCCAGCCTTTCCGCAATATCGTCAGGGTACCTGGTTTCCCCGCTCATCACCGGCAGGGGGTCTACCCTTTCATCATTTATGATCAGCAAGCCACCCTGCTTCAGGTAGCCCAACCAGCGCCCGGCCTCCAGCTTTTCAAAGGCCAGCACCACATCGGCATCACCCTTTTTAATTATCGGAGAGTAGACCTTGCCCCCGAAACGGACCTGGGATACGACACTCCCGCCGCGCTGGGCCATACCATGCACCTCGGAAACCTTCACGTCATACCCCATTTTGGTGGCTACCCGGGCGATGACCCGGCTGGTGAGGAGGGTACCCTGTCCCCCAACTCCGACGATCATGATGTTGGTAACCGATTGCCTGTTCATTCTTTTCCCTCCCCTTCCAGGATAGCATCCAGCTTGCATACCTGCAGGCACAGGCCACACCCGACACAGAGGTCGGGGTTGATCCTGGCCAGTTTTTCTTCTTCAATCCAGTATACGCCAGTACATCCCAGCTTAATACAGAGCTTGCAACCCTTGCAGGCTACGGTGTCAACATAGTACGATTTTTCTCCCAGGCCCGCACCCGGAATCAGGGCACAGGGCCGTCTGGCAATTATTACCGAGGGCTCACGGGCCGCCAGCTCCTCTTGCAGGGCATTTTCCAGCTCTTTCAGGTTCAGCGGGTCCACGGTCCGAACCCTCTTCACCCCCACCGCCCGGCAGACGGATTCCAGATCCAAGCGCACGGTGTCGGTGTTATTCAAGGTAAGACCGGTAGCCGGGTGGTTCTGGTGTCCCGTCATGGCCGTCGTCTCGTTATCCAAGATAATAACTGTCGACATTCCCTGGTTGTACACCACGTCTATCAAAGGCGTGATACCGGAATGTACAAAGGTGGAGTCCCCGATGACTGCCACCGCTTTACGGGCCCATTCTGCCCCCCGGGCCTTTTCCATGCCCAGCGCCGTGCCAATACTGGCCCCCATACAGATGGTGGTATCCATGGCGGCCAGAGGCTTCAAAGCCCCCAGCGTGTAGCAACCAATATCACCGCACACGGTCAATTTCATCCGGTTGAGAGTATAGAACACCCCGCGGTGGGGGCACCCCGGGCACATGAGCGGCGGTCGGGGTGGTATGGCGGCATCCAGCGCATATGCTTCGGCAGCCTTCCGCCCCAGCAGCCTTTCCTCCAGCAATTCAGGGCTGTACTCCCCGGTGCGGGGCAGGACATCTTTGCCCTGAACGGCGATTCCCCACGCTCTCAGTTGCTCCTCAATAACCGGTTCCAGCTCCTCTACCACGACAACCCTCTTCACTTGCCCCGCAAAGTCGCGGATCAGCTTCTCCGGTAATGGATTGACTATACCCAGCTTGAGCACCGATACCTCGGGCATAACCTCTTTCACGTACTGATAAGACACGCCGCTGGTAATAACTCCGGTTTCCCTGCTTCCCCATTCCACCCGGTTGAGTGGGCTCTCTTCCACATACCGGCGCAGCGCCGCCATCCTTTTCTCTACCTCAACATGCCGCAGACGGGCATGCCCCGGCAGCATGACGTACTTGGCAGCATCTTTAACGTAAGGCTTCAGGGGTATTTCCCGGCGTTCCCCCTCCTCCACCATGCTTTGAGAATGGGCCAGGCGGGTGGTCACTCTGACCATCACCGGCGTGTCAAATTCTTCACTTAAAGAAAAGGCCAAGGCAACGAAGTCTTTCGCCTCCTGGCTATCGGCAGGCTCCAGAACGGGCAGCTTGGCAAATTTTCCGTAGCCACGGTTGTCTTGCTCGTTCTGCGACGAGTGCATCCCCGGATCATCGGCAGATACCAGGACGAGCCCGCCATTCACCCCGGTGTAGGAAAAAGTATAAAGGGGATCTGCCGCGACATTCACCCCCACGTGTTTCATGGCGACCAGAGTGCGCGCTCCACCCAGGGAAGCCCCGCAGCCCACTTCAAGAGCCACCTTCTCGTTGGGGGCCCACTCAGCATAAACCCCCTCATATTCCTTGAAGAACTCCATTATTTCGGTACTGGGAGTACCGGGATAGGCGGCACCCACGGTCGCCCCCGCTTCATACGCTCCCCTGGCAATAGCCTCATTGCCAATCATCAACTTCTTCATTCTGCTCCCCCTAATTTTCTAAGGTTGACGACTCTCTGGCTTTACCGGTTGTTTTCTTCATGCTTTCCAGATTATGCCAGTCGTCGGGCGCATCGCCCGTATTGTAAACATTCCCGGTAAGGGCAACGCCCTTCCAATCAACCGGGCTGCTCTCCAGGCCACGTAAATCGCCAGGTTTTTACCCCCGGCCATCCGCAGTCACCGGACCAGGTCACGGACAAAGGGCGGCAAAACGAACGCCGCCCGGTGGATATCCGGGGTGTAGTACTTCAGGCCGGTGAGAGGTTTTCGCTCCTTCCCCGGCTGCTCCGGGTGGTACTTCTTCGAACCTACCGCAAAAGCCCAGAACCCGCTTACGTAGGTGGGCACACAGGCCAGGTATACCCCGGCTATGGGAAAGGTGGCCCGCATGTTACCAAAGACCTGGGCAAACGACTCACCAAAAAACAGGGGAGATTCCGCCTGGGCTACCATCAGCCCGTCCTCATGCAAAATGGCGTAAACATCCCGGTAAAATTTGTCACCGAACAGTTCCACTGCCGGGCCGACCGGATCGGAAGAATCTACTATTACTACATCATATCTGTTCTTGATGTTCTTAACGTATTTTAAACCATCCTCAATGATAATGTTAGCCCTATTATCAGAAAACCCGCAGGCAATAGTGGGAAGATACAACCGGCAGTTTTCGATAACCCGTTCATCGATTTCCACCAGATCCACTGATGTTACCGAATCGTGTTTCAGCACCTCCCGCAGGACTCCCCCGTCACCGCCGCCGATAATCAAAACCTTTCGCGGGCAAGGGTGAGCCATCATCCCCACATGGGCAATCATTTCGTGATAAACAAACTCATCCTTTTCCGTAGTCTGGACGACTCCATCCAGTACCAGGGCTTTCCCCCATTCATAGGTATCCACGATTGCCAGTTCCTGGTACCTGGTCGTCTCGGTGTGGATAATGTTGTGCAGCCGCCAGTTCACAACGTAGCCCCGGGTATGCTCCTCCTGCAACCAGATGCCCATATAATCACCTCCATTTGACCGGGCATTATTATTGTTTAGACAGAAAAATCGTTAATCCTTCCCGGATCTTCCCTTAAGAGAATATTTTGCACCTCAAACAGGCAAAATACAGGTGGATAATCCTAGTATGAAGGAGGTGAAACCATGTCCTTGATGCGCTGGATGCCTTTTCGGGAACACTTTCCCTTTCGGGACCTGAGAATGGAACTGGAAGACATGTTTGATTTTCCCAGGATTGCCCAAAACCCCCGCATAGATATGTATGAAACCGACAGTGAAGTAGTGGTTTCCGCCGAGGTGCCCGGGGTGGAATCCAAGAATGACATAGAAGTGTCGGTTAGCGAAAACCAACTCAGCTTGTCCGGGGAAATCAAGAAAACCCGTGACGTGTCGGAGCAGGGTATCCACCGGTCTGAACGATACTACGGGCGTTTCTACCGCACCATTCCGCTGCCTCCCTATGTGGACACCGAGGCCAGTACCGCCTCCTACAACAACGGCATCCTGGAAATCAGAATCCCCAAGACCGACGAACGCCAGGGCCGCAGCAGGCGGCTGGAGATCCAGTAAGAAACCATGGATTCGCGCGTTTAAACCTACATTAGTTCACTAAGCAAAGAACCTTTCTTTCTATGTGAGGAAGGTTCTTTTTGCTTGTACCTGTGCATAACGGAGTCACGTAACAACCACCGGTGGTTTGTGAAGTTTGTCCCATGGCTTGCTCGCCGTCAAGGGTTGTCTTATGATTATATACATTAATAGATGATGTTGGGGCGATTCGACGGGGAGAAGATGGTTTATGAGGATTTATCAGGATTGTCAGGTCAATCCCCGAGTCCTGGTATGGGGAGGGAACGAAAGGGCGTGGCGCCTGGCCAAGGTTATCAGCGGTCAGCAGCCGGTAATCTGGGCTTTTTCGCGAAAACCTCCTTACCCGGCGACGCAGTTTTCCGGGCAGACTGCCTGGGGTAAAGACCTGGCCTATGTGCGCGGCAAGGCGGGTAGGTTCACGGTTGGCCTCCATGGCTCCGCCATTGAGGAAATCGAGGTTGGGGGGATTATCATCGTACCGGATCCGGCGGGTCCCGTTCTCAGCGGCCTACCACCCGGGGAAGTGGCCGGCTGCTCCATCCTCTTTGTTTTGATGGGGGTTACCCGGCGAGTCTATACGCAAGCCTTTTCCCAGATCATCTCCCTGGCCGCCAAGAACCGGGTATGGGTTATTACCGACGATGTTCAGGTAGGCTTTGCCAACGGGGAGGCCCTCTATTCCACAGCTCGGGCTCGCGGGGCGGTTTTTATCCGTACCGACCGGGTACCGCTAATCGGGACTGCGGCTGGCGCCCCTGACCGCTTCGAGGCCCGGGTGTTGGATACCGGCATCGGCCGGGAAATAACTCTGCCCTATGATATACTGGTAGCCCCCCGCTGGGAACATACGGATGATGGTTTAAGATACCACGAACTCCTCGGCCTGGGCGAGGACAACCTGGACAGCTATCCGGGCAGGACCAACCGGGAAGGTATCTGGGTATTCCCCGACCCGGAAGGTGTGCTTACGGCGGCGGAAGAGGAGGTCATAATTGCTGCCATTGCTGCTCAGGTGGCCAGGATGGCCACAGGCCGAGTTCGAGCCGAGAAATATTATGAAATCGACGCGGACAGGTGCGCTTTTTGCCTCACCTGCTTCCGTCTTTGTCCCCACCAGGCCGTAGAATTCCACCGAGACAAGTTATTCCAAAATCTTTACCGGGAAGCCTGCCGGATAGATACGCTATCCTGCCGGGGCTGCGGCCTGTGTTATGCTGAATGCCCGGCCCAGGCGATAAAAAAGGTGGTAGATAAGCCAGCGCCTACCCGGATTCCTCATGTTCTGGCCTGTGAGAACGCTGCGGCCGGGTTGATACATGGCCAAGGCCTTAATTACGAATTACGACTTTTCCCTTGTGCCGCATCGATCGGGGAAAACGTTATCCTGCGTACCTTGAGCGAAAGCAACCGGGACGTATATGTGGTAGCCTGTTATCAGGGCAAATGCCAGCATGAACATCAAAACCGCAGGCTTCAGGTACGGGTCCGGCGATTGAATACCCTGCTGGACCGGCTAGGTATTACCCTCCGGGTCAAGCTGCTCGGTCTGTCGGCAGCGGAACACCCGGAAGAACTGGCTACAAAGGTGGGTGAGAGGAAATGATCGTCGGGGAACTGAAACCTGTAGAAGAAATCGTCGCGAAGGTGAAAGGCTACTCGAGAATACTGGTGGTCGGCTGCGGGGGGTGTGTAACCGTGTGCCAGACAGGAGGGGCCCGCGAAGCGGAAACCATGGCGCACCTCCTGGGTATGGCCTTGCGAGACCTGCATGTGTCGCTCGACTGGACCTGCGTTGCCCGCCAGTGCGAATTCGAGTTGCTGGAAGAGCTTAAACCCCGCCTTGCGTCATTTGATGCCATACTTTCACTGGCTTGCGGGGTGGGGGTTCAGGCGGTAGCCGAATTCTTCCCCAGTTCTCCCGTCATACCTGGGTTAAACACCACTTTTATGGGAATGCCTGTTCGTCACGGCCGCTTTGAAGAAAGATGCCAGGCCTGCGGGGACTGCATCCTGGACCTGACCGCGGGCATCTGCCCGGTGGCCCGGTGCTCAAAAAGCCTTTTAAACGGTCCCTGTGGCGGGTCACAGAACGGAAAATGCGAGATATCCGCCGAGGTGGAATGTGCCTGGCACCTGATCTATGAACGGCTCGAACGCCTGGGCCGGCTGGATAACCTGGAAAGGCTGGTTTTACCCAAGAACTGGGCAAAGAGTCGTGACGGCGGCCCCAGGAGAATGGTGCGGGAGGGGTTGGTACCGGATGGCGAGGAGTAAACTGGAGAGAATTTTGCAGAGCGGCAGTTTTGCCGTCACCGCTGAGGTTGGCCCACCCAAGAGCTGCAATGCTGCTTTTGTCCGCAAGAAAGGAAACCTCTTGCGGGGCTATGCGGATGCCTTCAATGTCACTGACAACCAGACAGCCATTGTCAGGATGTCCAGCATTGCGGCGGGCATCGTTTTGCAGCAGGAAGGACTCGAGCCGGTCATTCAAATGACCTGCCGGGACCGTAACCGAATTGCCCTGCAGTCCGACGTGCTGGGGGTGGCGGCCCTGGGTATACCAAACATCCTGTGTCTCACCGGGGACCACCAGAGTTTCGGCAACCACCCGGAGGCCAAAAATGTCTTTGACCTGGATTCCATTCAGTTGATTCATACGGTCAGGACTATGCGCGATGAAGGCAGGTTTATCTGTGGCGAAGAGATGAAGGTTAGACCTGACGTTTTTATCGGCTGTGTGGAAAACCCCTTTGCCGATCCTTTCCCTTTTCGGGTCACCAGGCTGAAGAAGAAAATCGAGGCGGGAGCCCAATTCGTTCAAACCCAGTGTGTACTGGAGATGGAGCGGTTTCGCCGCTTCATGGAGATGGTATGCGAACAGGGGCTGCATGAGAGGGCGGCGGTTCTGGCGGGAGTAATGCCCATAAAATCCGCACGGATGGCCCGTTACATGCAAAAAAACGTGGCCGGTATGATGGTGGCTGACGATATCTGCGAACGCCTGGAAAAGGCACAGGATGTACAGGAAGAGGCCATAAATATTGTGGTGGAACAAATAGCCCAAATCCGGGAGATTCCCGGTGTACGAGGCATCCATATCATGGCAGTTGCCTGGGAGGAGGTCGTCCCGGAGATCGTCCGGCGCGCCGGTCTCTACCCCCGACCGGTTACGGAAATTGAATGAATTCGGACGAACACTGACAGTTCATTCATAATTGGGGATCTGAATCATAACAGGAATTGAGAATTCAGAATGAAGAATTAAAAATTCCCAGTTATTTCCGACAATGCACGCGCTTTTTCATCCCTCTACTGGTGGCGGTGGGGCGGCATGCACGTCTGCCCTGAAAATGAAACCGTAGATGCACGCTGATAGACACAACTCATATAAGTCACTGTCAGTCACATATAATCAGTGTTATCAGTGACTATTGGAGTGAGATTTTATGGCTGAGGTTATGATAATCGGGGCGGGCGCAGCCGGCCTGGAGGCCGGTCTGCCGCTGGCCCGCCAAGGAATAGCATCGGTGATAGTTGAGAAAGCGGCTGAACCGGGTGGCCAGGCCCGGCGCTACAACTGCAAGGCCATTGACGGGTTCTGCCAATCGTGCGGGGTTTGTTTGGTCCACCAGAAGGTAGCCCGGGTACGTGAGGAAGAACTCATCGAGCTTCACATATCCTCTGAAGTTACCGGGATTGAACGAAACCGGACGGGATACTCGGTCACGTTCCGGGCCGGTGAAAGTGTCGAGCGCCTGCAGGTGCGCAGTATCCTCCTGGCTCTTGGCTTGTCACTACTTCCCCTGGACAGGAAAGGTGAATTCGGTTATGCGCGCCTGCCCGGGGTCATTACCGCCGTGGAACTGGAAACCATTATGCGGGAAGTTCCGGAAAGCCTGGGCCCGGCTCCACGGGTGGCCTTCATCCAGTGCACCGGCTCGCGCGATACCCGGGGGGGAGTACCGTACTGTTCCCGCGTGTGTTGCTTTTATGTACCGAAGCTGGCCGGCCTTTTGCGTCACCGGCTACCCGGGGCCCGGACGGATGTCTTCTACATGGACCGCCAGAGATACGAATCTATTTACCAGCATCGCTCGCCTGGCATTAGCTATGTTAGAGCCATGCCCGGTAAGGTTTTCCCTACTTCACGCGGCCGGCTGGAACTGAGATACGATAACCCGGCTACCGGTGCCGTTACCGCAGAGGTTTATGACTGGGTCATCCTGTGCCCTCCCCTACTACCCGGGAGCGATGTCGCATACCTGGCCTCACTCCTGGGGGTCAACCGTGATGACCATGGCTTTATTAATGTGACCGGCGGAGTTATCACCAACCGGGAAGGTGTTTTTGCTGCCGGCGCCTGTACAGCTCCCATGTCGATCCTGGAGAGCATTACCAGCGGCCAGGCAGCTGCGGGAGAAATGTCCCGTTACCTGGGGGTTTAGCTTGGTAAGAATGCTATCCAGGATACTGGTGAACCGGGCGATCCTTTCCTTTTCGGTAGGATTCGTAAAGTGGTGCTGCTCCAGGTCATAAAGGGCGATGAGTTTGGCATTCCACATCTTCTCCTGTAAGCTCATCCGGGGCGACCTGAAATATGATATGACCTTTTGCGCCACACGGGTTTCTTCGCCGGTTAGCTCGAGCTGTGGTGCGACAGGATAACTTGACATAATCCCACCTCCCCAAAATCTAAGTAAATGTTATGCACCACCCGGCCAAAATGTTCGAGAAAAATTCAGCTACGGCAGGAAATAATTTTGTGGTTGACTGGAAATTTGGCAAGTGCTAACATGATTCATAATGTTATTTCTTCAGGTAAATAGGGTATCACGATGAACGGGAGAGTAGTCGCGGGTCTTCCATCGCAGAGAGCCGGGCAAGGTGAAAGCCGGTATGGGACCCATGATGAAGGCCACCCGGGAGTGCTGGTGAAACCGTTTAAACGGGTTAAACCAGACGGTACTCCACCGTTATGGAGTTTGAGGGGGCCTTTGTGCCAAATGGGGTGGTACCGCGGGAAAAACTCTCGTCCCTAAGGGGATGAGAGTTTTATTTTGGGGAAGTATTTTGACCTACAGGTATGATAGGAGGGATCAATAGTGGATCTGGAACGTAAAATCTTGAAGCTCTACGAAAAGAACGCTACGCTCAGCCCCCGCCAGATGGCAACCATGCTGGGTGTGGACGAGGAAGAGATTCGCGCCCTCATTACCAAACTGGAGCAGGAGAAAATCATTCTCGGCTACAACGCCATCATCAACTGGGAAAAGTGGGGAGACAACGGGGTAACAGCCATGATCGACGTCAAGGTTACCCCGGAGAGAGAGGTCGGTTTCGACAGTATCGCGGAGCGAGTCTCCCGCTTCCCGGAGGTAAGGTGTGTCTACCTGATGAGCGGGACCTACGACCTTTCCGTAGTGGTTCAATGTGAGAACATGAAGGATGTGGCCCGGTTTATTTCGGATAAGCTCGCTACCCTGGATCACGTGCAGAGTACGGTTACCCACTTCGTACTCAAGCGTTACAAGCAAGACAACTTTCTGTTTGATGACCCGGAGGAAGACCGCAGGCTGGTGGTCAGCCCATGAACAACCTTACCAGGCATCTTTCCCGGGCGGTTAACTCCATTGCACCTTCGGGTATTCGCAAGTTCTTTGATCTGGTCTCCCAGACCCAGGGCGTGATTTCCCTGGGAGTTGGAGAGCCGGACTTTGTTACTCCCTGGCACATCAGGGAAGCCTGCTACTACTCGCTGGAAAAAGGCTATACCATGTACACGTCCAACCTGGGCTTGCCGGAACTGCGTGAGGAGATCGCTGCTTACATGTTGCGGGGATTCGGCATAGAATACGACCCGGCCGACGAAATCCTGGTAACTGTAGGCGTGAGCGAGGCGGTCGACCTGGCCCTGCGCAGCCTGGTCGACCCCGGGGATGAGGTTCTTATCCCCGAGCCGTCCTACGTCTCGTACGCCCCGGGCACCGTCCTGGCCTACGGGAAGCCGGTACTGCTGCAAACCACCGCTGACAACGAATTTCGGCTCACTCCAGAAGAACTGGCAGCCAGAATAACCCCCCGCAGCAAGGTCCTGGTCCTCCCCTACCCCAACAACCCCACGGGAGGCATAATGGGCCGGGAGGACCTGACCAAACTGGTCGACATTATCATTGACAACGACCTCATCGTCATTTCCGATGAAATATACTGTGAGTTGACGTATAATGGCCGGCACGCTTCCATTGCGGCTTTACCGGGTATGCGTGACCGTACCATAGTCTTGAATGGCTTTTCCAAAGCTTTTGCCATGACCGGGTGGCGGATAGGATATGCCTGCGGCAACCCAGCCATCATCGGGGCCATGACCAAGATCCACCAGTACACCATGCTCTGTGCACCCATCATGTCGCAGATGGCAGCTATCGAAGCACTCCGGCACGGGGAACCGCGCATGCGGGAGATGGTTGAGGAATATGACTACCGCCGGAGAGTCATCCTGAAAGGCTTTGCCGAAATCGGGTTGGACTGTTTCGAACCGAAAGGTGCCTTCTACACCTTTCCTTCCATTCAGGTAACCGGGATGACCAGCGAGGAATTCGCCGAAAAGCTCTTGATGGAGGAAAAGGTGGCCGTGGTTCCCGGCAACGCCTTCGGGCCATCCGGGGAAGGTTTCATCCGCTGCTGTTACGCAGCCAGCCTCAAGCAGATCGAGGAGGCCATCGAACGGATGGGCAGGTTTGTAACCCGCCACCGGAAGAAGTAGGAATCCCGTCACGACAACCCTGCATTATGTATCGAATGGTCGGGAATCTTCGCGGAAAATGGGGACATTACACTAAAGGATAATAGCTAAAAAGATAGAACCGTCTTAGTGTACAACACTAAGGAGGTTCTATTTGTGTTTTGGGAGCATAACGTAGAAGAAATCACCCTGCTCAACCAGTTCAACCTGTTACTACCCGAAGGACGGCGTGAAGTCCTGGATTACCTGCGCTATACTCTTTTTAAACAGTACCAGCGCGAACTGCATGCTGCCGTTTTCAGCAGCCAGCCTCTTTATAACGCTCTGGTATACATAGCCAAGATGTGTGAACGGGAAGAAGCCTCCGTGGAGGACATCCTGGCCAAGGTAAGACAGGTCAAGTTCATCTTCTACCAGCAGTATGAAAAGGTCCATCTTAAATACGCGAGCATCCTCTCCGAGCTCCATATCGAAGACACCCTTCGCGATGTGGGCAGGCTGGGGTTTGAGAACATCTTTCAAGCCGCCCATTCCAACCGCCCCAACCTGATAAAAAAAGAAGTGGAAGAACTTCTCGAGATGTTTCGAAAATTGGCCAACCGGAAAGATAGAAGAAGGATTATGGCAGTCTAATGTTTAATACCTATTTGGTTTAATAACCAGATAAGGTTATACGGGGCCTGACTACCCCGGAAAACAGTTTGCGGGGTTATCATGTCTTAAAGGAAGGGAGACTGCGATGAAGCTGAAATTCCTCGGGGCCGCCAGGACGGTAACCGGGTCTTTCTTTGTTGTGGAAACGGGAAGGACATGGTTTGCAGTAGATTGTGGCATGTTTCAAGGCTCGAAAGAAGTCCGGGAAAGGAACTACCAGGACTTCCTGGTCAATCCCGAGCAGGTGGACTTTCTCATCCTGACCCATGCCCACATCGATCATTCGGGATTGGTTCCCAAGTTCTGCAAGCACGGGTTCAAGGGCCCCATCTATTGCACCGAACCTACTGTGGAACTGGCCTCCATCATGCTGCCCGATTCCGGTCACATCCAGGAAATGGAGGTAGAACGAAAAAATCGCAAGCTAACCCGTTCCGGCAAACCAACGCTGGAACCAATTTACACCGTCGAAGATGCGGAACGCTGTCTCAACCAGTTCCGGGCGGTCAACTACGACGAGATCGTCCAACCTGCCGAACAAATCCAGCTTCGCTTCCGGGACGCCGGTCACATCCTGGGCTCAGCCTTTGTCGAGCTGTGGGTAACTGAACCGGAGGGCACCATAAAGGTGGTTTTCACGGGCGACATCGGCAACTACAACCAGCCCATCATTAAGGACCCAAGTGTAATCGAAAATGCCGACTATCTCATCATGGAGTCAACATACGGCAACCGGCTGCACCAGAGCAACCTGAGGCGGGCGGACATGCTGCGTGACGTCATAAACTACACGATGGCCAAAGGCGGTAATCTCATCATACCCTCTTTCGCAGTAGAACGCACTCAAGACCTGCTGTATGATCTCACCACCCTTTACCATAAGGGTGAACTGCGCACGGACATCCCCATATACATCGACAGCCCGCTGGCTATCGCGGCCACGGAAATCTTTCGCAAAAGCATGGCCTGTTGGGACGACGAAACTTGCCAGATGCACAGCAGCGGCGCCAACCCGTTTGAACTTCCCAACCTTCGTTTTTCCCGCACCGCCCAGGAATCCACCCGGCTGAACGAAATTACGGGTAGAACTATAATTATATCCGCGAGCGGAATGTGCGATGCCGGCCGGATAAAACACCACCTTAAAAACAACCTGTGGCGACCGGAAGCTACTATCCTCTTTGTGGGTTACCAGGCGCAGGGCACTCTGGGCCGGCGGATACTGGACGGCGAAAAGCTGGTACGCATCCACGGCGAGGAGGTTGTAGTCAAGGCCGACATCCGCGAGATCGACGGGTACTCGGCCCATGCCGACCGGGCCGGGCTTATAAACTGGTTAAAAACCTTCGCCCGCTTCCCCCGCAACATCTTCCTGGTCCACGGAGAGGATCCGGCCTTATCGTCCCTGGCGGAAGCCATTAAGGAAGAATTTCATGTCCAGCCCCGTATCCCCAGCTGGATGGATGAAGTGGAACTGCAACCATGCGCGCTACCTGCGGCGGTTCCCCAGGCACCGAGCCTGGCCATTCCTGAGGCCCTGCTGGCCGAACAACTGTACCTGGAGACCCGGCTCAGAATGAACCAGATGTTCCAGGAATACTGGGCTAAAGGCGAATACCAGAAAATCATCGACTGCTTGAAACAGGTTCCTGCGATATACCAGGCATAGACTAACCACGTTCCCCGCTTGCAAACCGGTGTACATGACCGCAACCCGTTCACAGGAGAGCAACCATTCACTTTTAATAGTAAAATGGTACCAGGCCTTGGGGCCCAGTCTGGCCAAAGGCCTTGCCGCGCCAGAATTTTCGACCCGGTATGACCTATCTGGTAATACATGGATATAGAATGGGGCATTAGACGCTATGACAGGGCATGTGTCAAATTAAAACTTGAACTCAGTTAGTTTTATGCCACTTCCCGGGTTTTCCCTCGTGTTGTTGCCTGCCGGAGCGTGTGTTATAATTCTCCTACTCGAGTAAACAGATTCTACAACTGGTATGTTTGCGGGAGGTAATGAAGTTCATGGGAGAGAGAGACGCCTTGATGGAAGTGCTGCGGTGGGGATTCATCCAAATGCCTGCGGCGCTTTATTATTATGCCGCCGACCTGGAACTCGACGCGGAAGACCTGGGACTGCTCGGCTTGGTGTTCTTCGGGTACACCAACCGTTCCAAACCCCTCCTGCACAAGGGAATCGAAATTCGCCAGATAACGCAGTGCTACCCATCACTCAGCAAAAACAAGCTGGCCTGGCGTATCTCCAAATGGGCCCGCATTGGCCTGGTGGAAATAGATGAGTCGACCCTGGGCCGTGAGTTCCCGGCCCGGCGCATCTTCCTGGACCCGTTGTGGCAGAAACTGGAGGAGCTGGTCGCGCGCGATCACCCCGAGCTCTACACCAGGGACTACGGGAGCGAGATGGCCCGGCTGCAACAGGAACTGGAACAGCGCAACCGCAAAATACAGGAGCTGGAGAGTCTGCTGGAGGAAGAAAAGCGCAAGCAACTGCCGGCGTCCTACTCCGGACAGGGAAACGGGTTCAAAAAGGTCGCCGACTTCATAGCCCAAAAGCCCGGCAATCTGG
>JAAYAC010000006.1 GCA_012719535.1 Syntrophomonadaceae bacterium | reverse complement strand
GTCATACAATCCTGGCACCGCACTAAGTGGTCCTCCATAGCTGCCACGGTCGGCGCGTCTGGCTCTCCTTGCTTAAAAGCCCTCCACTCAGCATCTGTATAATGCTTCATTCCACAACCTCCTTCCAGCGCTGGCGGATGAGCACCCTGGCGCGATACAGCCTCGATTCTACCGTTTTTACGCTGACTCCTTCCTCCCTGGCAATTTGCTGATAAGATTTTTTCTCGTAGTAGTATTTGTTGACCGCCCGTTGATAAACCGGAGGCAGGGACTGACATACTTCTCTCAATAGACGTTGTTTCTCCTCTTCAAGCAGCATTTCTTCAGGGTCTGACCCGGCTTCAGCCGGTGTCGTGCTGATATCGATCTGCAGGTGCTCCAGTTCGCTGCGCGACCGTCTTCTTTTCCAGTCTATGACTTTGTTTACGGTAACCTTGCCAATCCAGGCTTTGAGGTTGTGCGGCTTGAACCCCGGTAGTGAACGGTAAATGGCAAGGAATACTTCCTGAGCTATATCGGGGGCTTCGTCAGGACCGGTGAAGTTGAGAATGATGGCAAACACATAATTCTGGTAGTGCTTTACGAGTGCTTCAAAGGCTGTGTCATCGTTGGCCACAAAGTCTCGCAGCCATAGTTGGTCATCCCAAACTTTAACCCCCTCCTTCCCCGAAATGCCTTCCACCTATTATAACGTTTGCAAAAACAAAAACCCTGCACCCGAGGACAAACATTTTCTGAGGTGTCAGGGGCGGTTCCGCATAAAACAGTAAGCTTTCCACATAAGAAAATAATAAGTAACAAAAAAGGGCAACTTACTAAAGTTACCCTTCTTTCGCAAAAACCGTCGTTTTAAAAATTTTGAATGGTCGGGGCGACAGGATTTGAACCTGCGACCTTCTGATCCCAAATCAGACGCGCTTCCAAACTGCGCCACGCCCCGGCGCAAAACCTATTATAGCCTACCGCCGAACATATTTGTCGCTGATTCGCTTGACAGTCGCGCAACCGCAAAAGTTATTATAGCACACTGTGGAACCCACCGTCAAAGTCTTACCCTGTGTATCCGACCCTGTATTCCTTGTTCATTTACTTCGAGAACTACATAAGTTCCCTGTTGGTGCAAACGCGGGTAACTTACACTCCCAGGATTAATAAAAAGAATGTCGTTTACCTTTTCGCAACAAACCTGGTGGGTGTGCCCGAATACTACTACCGCGGCTGCTACCTCCTGTGCTCTCAGTCTAAGGCTGATAAGGTGATTCTTTACCCGGTAAAGGTGCCCGTGGGTTAGCAGGAACCTGTGTCCGGCCCAAGAAAATACTTCTTCTCGCGGCCCTTTAACCCCGATATCACAGTTGCCTGCCACGGCCCGGACTTCTACCCCCAAGGATTCGGCCAGTAATATACCATCCCGGTAATAGTCACCGGTGTGAATCAGGTAGTCGAGCCCATCCAATTTTTCGATCTCGGCCTTGATACCTGCTATGTGACCGTGGGTATCCCCACAAACCACCATTCTCAACTCATTTCCTCCCATAGAGAAGCTATCAATTCTCTGGCCTGGCTGAGCGCTTGGCCCCGGTGGCTGATGCGGTTTTTGACTTCGGGAGGTAATTCGGCAAAAGTCAGGCCGTACTCATCCACGACAAAGAGGGGATCGTAGCCGAACCCCCCTTCTCCCCGGGCTTTATGAGTGATCCGCCCCTGGCAAGCACCTTCGGCTAAATAGGTTTCTCCCCCCGGCACGGCTATCGCAATCACACACCGGAATCTGGCGGTACGTTGCTCGTCAGGCACCCCCTGCAGCATAGCTAACAGTTTGGCATTATTCTTACCATCGTCAGCTGGTTCACCGGCAAAACGCGCTGAGTGTACTCCCGGTAGCCCCCCTAGAGCATCAACTTCCAGCCCCGAATCGTCAGCCAGGGTCAGAAGCCCGGTTGCCTCTGCCACGGTTCGAGCCTTCTTGATAGCGTTTTCGGCGAAGGTCTGACCATCCTCTTCCACTTCGGGGACAGAGGGCAAGTCGTTCAGGGTTAGCATCTCGAGGCCCGTATTATCCAGCAGGTCCTGTAGCTCCCTCAATTTCTTTTGGTTCCTGGTTGCCACCACCAGCTTGCGTCGCATCTTCTGTATCCTCCAATATCTCTTTCTGCCGGGCAATGAGGTCCTGAATGCCTTTACGGGCCAGACGCAGGAGTTCGTCCAGCTCGCCCTGGCTGAAGGGATTGCGTTCAGCCGTCCCTTGAATTTCGACGAATTTGCCACTTCCGGTCATTACCACATTCATGTCCACTTCTGCCTGGGAATCTTCTCCGTACTCCAGGTCCAGCACCGGGATTCCATGAACAATGCCCACGCTGGTAGCCGCTACGTAGTCGGTGATCGGAACCCGTGACAGAACCCCCTGATTTCTCAATTCCCGCAGGGCCAGGTAAAGGGCGACGAATGCCCCGGTAATGGCAGCGGTTCGCGTTCCCCCATCGGCCTGGATAACGTCACAATCAAGCCAGATGGTCCTTTCCCCCAGAGCCTCCAGGTCGACCACTGCCCGCAGGGCACGACCGATCAGCCGCTGGATCTCGGAAGTCCGGCCGGTTACCTTTCCCCGTGAGGCCTCTCGGGGCGTCCTGGTCGGCGTGGAGCCTGGCAGCAACGAATATTCGGCGGTGACCCATCCCGTTCCGGTTCCCTTCAAAAAAGGGGGAACCTTGTCGTCCACCATGGCCGTGCAGATGACCCGGGTGTCACCGGTCTCAATCAAAACCGACCCGGCGGCAGACTTTATGTAGCCTGGAATCACTTTAACCGGCCGCAGCTCATCGAAAGCCCGCCCGCTGCTTCTATCCATACCTTCCTCCTCAGTTTTTACCTCAGGGACACGGTTAACGTGCCCGTGAACATCTTATATGGAATAGTATACACTATCTGACTATCTGTCAAACTCGCATCAGTTATGTGACCGGCAGTTACCAGACCAGGGGCCGAGGCTACCCGGCACGGTGTCGAGCTGTCCTCTCGTCACCAGCTCCTGATTACGCTCATAATGAGATATAGTATCGAAATAATAAATCGGAGCCTAAGGCCCCAGCCCTTTTTGATTCGGCGATACACCGGCTGCAACCATCCGGGCCTACGGGACCCGGTATTTTTGCCTTCCGGTGCGGTAAAGATTGGCCCCGGTCGAGTCGATAGCCACGACACAGGGCATTTTTTCCACTTCCAGCCTGAGGACCGCTTCCGGTCCCAGGTCCGGGTAGGCTATGACATGGGCTTGCTTCACACAACCGGCCAGGTAAGCTCCGGCCCCCCCCACTGTAGCCAGGTAAACCGCACCGTGCTTCCGCATGGCTTCCACAACTTCCGGCGAGCGCTCGCCTTTGCCAATCATGGCCTTGATTCCCTTCTCGATGAGTAGGGGAGCATAGGCGTCCATGCGGCCACTGGTGGTGGGCCCGCAGGAACCGATCACCTTACCGGGCGCGGCCGGGCAAGGACCCACGTAATAGATTACCTGTCCTGCCAGGGCAAAAGGAGGCTCCTCTCCCCGGGCCAGAGCAGCGACTATCCGGGCATGGGCCGCATCGCGAGCGGTGTAGACTGTACCGTTTACCAGGACTAGCTCCCCGGCGCGGAGCTTCCTAACCTGGTCGGTAGCCAGCGGCGTTGACAAGGTTTTCACGCTTACCCCTCCTTCTACAGCTCCACCGTACAGCGGCGTGTGCAGTGGCACCCCAGGTTAACAGCCACCGGCAGGCTGGCGATGTGGGTGGGAAAGTACTCGATATTAACCGCCAAAGCGGTTATGCGGCCGCCCAGCCCCTGGGGACCTATCCCCAGCCGGTTTATGCGGGCCAGGAGCTTTTTCTCCAGCTCGGCCATGCCGGAATCCGGGTGTCGCTGGTTTACCGGCCTCTGCAGCGCCTGCTTGGCTAAAAAGGCGGCCTTTTCCATGTTGCCTCCCAGGCCTACTCCCACTATGATCGGTGGGCAGGGATTGCCGCCGGCGGCTTCCACCGTACCCAGGATGAATTCTTCCACCCCGGCCAGTCCATCTGCTGGTTTCAGCATGGCTATCCGGCCCATATTTTCACTGCCAGCTCCTTTGGGAAACACGGTCAAGCGAAAACCGTCTCCCGGCAGGAGAACAGTATTAATGATCCCCGGCGTGTTGTCCCCGGTGTTCCGGCGAAACAGGGGGTTCTCCACCACTGACGCGCGAAAAAAGCCTTCTCGGTAACCCCGGGCAATGCCCTCATTAATGGCCGCTACCAGGCTGCCGCCAGTAATATGGACATCCTGGCCCAGCTCCACGTTGACCACCACCTG
>JAAYAC010000043.1 GCA_012719535.1 Syntrophomonadaceae bacterium | reverse complement strand
CCGACCAGTATACTAAACTGATGCCAGATTCTGCCGGACCGGCGCACGCCGGAGAGAACCAGGTGAGTAGGGTGGCGCGGGAACTATCCCGCTCGGTGGTTGGGATAATCAATTATAGCCAACAGGGAGACTTCTTTACCCAAAAAACACAGCAAAAGACCGGTTCCGGGGTGGTTATTGCCGGGAATGGGTTGGTAGTTACCAATAACCATGTAGTGGAGGGAGCCAGGCGCCTGGTAGTGGTACTGCCTGATGGCAGTCGGCGGAGTGCGGACTTGGTAGGAAGGGACCGGAGGACTGACCTGGCCTTGATTAGCGTAAAGGGAAGTACCAGTCTCAGGCCAGCCCGGCTTGGTGACTCCAGCAAGCTGGAGGTCGGACAGCCAGTAGTCGCGATTGGCAACCCGCTGGGAATGAATTTTGCGCAATCGGTTACCTCCGGAATCGTTAGCGGCCTTAACCGGTTAATTACCACCGAAGAAGGGTTTAATCTTGAACTTATCCAGACCGACGCAGCCATCAATCCGGGCAACTCCGGAGGGCCCCTGGTAGATCTCTCCGGGCAAGTTATCGGGATAAATACCGTCAAAATTGCCTTACCCGGATTCGAAGGGATGGGTTTTTCCATTCCTTCGAATCAGGTCCGGAAGGTGGTGCAAGACCTGCGGAAAAATGGTAAGGTAGTGCGGCCGTGGCTGGGGGTCAGAATTGTTGGTGAGATAACGCCGGACGAAGCCAGGTATTACCGCCTACCCGTTACCAACGGCGTGGCGATTGCCCTTGTCCAAGGAGGACCGGCTGAGCGGGCAGGACTTAAAAACTATGATATCATCCGTTCCATCAATGGAAAGCAACTCAAAACCGGTAACGACCTGCAGGCGGAGATCTTCAGCCGCAGGAAAGGTGAGGTTGTCGAGCTCGAAGTATTCCGGCTGCCCGAGTCCGAAGGGCAAAAGAGCCGCCGCCTGCAGATCCGGGTAAGGCTTGAAGAGCAGTAAGCGGGCCAGCTCGCAACAATCCGTGTAATTGGTGTCATGACCCCGATTCTGGTCACTACATCGGTTTGGGTGACAGCCGGTTGTACGAACAGGTTTGAGTTCACCTTCTCCTTTTGGGATAATGGAGGCAGGTGATGAGCTTGAACATCCGGCTAATATCTGTAGGTAAAATCCGGGAAAAGCATTTCCGCAATGGAATGGACGAGTATTTAAAACGCATCAGACCTTATATGCCAATTTCACTGGTCGAAGGCCTCGAGGTAAAAACAAGCCCCCGGGCGCGGCAGAGTGAACTCGAAGAAGCACGCCGCAAAGAAGGCGAAAGGATCTTAGCTTTGCTCAAGGGCGACGAAATACTGGTGGCGTTTGACAGCCGGGGGCAGAGACTCACTTCTGAGGAACTGGCAGCCCTGGTGGCGTGTCTTGTTCAGTCCGGGAAGGCCAGGCTTAATCTGGTAGTAGGTGGTTCGACCGGCCTGTCCGGCCTCGTCACCCAACAGGCCGACCATATCATTTCTCTTTCCCCACTCACTTTTCCTCACCAGATGGCGGTTCTTATTGTCGCCGAGCAGCTTTACCGCGCCTTTACCATCCTCAAATCCCACCCTTATCATAAGTAAGCCGCCCGGTGCTGCCTTTCTCCTGGTAACGTCAGGTGGTCAGGGGTTAACAATTCTGTTGCCTGCAAGTAACAACTGGAAATAAGTTCGCATAGTATAGACTAGGTTTTCAACTCCGGCTGTGGTTGGAGATGCCTTAAATTCTCGTAAGGGAGGGATATTGATGGGCTTCAGGAGAGGGTTTGGCTACAGGGGGTACCCGGGTACCGACTTTTATGATTGTCCACTGGGTGGTTTCGACGGTATCGGTTATTTTGATGGAGTTGGGGGATTTGACGGATTCGCTCCCCGACAAAGTTTCTTTGCCCTGTTGTTCAGCCTGCTGAATTTTAACGTATCGGTCTTGACCGAAGGCGACGTGGCCCCGGTGGTGGGTATCCTGGTCGGGATCACCCCTCAATTCATAACAATTGCTGGCGGCACCACCCCCGTGACCTATATCCCGATTAGCCAGATTACCCTCATCACTCGCGTTATCTAGAACGTACCTGAGCGGCAAGGCTGAATTCTAATAAGGGCCAGAGTCCGGCCGGGGCCAGAACCACGGTCCCGGCTAGCCGGGCTGGTGAAACCACAGGTAAGGAGGGGTGCTCGTGAGTTATGGGCTTGGCTTTGCCGGGGTTGGTCTTAGACAGAGCTTCTTCGCACTGCTGTTAAGCCTGTTGAACTTCAATGTGTCTGTCTTGACCGAGGGCGATGTAGCGCCCGTGGTCGGTATCCTGGTAGGCGTTACTCCCCAGTTTATCACTATCGCTGGCGGAACTACCCCGGTAACCTATATTCCCATTAGCCAGATCACCTTGATAACCAGGGTGGTTCCAGGCTAAGCAAGTTTATCTCCGGGGTTGTCTATGGCTGTTGATTGATGGGTCCCTAGGCGAGCTCAGGCCATTGGGGACCTGTTCTATTGTTTGGGGTTGGCCGGTTAATGTAACAGGCAAACAGCACCCGTTTAAGGACGTAAGAAGGAGCCGGGGGGGGGGGGGGGGGGGGGGGGGGGG
>JAAYAC010000005.1 GCA_012719535.1 Syntrophomonadaceae bacterium | reverse complement strand
GATATTATATAGTAGGGTGTAGTAATCCTGCATATGCGTCTCATAATACCAGCATTAATTGGAGGGTGACTGCATTGGAACCCTTCGAAATGGAAACTTACGAACTTAAAAGGTCTCTCTTGCCCGTTGCCGTACTGGTCGGCGTGCTGCTTTTTGTGGTAGGCGGTCTGATTGACTACCTGATGATTCCGACCTACTTCCAACTGTCGCTGGTCTTGCGCTCCTGTGCCATAGGAGGAGCCCTGGCCTTGCTGTTGGTCACCAGCAAAAGGCAACTGTCTCCAGCCGGGTTGGACCGTTTCCTTCTCCTGATTCTCTACGGTGGAGCCTTGGTACTTGCTATCCTGGTCAGAGTTTCCGGGGGGTACAAATCCATCTATATGGAGGGCCTTGTCGAGCTGGTACTCTTCTGGGGAGTTATCTTTCCCTGGAAACCTCGCGAATATGCGATTCACCTGTTGGCTGTCTGGGGCGTTTACCTGCTTCCCTCCCTGGTGCTGGACAGGCCTTTTGGCGCCGAAAGTGACGTGTTCTTCTTTAAGAACCTCGAATACCTCATCTTTTCCGGTATCTGCCTGACAGCCATTGCGGTCAATTACTCGCTGAGGCGCCAGGAATACTTGCAGCGAACCAGGTTGGACCGCATCACCCGGACTGATGAACTAACTCAAACCTTGAATTACCGTGGATTCTGGAGGGACCTGCAGGAGTGTGTGGAAATGGGCCGGGCAAGCAATTATCGGTTTTCCCTTATCCTCATTGACCTGGATAACTTCAAGGTATTCAACGACATGCGGGGGCACTTGATGGGAGATACTCTACTACGGGATACCGGAGCTATCCTCAAGAACTCCGTGAGAAGTTCCGATATGGTATACCGCCAGGGCGGCGACGAATTCGCCATCATACTTCCTTATTCCGACGCGGCTGTAACTCACGAAGTTGTCCGGCGTATCAGTGACAACTTCTACTACCATATGGCCCGTAGGGGAGTCATTGGCCAGGTGGGACTCAGTATCGGTATAGCCGAGTTTCCGACCGACGGTACCACCGCCGAGGAACTCTTCAAGCAGGCCGATCTCAATCTGTTCCAGCAGAAGACCTCCAAGAAGATGTGCGCCAACCCCTAATGCCCTCAGGTACTGTTTTCCCTCGTCCATAGCCGGCAGCTAACCTCGCCAGTACCTGGCTTGGTTTTCTCGAGGTTTCCCCGGAACAACACCCCTACAAACGCCACGTGGTTTCCCACCAACCCGGCATAAAGCCCAGCACCTGTCACGTGTTTGCTTCACCAGATGGAGGGTGGTAAAGGGGCAGGCTCATACTTTTTCCCTATGCGACCGGTTTGGCGATGTCGGCCCATCCAGGTTAGTTGTCGCCTGTAGCCTCCCCGGCCGGGTCATTTTTTTGATAGACTAGCCGGTAGTAATCCTGAAGCATGCGCTCACTGGAGAATTTCCCCACCGACATCTCTATACTGGCCTTCATCATCGTCACCCATCTGCGCCGGTCACCGTAGTAGGTGGGGAGAACCTCACTTAGCAACACATGGTAGAGTGCGTTGAGGTCATGCTCGTCTTGCTCCGGCCCCTCGTATCCATCGCCGAACTGCCAGCCGTTGACTCCATGCTGGCAACCTTCCGGCCACCAGCCATCCAGAATACTGAGATTCAATACTCCGTTCATGGCAGCTTTCATGCCTGAGGTCCCGCTCGCCTCCTGAGGACGACGAGGATTGTTGAGCCACACGTCACAACCACTGGTTAACAGCCGCCCCAGCCTCATATCATAGTTCTCCAGGTAAACCACACTGTGTGGGTAACGCCGGGCTGCCGCTACCAGGTGGGAAATGATTTCCTTGCCCTTCCCGTCCTGCGGGTGGGCCTTCCCGGAAAACACTATTTGGAGCTTACCCGAAACCAGTAACGGTTCAACAATATCCGGCTTGTCCAGGATCAAGTCACTCCTTTTGTAAGGGGCCGCTCGGCGGGCAAAGCCCACCAGTAGAGCGTCCTGGTTCAGCCATATGCTGGTTCGCATCCCAATCTCCTGGATAAGTTCTTGCTTGGCCCGCTGGTGTTCAGTCCACAGGTCCCCGTTCTCTTCGTACGCTTTCCTGATGCCGTCATTTTGCCAGGTGCCACGGTGAACTCCATTGGTAACGTGAATTATCGGTGCGGCACCTTCAACATCCCCCCACATGTTGCGAGAGGTCTTGCCGTGTAATTCAGATACAGCATTGGCAATACGGGCTAAGCGGAGACCGGCAACGGTCATTCCAAACGGGTCCCCGCCCAGCCTTTTCATCTGCTCGTAGCCTAAACCATTGTAAGCGCCCATATGCTGCAACAAGTCGTGTTGGTGAGACTCGTTTCCAGCGGGAACCGGGGTGTGCGTGGTGAATACTATCTGCCGCCGCACCTCCCTCCAGGCGTCTTCAAAGCCCATGCCCCCGACCATTTTCTCTCTAAGCAACTCCGTCCCGGCAAAAACGGCGTGTCCTTCGTTGAAATGATAAATATCCACTTCAACTCCCAGAGCGCGCAGCGCCCGCACACCTCCAATACCCAGCAGCATTTCCTGGGCAACCCGGGCCTCTGCGTCACCCCCGTAGAGTTTGAAGTTAATCCATTTTTCCCGCTCCTCGTTTTCAGGAACGTTAGGGTCAAGGAGATAAAGGGGAGCATTTCCGTACTTGTCTACCATCCAGACCTTGCAGTGTGTAACCTTCCCCCGAATATCAACGGTGATCTTCACCCCGGTATCTTGAAGAAAATCGTAAGCATAGGTGGGAAACACATCATACGGACGCCCGCTATCATCAATCAACTGCCAGGTATACCCCTGTCTCCACAGCAGTCCTATACCTATCAGGGGCATCCCCTGGTCCCGGGCCGATTTCAGGTGGTCACCGGCCAGGATTCCCAATCCTCCCGAGTAGATGGCAAACTCTTCGTGCAGGCCGTATTCCATGCAGAAATAGGCCACCCGCGGCAGTCTTCTCTCTACCGACATGCGCTCTCCTCTCCTCCATAGAATAGACAAATAAATACAGAAAAATGTGAGGGCTTATAGCAAGCCCCGCAGTCTATGAACTAGTATACATTGTCCCTTACGGTACATATAGTGAAAACTTTTTCCATACCAGTTCTATAGATCGGCACCACCAGCATGCGGGTTTGCGCAGAAAATCAGAAGCAAGAACCGTCCCTGCTTGCTCAAAAATTTTACGTAAGAAGGAAGGATATTTGCCAATAATGTTGAAATATGGTTACTAGTATTATCCTTGACTGGCTTGGTAATTGCTTTAGAATGCCACGGATGTCTATTAATGTTACCGTAAGGTATTGAGAAGGCGAGATGAGCTAAGTGAAAAGCTTGCTGGTGAAATCGTGTATAGCTGGCCTTGACGAGCTGCTATATGGTGGTTTTCATCGTAACAGCACCATACTAGTGAAGGGAGTCCCCGGCACAGGCAAGACCACCTTGGGTGTGGAGTTTATCTATAGAGGGATAGTGCAGGCGAATGAACCAGGTATTATTATAACTTTTGAGGAGTTCCCGGAGCAGATTTACCGGGATGCTGCCAACTACGGTTGGGATCTGCCGGAGCTCGAAAAACGAGGTTTGCTGAGGACGGTCTGTACCTCGCCGGACGTGGTGTTGGATCCAGCGGCGGGATTGCTGGACGATCTCGTTCAGGAAATAGGGGCTAGGCGGCTGGTCCTTGATAGCGTTACCCAGTTAAGCATGACTATCAGCGATGAAAGCCAGCAGCGACGCATGGTGTACAGTGTGTGCAGCGGCCTGAAAAGGCTGGGATTGACCTCGATATTGATACGTGAGGCGGACGACCACACCAACAACCAAGTTTCTTTTGTGGAATATGTGGTAGATACGGTTATTAGCCTGTACTTTATGGAATCTCCCAGTCGGCGCCGACGTTATCTGGAGATAATGAAATCGCGGGGACAGGATTTTATTACTGGTAGACACGCTTTCAAGTTTGGCTCCGACGGCATAAAGATACTGCGGGCCGGGCTTTCCGGTATGCAGCAATCCGTGTCCGAGCCACCCATGCCTTTGCCGGAAAAGGTGAGTACTGGTATTGCGGGTCTTGACGGTATTCTGTCGGGTGGACTCCTTCGCGGTACTACGGTTACGGTGGAAGGCGATTCGGGCACCGGCAAGACCGTGGCTGGCCTGCACTACCTTTTGGAAGGTGCCCGGCGGGGGGAACGAGGGCTGTTGTTATCTACCGAGGAAAGTACCGCTTTCCTGCAGGTTTATGCTAAAACTTTTGATTTTGGCGAGCTGGCGGAGGCATTAACCAACGGAGACATCCTGGTTTTTGACAAGTTTTTCGGTGGTACCGAGCCGGAGGAGGTTATCGCGGAGATTACCACCATGGTTAGGCAGAACTCTATCCGGCGGCTGGTAATCGATTCTGTCAATAGTTTTGCTGAAGTGGTGGAAAACCCACTGGTTTTAAAAGGGTACCTTCGCGACCTGTTCCGCGCCCTTAACCAAACGGGTTGTACAACCCTGGCAATTCTGAGTTACGATACCGTGCCTCCGGCGTCTTACCTGACAAGTGTTATTAAACCACTGGTCCAGGGAGAAATCTGCCTTTCAACGACCGTGGAAAAAGGCAGGCGTAAGTGGCTGCTGGAAGTTACCAAGATGAAAGGCGGAAAATTTACCCCGGGGACTCACCGAGCAGAAATTTCCGAGCGGGGTATGGAGATCTTCCGCCGGTTGGGAAGGAGATAAACGTGCAGAAATCAGGTTATTTCGGGATAAGCGGTGTAGACAAGATCATCGGGGAAGGTATGGCTTATGGCTCTCAGATCATGATCAGGGGCGATAGCGGGGTGGGCAAAACGGTGTTGGCGGCTCAGTTCATCAAAGAAGGCCTGGGCTGTAAAGATACGTGTATATACGTCTGCTGCGACGAATCCCCCCATGCGGTCCGGCAAACCCTCAAGCAATACGGACTGCATCCCCTGCCCTTTGAAGAAACCGACCGCCTGGTCTTCGTGGACGCCTACAGCCTGGAGCCGACGGAAAAATACCATTTCGCCGGCGATGATCCCCTGGAGAAGTACCTGGCCCTGGAAAACCGGGTGATTAAAGCCGCAGCCGGCAAGCCTCTGCGGCTAGTGGTAGACAGCCTCTCCACCCTCTTGTTGGGGCGTGACAGTCAGGAAATCCTCGAGTTTCACCGGTACCGTCTCAAACTGCGCAAGAAGGAGGACATCCTGACCATGGATCTTATCGTAGATGAGGTGATCGATGATACAGCGTTCAAAGTGTCCTCTCACCTTTATGATGTCATCGTCAAGATGTACTATGCGGGGTCACCGGAACGCCCGATGCGGGCACTTCATGTGGGTAAACTGAAGAGCGGCAAATTTGATTCCTCGCAGCTTTTCTATACTATCGCCGATAAGATAGGGGTTGTGATAATACAAGAACTATGGGGGTAGACACATGTCAAACACCGATTTTCTGTATGCCATGTTGAACAACATTTACCTGGGAATGAGCCAGGTTACCAGCCAGGTTCCCATGGGCGGAGATTACTGGATAGAACTGTCAACCGAGATGATGGTGGAAAGGATGTTTCGTAAGTTTAGACATCTTTTCACCCCCGCTTCGAAACGACCCGCAGATATTTGCCGTGCCTGGATCGACGTCATGGATGCCCAGGGATTTGTTAACAAGCATCACTACCGGTTCCAGGAAGAAGGGGACCGGCTGCGCGTCGAAATCCAGCGCCAGGGGTGCATTTACCTGGAGTACTGCACCACAGCACGGGAAGAAGGGCTTCCCTTTGTCTGCCCTCGCATGGTCAGCTGCAAGTGGGTAGTATCCCATTTGACTGACCAACCTTATCAGGTCGAGATGACCATCAATTCGGAGGGGAATTCCTCCATAGGTTACATTTCCCCGGCCGGGCTGGCTGACAACATCCTGGCTCGGAAAGGAGACCGCATCACCATTGCCGGCGAACGTGCCGTGGTGGTTTCTACTAATACCTACGGCTACCTGTTGAAGGCCATCTACCAGTATGCGCCCCAGATCCTCCCCCAGGTCCTTTACCAATCCAGTTACAGTGCTAGCCTGGTAGAGTATGACCGGGTTGACCCTCGCTATCCCGACAAGCGCGAGCTGATCGAGTGGCTGCTGCAGCATACCAATTACCTGGGAGTCATTCGCTACGAGATAGTGGAATTTGATGAAATTAATAAGAGGGCACGGATTCGGGGTTACGGCTCATACATGGCCGAGATGTTTCTTAAGCATAATCTCTTCCTTACACCTCATATGACTTGCGACAGCGCCCGGGGTAGGCTGGCCGCGTACTTCAGCCGGGCCTGGAACATGGAGATGGAATGCGAAGAGATGGAATGTGAAGCCCTGGGAAACAGTTGCTGCGAATTTGTGGTACTGCCCAAACACCTCTAGGAGGACTGTCATGCTAGATAACCAGGATGTTTCCCGCGCGATCGGTAAAATAGAAGTATTAGCTTTCTTTCAAAAAAATCCTCACACCCGGGATACCCTGGAAGGACTAGCCCGTCGCCTCTTTCTGGAAACCGAGCTGGTGGCCGAGGTTGTCAAGGAATTGCTAGAGGTCGGTATCTTGACCAAGGTGGGCCAGGGAGAACGGGCAATTTACCGTCTCAAGGCCTCGTTTGGCTCCGTAAAAGATTACCAGTTTTCCTCGCCGAAAGGAGACATATCCAGCGGTGACTTGCATTTTGGATAAGCTTCCCCTAGGAATTATTGTGTACAATCAGGATGCGGAGCTGGTGTACTGCAACGAGGCCGCGCGCCAGATGTTAAACTCCCTGGACGAGGAAGAAGAATGCCACCTGGACAAAGAGTTGCGGGAACTGACGCAACAGAGCCTGCTGGGTTCAGCCGGTGAGTCGAAACTGGTTCAGCTCAGGTCCCAGGGAACAGTCTATTGGGCAACCGCCACCAGCCTGGAAACCAATTCCCCGCAAGTTATGATCACCCTACGGGATGACACAATCACGTCCCGGCTTAAACAAACGCTGTTAAAGGCGGAAAGCTTGTCGGTAGTCGGTCAGTTGGCCGTTGGTACCCTGACAGAAATGATAAACCCCCTCACCGTGGTTTACGGCCTGTGCCAGCTACTGGCACAAAGTGGAGGAGAACCTCGCGAGTTCCTGGAACTCATCTGCCAGGAACTGTCTACCATGAAGGAACTACTTGACGACTTCACCCGGACCGCTACGAGTTACCGGTAAACCCCCTCTCGCTCCACCCGGCTCAAATTTTGTCTTGTCTCAAGCAGGAGTTTGTCACCCGATAGCGAATTGTTTGACGGTGTGTGAAAACCTTCTCAAAGGCTGCCCCCGGCACGGTTTGGCGCAGCCGGTTGGGGAAGCAGGAAAGGGGGAGATAGTCGGCCTAACACTCGATATCCTACTTATGAGAATGTTGAGGGAGGTAACATGAAAAACCAAGCGCCTAAGGCAAATGAAGTCAAGGAAGTAACAGTTGTGGGTCATGTGCAGGAAGTTGTAGCCAACCCGTCAGCTCTGGGGCTGCTGGGATTGGCTATGGTTACTCTGGTAGCATCCTCGCAAAAATTGGGCCTGACCCAGGGTACAGCCTTTATCCTTCCCTGGGCCATATTCCTGGGAGCTACAGCTCAGTTCGTCGCCGGGTTATTTGACTTCAAGCACAATAACACCTTTGGGGCGACGGCCTTCTGTGGATACGGTTTCTTCTGGTTCGGAGTGGCCATGAGCTGGATGATCTCTTTGGGAATGTTCGGCCAAGCTGCTGCGGCCGCGATTGACCCCAAACAGCTGGGAATGGCTTTCCTGGGGTATTTCATCTTCACTGTTTATATGACAGTAGGGGCGATGGGAACCCATAAGGTATTATTCTTCATTTTCTTCTTCATCGACCTGCTCTTCCTGGGCCTTTTTATGAACACCCTGGGATGGGGGGGCGAAGCCTGGCACGAGCTGGCCGCCTGGTCTGAGCTGGCCATTGCCATTCTCTCTTTCTATGGTTCCGCAGCCTCGGTACTGAACACACATTACGGTCAGGAGGTTTTGCCTGTGGGCAAGCCCTTCGGTCCCTGGGCCAAGTAATACTGGCCGGTTTAATCACCAAACGCGAAACAGCCCACCCTTTCACCCGGGCGGGCTGTCGTTTTTCCTGCCTGTCTCTGTTCCATTTTCATTCTTCTAGTTTTATGTGAGCCATCCTAATGCGGAATTTAAACTTTTCCATAATAATGTTGGCGGTTTCCTCAATATCGCGGGAGGCCACGTTGATAACCTCACACTTGAGCTTGGCAAAGGTGCGGTAAGCGTTTTCCAGCACGTCTTCAAGTTCCTCATCAATGTACTCCAGATTCAAGGGGGGATCAAACTTATGGGCCAGCTCACGCTTCATTTCCAGTAGGGACTCGATATCCAGGTCCAATCCGACCATGGGCTTCTGCCCTCTGAGGTCCATGATTTCCTGCGGTATCTGGGTATCCCGGGTAATAGGATAGTTCGCTACCTTCAGTCCCAAGTTGGCCAGGTACATAGACAACGGCGTTTTTGAGGTCCTGGGCAGGCCCAGGATAATCAGATCGGCCTCTGGCAGCGTGTCCAGGTTCTGCCCGTTATCATGGGCCAAAGTATACTCAATAGCAGCCATCCTGTTGAAATACCTCTCGTCCATCTGGTGAGTCAAGCCGGTTATGTGCGCCGGCTCCAGCCCTGTCTTTTGCTGAATAGCATCAAGCAGCGGTTGCAGAGCATCAATAGCTATTACTCCTTGCTCCGTAGTGATCCTCTTCATGAATTCGGATAGTTCAGGAATAACAATGGTGTAGACGATAATGGCATCAGCTTGCTTGGCCTTGTTGACAACGTCAACAACCTGTTCCTTTCTGACTATCCGTGAAAATCTGGTGAGATTTCTCTCGATATTAAACTGAAGAGCCGAGGCTACGCCGATCCTCTCGGCAGTCTCCCCCAAGGAGTCTGATACTGCAAAAATGTTCAGAGTACTCATACTGACCACTGCCCCCTTCAATAGTGGTAACGTGACAACAACTCCCTTGGCATTATTATTAGACAACCCGATGGAAGTTTCCTTCCTGCACCAATATTTTTTCCTTGCCACTGCCCGCCTTTGAGCTGTTCCTGGGCCACGACGGGCAGGGCCACAGCCGGGACGCCCGCAGCTCGACCACCGTTACCGGCCATCGCCAGTCGAGCCGCACCGGGATTCCCTGCCAAAGGTAGCGGCGGTGGTCTGGCCCGGCAGTTTCGCTCTGACGAAGTTCAGATACATGTAACCCCGCAAAAATGGTGATTACCTGGAACACGCTGGGCAAAGTGTTCGACCACCAGATGTGGAACGATTTTTTTCAACTGGAAGCCACAGAAGCCTTTGCCGTGTGCCTGGTTAGACAGGGAGCTTACTGGTGGCAGGTATTCCTGCCCGGCGTAGCGGAAACAGTTGGCGAACCCCTTCAGTGGCTGACCATTCCGGATCACATGGCAAGAATGCTGGTGGCAGAATTCTCCAGCTAAGTCAGAATTCCTCCTCTCGAACCGCGGGAGTAAATCCCAGCTTCTTCCAAAATGCAACCGCTTCCGGGTACGATTCCAGGTAAACACTGCCAAGCCCCAGCTCCCGGGCCGTATCCTGAAGCCATCTGACACAACATGCACCGATGCCCTGACGTCTGACCCCGGCAGGCACCTGGAGATTGGCAATGTATACCTTCCCCTCGTCGAGAGTGAAGCGAAGGTAGAACCCATCTTCAGTTTGTCCCTGCTCAGAACTCAGCACCACCGTCAGGCCACCCTCATTGTCGGCTTGCAGCTGAAGCCCGTAAGCCCGTCGGCAGTCTTCGATAAACCCGACCACCTTATCTACCAACTTCTTTCTGTCCATTGGCTGCCACGGCGAGTCAACCTTATATACCAGCATGCAATCCCCCCTGTGACACATACGCTGAATGACTTCCCGGGCATCACACCATTCAGGGTCCGTTACTTTAATGACTGCTCCACGCGGTCAAGCAAGGTCAGGAAGTTATTCAGTATTCTGGCAGTTAGTCCCCAGATGACCCATTCGTTGTATATGTAAAAGTACACCTGATAAACCCCGTTTTTCCATGGGTAATTGCGGCCGCCGGGGATCAGGTCAAAGGGGAAGTCTTCGGGCAGGCTCAAGACCACTTTGAGCTCCTGGACAATCGGCTGGGTTGACCGCAGGTAGTCAAGGGGAACGCAAAACACTGATTTTATCTCGGAATAATTAGGCTGTATCAGCGAGTAATCCCTTATTTGCGCCAAATAGGGGTATACCACCAGGTTGTAAGGAGTGAGAAACACATCCAGCGGCGCAATACATTCAATATCGCCCGAGCCGATGCCCAGCTCTTCGCAGGTCTCTCTGAGCGCAGCCTGGGCGGGGTTCATGTCGGAAGGCTCTATCCCTCCCCCGGGGAAACAGATCTCTCCCGGCTGGCGGTTCAGGTTGAGAGACCTTTCTTCAAACAGAACCTTAACCTGACCCTCATGCTCTACCAGAGGTACAACCACCGCCGCGGCCTGCAGTTCTCCCTGTCCAAGTATACCGGCCTTCCTTCCCTTCAATAACTCATATGCGTGCATACTCATAATATCCACTCCTGGCAGCAAGGGGACGATCTTTATGCTTCCTTCAGTTCTTCCTCTACTGGTGGCGCCTGAGGCGCCACGGGGGTCTCCCCAGAAGATACCTCTCTACTTCTATATTAACAACTAAACATTTAATGTGACACCTTATCGGCGAAAACCTCAAGTCACACCGGTTAATTCATCCCCGGTACTCAGTCCGAACGGCAACCAAATTGAAGATACTCCACGGTGACGCCCGCGCCTCCTTCCTGGCGGTCCCCATCTTGAAATCTCTTCACCCGGGGATAGTCCGCCAGCCAATCACGAATCGCCTTGCGCAGGGCCCCGGTACCCTTGCCATGGATAATTCTGACCTTTTCCAACCCGGCCAGGTAGGCGTCTTCCAGGTACCTTTCCACCTGCAGGACAGCGTCATCGGCAGTCAACCCCCGCAGGTCAATCTCGGAGGAAATATACCGAGCCTTTTCCAGAAAGGTGTTGTTTTTTTTCCGGCTGATTTCCTGTTCCGGAGACTGCATAGCCACCAGGTCCTCCTGCTTGACTGCCAGTTTAAGAATACCCACCTGAACCAGCACCTCCCCCTGAGCGTTGGGCCGCTCCAGGATATAGCCTTTCTGACCTATCGTCCTGATCTCCACGTAGGTTCCGGGGCCCATGTCTTCTGTCCCCGGTGGGGCCGGTTGCTCATCGTAGGGAACCGGCACTTCAGAACTGCGCAACTTTCGCCGGGACCTTTCCAGCTCGTGCCACTTGGGCGGGGTCTTTTCCTTTAATTTTGCCTTTATTTCCTCCAGAGCATCATCGGCCTCTCTCCGTACCCTAACCAGGTAAGAGTCCGCCTTTCTCCGAGTCTCCTCAATAATGTTCCTCTTCTCCTCCAGGAAAAGCTCTCTCTCCTGGCTGAGCTGTCGCTGCTGCTCCTCCAGTTGACGGCGGGCCTCACTGAGTTCCCTCCGCTCAACCTCCACCCGGTAACGGGATTCTTTCAACTCGGCAATCATGCGACCCAGTTCCTGCTCCTGCCGGGGAACAAAACGGCGCGCCCGGTCTACGATAGCCGGATCCAGTCCCAGTCGCAAGGCGATCTCAAAAGCATTACTCTGCCCTGGTATCCCTATGGACAGTTTGTAGGTTGGCCTGAGAGTTACCGGGTCAAACTCCACACTGGCGTTTTCCACGCGTTCATTCTGGTAAGCAAAAGCCTTCAACTCGCTCTGGTGAGTGGTAACTACCGCTTTTACCTTTCTGGCGAGCAACTCTTCCAGTATAGCCCGGGCCAGCGAGGCCCCCTCCAGGGGATCCGTACCTGCCCCCAGTTCATCCAACAGCACCAGGGACCTTGCCCCGGCCCGCCCGAGGATGCGAATAATGTTGCCCATATGCGAGGAAAAGGTGGAAAGTGACTGTTCAATGCTTTGCTCGTCGCCGATATCAGCGTATACCGCATCGTACAATGATAGTTCGCTACCCTCTGCAGCAGGTATGAAGAGGCCGGACATGCCCATGAGAACCAGTAAACCGCAAGTCTTCAACGCAACCGTCTTGCCTCCGGTATTGGGGCCGGTGATGACCAGGATGTCAAACTTGCGGCCCAGTTCGATGTCAATGGGTACTGCTTCATTGCCCAGGAGAGGGTGCCGTGCCTTTTCCAGCCTGACAACTCCTCGATCATTGAAGCATGGCCGCACTGCATCCATCTTGAGAGCCAGCCTGGCTCTGGCCAGAATAAAGTCCAGTTCTTTCAACAAATCCAGGTTGTGTTCCAGCTCGGTGGTATAAGGTGCCAGAGACGCGGCCAGCTGCCGCAAAATCCTGTCAATCTCCCGGCGTTCCTCGATTTCTAGGCGGCGAATCTCATTATTGGCTTCCACCACGGCTGCCGGTTCGATAAAAACCGTGGCTCCGCTGGCCGATTCGTCGTGGACGATTCCCCGGACCTCACTGCGGTACTCCTGTTTGACCGGAACCACATATCTCCCGCCCCGCTCGGTAATAATTGTTTCCTGCAGGTATTTCTGGTTCTGTGGCGACCTGACAAACTCCCGCAGGTACTCTTTCAACCTGGCCCGGCTCGTATTGATACGGCCACGGATGGTTTTTAACTGCGGGGAAGCATCATCCCGCACTTCTCCCGCCTCATCAATAGCTCCTTTGATGGCAGCTTCCAGCTCGGGATACGGGTAAAGCGTTCCCAGGAGGTCCCTCAGGTGGGGAAAGCGATGATCCCCGGTTATCTCCCGTGCCAGCCGCGTCGCCCTGAGGATCAGCAGTACCTCCAGCAATTCTCCGGGGCTTAGCACGGCGGCGGCTCTAAGCTTGCGCAGGTGTGAGCCTATATCCTTAAGCCCTGCCAGGAACCCGGTATCTCGAAAACGGAGCAAGGCTATGCCCTCCTCGGTCTGAGCCAGGCGCTGGTTGATAAACTCCAGATCCTGGGAAGGACATAGGGCAAAGGCCTTCTCCTCCCCCCCGTAAAACTGGGCCATCTCCTTTAACATACCCTGAACCTTATCAAACTCCAGACGTCTCAGCGAATCAAGGTCCATCATAATACCCCGCGATAATAATGAATTTTGGTAAACTCCGACGGCACCACCCTGCCCAGTTCCGCCTTGGCCCTGTCAATATCCACCTTCCGGCCCCCGAGTAAAGCATCCAGAACCATCCGGTAAAGGCGAACGGTGGTCTCGATATATCGCCCGCTTCCCCGGCGGGCCTCGATACGCAGGCTCTGGAAACCGAGCCGGAGAAACCGGGGCAGGTCCTCGAGCATACACAGGGTGCGAGAGTTGAACAGGTAGGCCCGGCAGTCAGCATCGGTTTCCAGCGGAAAAATAAACCCTTTCCGGTCCTGAAGGCTGAAATTGTCGTCCTGGCAAACCCTCCGGCAGGACTCACCGCCTTCTGACCGCAGGTTGGCACGTAGCGGGCAATACTCCGATACCATCAGGACAAGTTCCCCGTGGACCAGCGCTTCTGCCGCCGCCCGCACCTTACCTGGCCAATTCTGCAACTGCTGCAAGCTCAATTCCGGGGAAAGGCATACCCCGGCAGCTCCCTCAGCCAACCAGAAACAGACCGCCCGGGGGTTGAAGGTATTTAAAGAATAGTCGCAAAAAACCGGCAAGTCCCGCTTCCTAACTTCCGCAAAGGCTCCGAGGTTTCCCGCCAGGACCCCGTCGGGAGAGATTCTGGCTATGTCGTCCCAGGGAACCCGGTCAAAAGGTTTGGTTATCCTGGGTAGAGCCAATATCAATTCCTTCTTCCAGCCCGCGGCCAGATCCCGCAGGGAGAACACCTCGTCAAATCCCGGTCTCTTCCGGCCGCCCATTCCTTCCAACCCGAGGTAAACGCGATCCGCGCCCGCCTCCAAGGCCAGCCGCGCATCTTCTACCCGGCTCACAAATACCGATAGCAACGGTCTAGCCGTAACAGGCTCATTGCCGGCCGGCAATACGCCTGCAGCTTCCTCCCGCCGCAAATTCTCGAGGTACTGCCGCCGGTCAATGCTGGCCGGCCTGGTACGGGCCAGCCTTATTTCATAAAGCCTGGCGACCGCCAACCGCCTGGCCTCGTTTACTTCACTGAAAGGCACCATTAAGCCCTCCTCCAGGGTAAGGCTGAAGTCCCTCAGGCGGAAGCACGTATTTCCCAGGCGGTTAACCTTCTCATACAAGTCATCGCTGGTCAAAGGGCTGGTCAGAGCCGTTCGAGCCACCGACCTGGTGCAGGCCCGGGCCTGGTTGCCTTCTTCATCCATCAAGGTAATACAGAGGGGCGCTCCCCCAACCAGCTCCACGCTGGCCTTGACAGGAACTCTCCCTTCCATTCGGTTGGCTTTAATGGTCTGAAGCGCTTTTTCCACCAGCCGGGAGTCGTGCGTCTTAAAAACGCGGTCACCGGGCCAGGCTCTTCCTGGCAGGCGAACCACAACCTCTTCGCCTCTCCCGGCTTCATTCACCGGGTGACCTTCTACCTCCATTTCCCTGACGACCATTCCCGGGTTCTTACCCCGGCCAACCCATACCTCGATACCATCTCCCAGGCGGAGTTCCTTTTTTAAACGGATACGGGTCACATAATTCTCGTCCTGGGCAATAATCCTGCCTAGATAGCTCCCCCGGTTATTGGGGCGGGTAGAGCTGAGAATCCCAGGAGTCCAGCCCGCCCACCAGCCCCGGGTGAAGTTCCGGTTAAATATTCCGGCCAGCTCTTCCCTCTCCTTTGCGGAAACCCGGTAATCCCCCTGCTTTAACCGTTCCAGGCATTCCCGGTAGACACGGGTGACGGTAGCAACATACTCAGCCTTTTTCATTCTACCCTCGATCTTGAGCGAAGTGACCCCCGCCGCCTGGATGGCGGGCAGGTACTCGATTAAACATAGGTCCGCCGGGCTGATAACGAACCCCCCTTCACCGTTAGTCCCGGTACCTCCTGCCGCCCGTAACCGGTAGGCCAAGCGGCACGGTTGGGCACACCGCCCCCGGTTGCCGCTCCTCCCCCCTACCACGCTGCTGAACAGGCACTGCCCGGAATAGCTGTAGCAGAGTGCACCGTGTGCAAATACTTCCAATTCCACATCTCCGACCCGCTCGCGAATAGCCCGGATATCCCGTTCGGACAGCTCACGCGCCAGTACCACCCTGCTTATGCCTTTTTCCGCCAGAAAACGCACTCCCTCGCTGTTGTGCACCGTCATCTGGGTACTGGCGTGCAGGCGCAGCTCCGGAAAAACTCTTCTTAGAGCTGAAAGCAGTCCTATATCCTGAATGATGAGGGCGTCCACACCGAGCTGCTGGAGTTCGAAGACATAATCCAGAACTTCCCGCAACTCGCCGGCATCGATCAGGGTATTCACCGCAACGTACACTTTTCTTTCCCTGACATGGGCATACTCGACCGCTTGCCTTATGCCGTCCAGGTCAAAATTGTCCGCATACTGGCGGGCACTAAACTGTCTCCCCCCCAGGTAGACGGCATCAGCCCCGTTTTCGATGGCCGCCAGGAAAGCCTCCCAGTTGCCGGCCGGAGCCAAAAGCTCCACTTAACCCACCTCTTCAAATTTCAATTGGGCCTGACCCCACGTTTGCAGCGGATGAGGCCGGAAGCCGGAATAATTCGGACTCCTTGTTTCTCGATTTCATCCAGAAACAGGTTAAGCCCGAGCGAGTCGCTGGCCATATGACCCGCTACTACCACGTTGACATGGTTATCCTGGGCATTCTTGCGATGTTTCTCCTGTATATGCATGCAAACCACGGTGCCCACCCCGGCGGCAGCCAGTTTTTCGTAAGCCCGGTCGGAGCCGGATGTACCGCCGGTCATATCGACCAGTATCCTGCCAGCCCGCCTCTTCTTGTCACCCGCCACCACGCGCGGGCCTGCCTTCATCTTGCGGGCCTCGTGGTACTCAGGTATCTTTAACAGCAAGTCAACCACGTCTCCCACCGTCCCCGGCCGGCCTTCGTCCAGGTGGTTTTGCAGGAAGTGGTTAACCAGGTTGGCTGCTGCGGTATGTATGCACAGGAATGGTATCCCCAGCAACCGGGCGGCATCCACCGCCCGCTGGTGGTTGACGGGGGCAATGGCCCTTTCCACTTCGCTGATCCGGGCCGACATCAGGCCCTCGGCTACGTTGACCGGCACTCCCGCCCGGTGTAACAGGTCGACCTGCAGGTCCATCACCCCGTGCAGGGCCGCCTGGGCTTTACCCTCCGGGTGATGAGCGATGACCGCGTCGATCGGTTCGCCTTTTTCGCGGAGCCTGTCCGCCAAAAGAATTTCGGGAGTCTCCATATCCACCCCACATAAAGCTACCCGGACTTCCTCGTCCCCCTCACCTACCAGAATTCGGGTGTCGTGAAACGGGTTCCAGAGGGTCTCCCGGTCGAAAAACTCGCGTTCGCCTTCCTCCAGCTTGTCATACTCCTTTTCCGCCCTGGCTAGAATGGCTTTCAGTTCCGCCTCTCCCCGTACATCGCACCGCATGCCCATTTCTACGGCCAGCGTGTAAATATCCTTCAGCTTCAACAGTTACCTCCCCTTTCAATCCCGCTCCCAAGGCCAACAATGTTATCCTTTGGCCGGGGAAATATCTTGCTCACCAGCCAACCGCAGGCTCCGCCACCTACACCGGCTAAGACTATAATATCACAGGCACAGCGGTTTCGGCTGCGTACGCCCAGCTGCCGTTAATCAGAATGAGTCAGCGCCCATTCTGGGGCAGGCGGCGGGAAATGTCATCGAGACGGTTGAGTATCTCCTGAAGCAACTCCGCCTGCCGGGGTAAGGATACACCGGATGTTTCCTCCCCTTCCTGCCCTTTCTCCCAACATTGTTGAAACACTTTCTGGCGAGGCTCCTGTTCCAGAGTCAGGATGCTGTGGGCAGAAGGCTCCCAGTTCAAGCCCACATCCCCTCTGGTGACCGGCTCAGCATCCTGTTTCAGGATCACGCTGAAGCCACCACAAGGTTCTAGAATACCTTTTTCCACCTCGTAAACATCCCTGATACCTTGCTTACGCAGCTCTTGCATCAGATCGTCAACATTGAAGTGTTCTCGGGCCAGGTTTTCTCTTACTATACGGCCGTTATCGATCAACACTACCGGAACCCCGGATATCAGGCGGGCAAGACGTTGGTTTTTCAGAGAGGCGTAACCCAGCAGGTACTCCAGGCCTGCCAGGGTGGCAAGAACCGCGATTCCTTCATAGAAGGGCAAGCTCTGGTCTAGAGCGATGGAAGTCAGGGTATGCCCTACTCCAGTCATAACTACAAAATCAAAAAGCCCCAGTTCTCCCAGGGCTCTCTTACCCATAAACCTTATCGCCAGCATGGCCAGGAAATACATGCCCACAGCCCTCAGGACGAATTCGGCCACAAAACCAACCTCCACAACCGCCGGTCACTCTCTGTTCACGGTGCCAACCGTCCGTCTGCCTTAGTATATTTTGCCGAACTTGGCCTATTTATTCCTGAGGTAGGCCAGCAACTCCCCGGTTTCCAGAGTATTAATGACATCCTCTTTGCGCAGCCAGCCCCGCCGTGCATCCAACACACCGTAGGTTACCAGGGACATGTCGGCGTGGTGGTGAGCATCGCTGTTAATGGCAACTTTGACTCCCGCGTCCCGGGCCAATCTCGCCACTTCCTCGGAAATATCCAGCCGGTCCGGGTGGGAGTTGATCTCCAGCGCGGTGCGGAATTTCCGCGCCTGCTCAATAATGGCCTCCACATCCACTTCATACCCGGGGCGGCGGAGCAGCAAGCGCCCGGTCAAATGACCGATTATGTCTACATGTTCATTCTTGATGGCACTAATAATGCGCTCGGTTTGCTCCTGGCGGGAGAGGCGGAAATGACTGTGTACGGAAGCTATTACCACATCCAGCTGTTCCAGGATCTCATCCGGCAGATCCAGGCGACCATCTTTAAGTATATCCACCTCGATGCCGGTGAGTACCGTAAAATCGTCAAGCGACCGGTTGATTTCCTGGATGGCCCGCACCTGGTTCATAAGACGTTCCTCATCCAAACCCCGGGAAACGCTCAATGAACGCGAGTGCTCGGTTACCGCCATATAAGAGTAACCCAAACGCCGCGCAGCAGCTACCATCTCCTCGAGGCTGCTGGCCCCGTCGCTCCAACTGGTATGGATATGCAGGTCTCCCCGGAGATCGCCTAATTTTACCAGCTCGGGAAGGCAGTGTTGGCGGGCCTGCTCAATTTCATCGCGGTCTTCACGCAACTCGGGCGGTATGAACTGCATCGACAAGAGGCCGTAGACGTCCGCCTCGGTGGAAGCACCGCTGACATCCAGGCCTTCCATCTCCTGCACCAGCTTCTCCCGGTGACCACGGGACCCAGTTGCCAACATTACTGCCAGGCAAAAATCGGACGGGCTGACGATGATAACTTCAAAATCCACGCCCAGGCCCAGCTTGCCGGCTATATAGCCCTGGGACTCCTTGCCAATCTCCCGCAACCGCCGGAACCTTTTAACAGCTTCCCTGACCAGATTCTCGCTATTCGAGGCTACCAGCAGGTCAATATCCCCGACCAGGGGTTTACCGCGCCTGATGCTGCCCACGATCTCCACGGCCTCCACGTAATCGTATCCTTTCAGGTAGTCCTTGAATTCCTCCGCCAGCGGCAGGGCCGTACCTAGAGTAACAGTTTCCCCCAGGGAGCGCAGCATTTCAATACCTTTTTTCACATTGTACTCGGTCTTGGCCCCTATCCCCGGCAGTTCCCGCAGCTTTTTGTCCCGGGCCGCCTGGTAAAGTTTTTCCAGACTGTCGATCCCGGTTTGCGTGTAAATGCTGCCAATGGTCTTGGGGCCCAATCCCGGAATGGCCAGCATCTCAGTGACCCCGGGAGGTACTTTCTTTTGCAGCTCCCGGTAATACCGCAGATCGCCCGTTGTCATTATCTCTTCCAGCTTGGCCCGTATGGCCTTGCCCACCCCGGGGAGCTCGCCCAGCCGTCCCTGGGCCCATATCTCGCGTAGGTCGGTTTCCAGGCGGTTAATGTTACTGGCCGCCTTGCGGTAGGCCCGGACCTTGAAAGGGTTTTCCCCCAGGATCTCCAGGATGTCGGCCGTTTCGTCAAGCATCCTGGCAATTTCCCTGTTATCCATGCTCAACCCGTCCTACTATTTTTAGTTTCCTCCAGGGTTTTCACCAGTTCGTCATAATCTTCTTGTAGCTTGCTTAACTCGTCCGCCAGGTTCAGCGCAGTCAGAACCGCTACCCTGGTAACGGATAGGTTAGGGCTTTTCTGGCTGATGGATTGCATTTTACGGTCGACATAAGCCGCCAGCATTTCGATGTACTCCGGCTTCTCAGTCCCCTTTACTACATAGTCTTCGCCGAAGATATTAACGATAACCCTGGTAACCTCGGATTTATTCTCTCTCAAGTGCAACCCTCCTGCCCTTCAATCTAGTTAGGTTATTCGCTGTTGGGTAAATCATTTCCTTTTTTGTCGGTGGGAAAGAATCACCCGGCCCCTTCTGGCAGGCATCCTCAGGTCCACAAATGGTCCTTCGCTACTTACGGCATCGTGTGCGGCGACTTAACCGAACGTCCTCTTCCCTTCAGGGATTACTACCCGGGCGAAAAGTAATGATTCGACAAAATATTCTATATTTCTTGGCAGGACAAATCAATACAGCCAAGAATTAAAGGTTTATTGTAGATTTAATGCAGTTTATGGCAGCAAGCCCGCCCATGCTGTCGAGCCTTGTTTACGCGGAAGAACGTGGAGGTGACGTTAGTTGTCAGTGACTGGTAGCAGGACAGGCAGGTGCCGGACCGCCGGCCTTTTTCAAGAATCGTTCCAACTGACAGCCAACATCGTTGATTTTTTACCTGACGCCACCCTGGTAATTGACCGGAACTCCAGGGTTATTGCCTGGAACCAGGCCATGGAAGAAATGACAGGGGTGCAAGCCGATGCAATTCTTGGTAAGGGTGATTACGAGTACGCCTTACCATTTTACGGATTGAGGAGGCCCATAGCTATTGACCTGGTGCTCAGGCCCGATGAGACGGTGGAACGGGGCTACGCTTGCCTGCGGCGAAAAAAGGGACGTATTGTCGCCGAGACCCCCGCTCTTGAGATAAGGGGCCGAAAAGCGTTTCTCTGGAGCACCGCGTCCCCCCTTTACGATGACACCGGTCAACTAGTGGGGGCCATCGAATCAATCCGTGATATCACCTGCTTCAAGCAGACGCAGGACAAACTCAGTTTGGCCGCCAATGTGCTGGAAAACATCAACGAAGGCATAATCGTCACCGATGCTGAAGGTATCATTCAGTCCGCCAACGCCGCCTTTACTAAAATAACCGGGCTTCATGAGAAAGATGTGATTCACAAGCGCGTGGACCAGTTGCTGGACGAGTATTGGGATGTGGAAGTCTACCGGGAAATGCATGATTCCCTGCAAAAAATTGGTCAGTGGCAGGGAGAAACCTCAGGTAAGCGCAACAACCGCCAAGTGGTTCCCGTGTCCGTGCAGGTAAGGGCCATCAGGAACCAGCAGCACGAGGTAATTCAGTATTTTGCCATTTTTCAAGATATTTCCGAACAAAGAAAGTTGAAAGAAGAACGGCGACGGCTGGAGGAACAAACCATGCGGGCTCAGCGCCTGGCTTCCCTGAGCGCAATGTCCGCGGGTATCGTGCATGAGATTGCCCAGCCTCTTAACTCCATCAAGATACTGGCCGACGGCATGTTGTACTGGCACAAGAAAGGCCAATCCATACCATCAGTCACCCTTGTCGACAAGCTAAAGAAGATCTCGGCCCAGGCGGGCCGTATAAGTGATATCATGAACCACATACGTTCCCTGGCTGCTATCAAACACGCCCCCGCCCCAGTGCCGTGCAACCTGAATGAGGCGGTAAATGCGGCCCTAAGCCTGCTGAGACGTCAACTGTCAGCCCACGGCATCTTGGTCAGAACCATATTGGAAGAAAATCTTCCCGGGGTGCTAGCCCACCCTAATCGCCTGGAAGAAGTGGTGATAAACCTGGTGGTCAACGCCATGCACGCCCTGGATACGGTTGACAGGTTCGACAAAAAAGTATCCTGTGTCACCCGGCTGTGCAATGGTCAAGTCTTGTTGGAGGTCAGCGACAACGGTCCCGGGGTCCCGGAAGAGATCATGGCCCATATTTTTGAGCCGTTTTTTTCTACCAAGCCGTCCGGTGAAGGGATGGGCCTGGGACTTGCTATTGTTCAATCCTTCATAACCAGCTGCCACGGGCACGTGTCGGTGCGTAACAACCAGGAAGGCGGGTCTACCTTCACGGGCGCGCTGCCGGCACTTTCCCACCCCGGAAGAGAAGATGGGCAGCCATAACCGGGAACCGTAAAGACGTTTGCCCGAAAAAAGGGTCAGGAAGGAATCGTTACAACTCGGATGCAAGACCTTACAAGCGGGAAGGTGGTATGGTTGAACATTCTGCTGGTGGATGATGAAAGCGAAAGCCGGTTACATGTAGCCGAGTTCCTGCGCGAACTGGGGCACACGGTCGTAGAAAAGGACGACGGGTACGAGGCGCTGCAATCGGTTTGCACGGAAGAGTTCAACTTGGTACTCTCTGATATCAAGATGCCCCGGCTATCCGGCCTGGAACTTCTTCGCCACATCCGCAGCCTGCCGGGCGGGCAGGACTTAAGAGTAGTCCTTTTTACCGGGTATGGCGATCTCAGAACCTCGGTGGAAGCCTTGCGTTCCGGTGCGCATGACTACCTGCTCAAACCTATTGACATCGAGGAGCTGTGCCGCTTGACCGAGCAGGTGGCCAAGAGCCAGTCTACCGGCCCACGGCAAAGAACGGAAGATACCGCGAAGAACACGAACGCGGCTGCCGGGGGGGATGCTGTTAAACGTGATGAATCCTATACGCACACCAAAATGGTTTTCTTCTCCGGGGCCATGCGTGAAGTCATCGACCAAGCCCGCAAACTGCATACCGATCGCTCGGTGCCGGTATTGATCGAGGGGGAAACCGGTACCGGCAAGGAGCTTGTCGCCAGGTATATCCACCACGGCGAAGACGAGACCGATTTCCCGTTTGTCGGTATTAATTGTGCTGCTCTGTCCCCCACCCTGTTTGAAAGCGAGCTTTTCGGCTACGAGGCGGGAGCATACACCGGCGGGCTGGCCCGAGGCCAAAAAGGCAAGCTGGACCTGGCTAAAGGCGGCACCCTTTTCCTTGATGAGATCACCGAGATTCCGGTATCACTTCAGGCCAAGTTGCTGCGGGTTATCCAGGAGAAAGAGTTTTACCGGGTGGGAGGCCTGCAAACAGTACCCACGGACGTACGCATCGTCTGCGCCACCAACCAGGACATCGAAAAATGCGTGGCCCAGGGTACGTTCAGGGCGGATCTTTATTACCGTCTCAACGTGGCTCGCATCCACATTCCGCCGCTCAGGCAGCGCCCGGAAGACATCATCCCCCTGGCCAGCATATTTCTGGATGAATTCAGCCGTAAGAAAGGCAAGCAGTTCGCCACCATCAGCGAGGAGGCGGCCCGGATACTGTTGTCCTATCCCTGGCCGGGCAATGTCAGGGAATTGAGGAACGTCATGGCCAGGGTAGCCCTGCTGTGGGATGACACCCAGCTGAGACCCTGCCACCTGGAAATGCTTGAACCAGAGCGATGCCGGGCCGGGCTTCCCAACACCGTCAACAGTTCCATCATAGACTATCGCAACTTTACCCTTCCGGCGGACAGGCTGCCCCTGGAAGAATACGTAAACAATATTATTCGCGCAGCCCTGCACATGCATAACTACAACAAAGCGGTAACGGCCAGGTATCTCGGTATCTCCCGGCGGTCTCTCTATTGCCGGCTCAAACACCTGTCCTAGTTCTTGAGCACAGCGTGCGAAAAAGTACATGTGAGACATCTGGTGTACCAAAAGGTTCACTTGAGAAGGGAACTAACCAGTCCTCTTTTTTTGTCTTTTCGGGATGGCAAGCCGGCCGCGCTTATCCTTAACAAGTTGGCACGCTTTTTGCGTGGCGATTGGTTAACCGTGACTCTCAGACGCAAAAACAGACACTGAAAGCGCTGAAGAATTCTAATTTCATACTGAGATTGTTCCTGCTCGTTGACTTGGCTGCAGGCGTGCCGGACCAGTATTATCGCCCGTTCAACGGCAGCCCCCGACCGGGGGCCATGACCACCTACCCCGGCACGTGTTGCTTAACAACTATCCTTAATGCTTTCTGTAGGCGCCGACAAGGGTTATGATCGCCTACAATTACTTGGCCGGAGGTGAGCTGGTGGATATTTTGGTGGTCGACGATGAAGAAGAAAGCAGAATGAGCATAGCTGGTTTTTTAAGAGAACTGGGGCATAACGTGGTGGAAAAATCTAACGGCATTGATGCCCTGGAAGCCATCACCCGTAAAAGGTTTCAGCTGGTTCTGACTGACATACGCATGCCGAAAATGTCCGGGCTAGACTTGCTAGGTAAAATCCGCTCTCTGCCTGGAGGGAGTGACGTGGACGTGGTCCTCTTTACGGGATATGGTGGTTCAGAAACAGCTCTGGAGGCCCTGCAGGCCGGTGCTTTGGACTACCTGCACAAACCCATTAATATAGCGGAATTGATCAACATAACCGAGCAGGTAGCCGCACACCAGGTATTACAACCCATGGAAAGGAGTGGAGCTTCTTTGCCAGAAATTGCGGCATTGACTGCAGCACTGAATTCCGTAGATGAAAAAGAACGAGCGTTTGCCGCGGAGGACATAGGCTATGATAATCTGACCGAAGGCATCGGGCCCCTGGTAGAACGGTTGCAGATCGAGCCTTCCCGTTTTGTCCGGGAGGTTATCGTCAATGCCTTGCGCAACATGAAAGGTACAGAGTTGGTTGAACAAGTAATCCCCCTTTTGCGCAGTGACGATGCTTTCATCCGTAACGCTACCATAGACATCCTCTCCCGGCAGAACGAAACTGCCCTGGCCCCGCTCGAGAAATTGCTGGGCGACCCTGACAAAGACGTGAGAAAATTTGCCCTCGACGTAATGTTTCAATTGAACAGCCCGTTCGCAGCGAACCTGATCGCGGAGGCCCTTGACGATCCCGATATCAATATAGTAATTACCGCCGTCGAATACCTGGGCCGCCTGGAAGCCGCCGCCCACATCGATAAGATTAACCGTATCTTCAATTCTGCCAGCAACCTGCTATTGCGCTGTACCTGCCTGGAGGCCATGGCTCTGATCGGCGACCAGGAATCGGTCGCAGCAGTGGCCGCGGCTTACCCCACCTACGAGTCCATCAGCCCGCTGGAACAGTACTCCTATTTGAAGTTTGTAGCCTCCAAAGGGACCGAGACTCACCTGCCGCTGGTCACCTCGCTTCTCCTAGAAAAAGGTAAACTGATGGCCAAAGAAATCATCAATGCCATCGAAGGCATTCTTCGCCACAGCGAACGCAACTATCTTCCTCCCGAACTGTTGTCGGCAATTACCGTTTACCTGGATTCGGGAATCAATGACATAAACAAGTATGAACTGCTGGTTTTGCTAGGCGAATTCCGTAACGCCGAAATTTTTTCGCTGCTTGAGCAACATCTTGAACCGGCACAGGAACTGGTATGCCTGGGAGCGGTGGAAGGCTTGGGGCTTCTCGGCGATAGCCGGGCGATACCCGTTCTGAGCTGCCTCCGGGACCAGGTTACTGATGACGATCTGCTGGAGGCTATCGACAGAGCGATAGAGCAGTTGCAGCAGGCGAGGTGAGAAGCTTGGATCTGCCAGTCGAGGATTTCATCAAATTAAGAAACCTGGTTTACGACCGTACCGGCATTTATTTGGGCGAACACAAGGTCTATTTTATGAAAAAGCGGGTGCAAAAACGCATGGAAGCACTGGGCATCCCGAGTGCCCGGGAGTATTTCCGGTTTCTGAAGTTCTTTGACGGCGAACAGCGCGAGTTTCAAGAACTCATCAATCTGCTCACCGTGAATGAAACCTACTTCTTCCGAGAGTTTTCCCAGTTGCAGGTGTTCGCCGAAGCGTGCCTGCCGGAAGTGATACAGCGTAAACTGGCTACGGGTGAGCGGACCATCAAGGTTTTTTCGGCCGGTTGTTCCACCGGGGAGGAACCTTATACCTTGGCCATAATCCTCAAGGAAATGATAGATGACCTCGACCGCTGGGATGTGGTGATCAAGGCCGCCGATATCGACCAGAGAGTCCTGGCCGCTGCACGGCGCGGGCTATACGACATCCGTTCGGTAAAAGACGTTCCACCGCCATATTTGACCAGGTACTTTACCAGCCCGGTTCCGGGCGAGTTCCTGATAAAGCCTGAAATCCGTGACATGGTAGTGTTCGAACATCTCAATCTTATGGACCGGCGGGCCTTACGCTATGAGAGCAACTATGACTTTATTTTCTGCCGCAATGTACTCATCTACTTTGACGAGTCTTCTCGCAAGCAAGTGGTGGACCGGTTTTACGCCATGCTCAACAAGGGAGGATTCGTCTTTCTGGGTCATGCCGAATCATTAAGCCGCATCAGTACGGCTTTCCGGATAACCAGGCTGGGCAACCATATAGTATACCAGGCTTGAACACCCTGCACTTGAACAAACAAAGGGACACCCTCCGCTGCGGGCCGTACCCCGGCAGAGGGCATTCCGCCTGACACCTTGGGGAGGGAACATTTATGAGAAACAAGGTTCTTATTGTTGATGACTCTGAAATGGTGCGTAACTTTCATGGCTACATTCTGAAAAGTATCGGCCTGGAAGTAATCACCGCCGTTGACGGAGCCGACGCCCTGGAAAAACTATATGCCAGCGACCAGGCCCCGGTCATGGTGTTGACTGACATCAACATGCCTAACATGGATGGCTATACGTTTATTGAACGTTTGCGGGACGATCCCGCCTACGAAGAGATACCAATAGTAATCATTTCTACCGAGGATGAAGTGAAGGACAAGGCGCGCGGATTTGAAGCAGGAGCTAACGTGTATATCGTGAAACCTACCGAGCCCGAAGTCCTGGTAGAGAATATCCGCATGCTCCTGGGCAAGCAATGAAAGGCGGTAACCGGGCGTGAAGTTTACCTTTGAACCCGACGACCTGGACATACTGCAGGGCATCGTCGAGGAATCCACCGAGCACCTGAAAGGAATCGAAGCAGGGATACTAAAACTGGAGGCGGAGTTTGACCCCCAACTTGTCGATGCGGTCTTTCGCGCCCTGCACTCCATCAAAGGAGTGGCCAGTTTTGTGGACCTTGTTCCCGTTAAAAATACCGCCCACGCTCTGGAATCCTTGCTCGACGATGTGCGCACGGGCACTTACGCCATAAACGCTGATATTACCGACCTGGTTCTGCGGGGCGCCGACATCCTCGGCCTCCTCATCGCACAGCTGGCCAACCGGATACAGGAGGTGCAAGGCACTCCGTTGCGGGAGCCTTTCGAGGTGGTGATCGAGGAGTGCGATTTCCAGGAATTCGTGCTGGAAGTGGAACGGATGAGAACCAGGTCGGAGGGCGCGACGGAAGGCAAGGCGCCGACCGCAACAGTACAGGAGGCAGGGGAGACTTGGGAATCCAGCCCCGCCTATTCACAACTGGAGCTATCGTCACTGGCGGACCAGATGCTGACCGATTTTCTTGAGGAGACCCGGGAGCATTTGGATACCATCGAGCAGAATTGCGTTCAACTGGAGAAATGTCCCCAGGACCGGGAAACATTGAATGCTATTCTGCGAGGGTTCCACAGCATAAAAGGCGCAGCCGGTCTAATTTCCAGCATGCGGGAACAGGATGACTCCCAGGACCCGGTCCTGATGATCAAGAACCTGACCCATGCCACGGAAACCCTGGTAGAAACCTACCGCAACCATTCTCACGCACCAACGGCGGGCGTCATTGACCTGGTACTGCAGGTAGTAGACAAGGTCGCCATGTTACTTACGTTGGTCCAGGAAAAACAGCCGGCCGACTTTTCACCGGACCAGCTTGTGGCACAGGTGGAAAAACTGGCGGGGACAATAGCTATCCCGGCCAGCACCCCGGCGTGTTTGCCCTCCGGGAGCAACGACCTGGTGGCCCGGTTCAACGCATTCCTAAATATCACCGGCCAGGCCCTGGAATCCATGGCCAACATCCTGGCAACGGTCAGGGAAGGTCTCCCCATCAACCGCAAACGGTTCAAACAATACATTCGCGCCCTCAGGAACGTTGAATCCTCAGCCAGTTACCTGGGGTTTGATGATATAGTCCGGGCCAGCGGCGAGCAACTGGCCTACCTGGACAAACTAACTGCCGAATCAGACACGGTTCTGGCCGGGGTGCCATCCTTCCTCAGGACTGGTTATGACCGTCTGAAGCAGCTCCTGGGCGCCAGGGTGTCTGGAATTCAGGAAATGATCCAACAGGTACCGCCCGAGTACGCCGACAAGAGACTGGGCGAAATCTTAATCGCCGAAAACAAGATAACCTCCCGGGAACTTGACCGGGCCCTCAAACAGCAGAAAAGGGTGGGAGAAATCCTGGTAGACGAAGGTGCCGCTACTCCCGCCGATGTAGCCATCGCTTTGCAGAGGCAGGCAACAGCCCGGGAAAAGGCGCGGGAAAAAGCCGGTGAAGGCCGCACCCCCGCCGGCGAGCCGGGCAGCCAATCCGTAAGAGTCAGCCAGGAAAAGCTGGATCGTCTGATGAACATGATCGGGGAGCTTCTGATTGCCAAGAACCGCATCTTTCATCTTGCTGCCAAGATCGGCTCACAGTACGACCTCCCCGCCCTGGCGCGGGAGGTTAAGTCGGCTGCTGCCGAACTGGCTCACATTGCCGACGAGCTACAGGATGCCATCATGTCGGCACGCATGCTTCCCCTGCGCGTACTGTTTCAGCGCTACCCCCGCACCATCCGCGATATTTCCCGGCGGGCCAACAAGCTGGTGGAACTGACCATCGCAGGAGAAGACACCGAACTGGACAAAGCCGTGATCGAAGCCATCAACGACCCTTTGGTCCACATGCTGCGCAACGCCGTGGACCACGGCATCGAATCACCGGAACAACGGCTGGCATCAGGGAAAGACGCCTCCGGTCACGTCCGCCTCGCCGCCTATTACCAGGGCAACCACGCGATCATCGAATTAACTGACGACGGTGGAGGCTTGAATCCTGAACAAATAAAGCTGAAGGCACTGCAAAAGGGCCTGATAAAACCCCATGACATCGAGAAAATGAGTAACGAAGAGGCCTACCAGCTCATCTTCACTCCCGGATTCAGTACCCGTGATGAGATCAGCGAGCTGTCCGGACGTGGCGTGGGTATGGATGTGGTAAAAAACAACGTGGAACGCGTGGGCGGGTCCATTGAGGTAAATAGCACCCCCGGAACCGGCACCACCTTCGCTCTGAAAATACCGCTGTCCATGTCCATCATCCAAGGATTAATGGTACAAACAGCCGGTCAGGCATTTATCCTTCCCCTTGATGCGGTTCAAGAAACGGTCAAGCTACCCCGGGCCAACACCAGAAGCTACCGGGACCACATGGTCGCGGATATCCGCGGCGAGGTACTTCCTCTGGTATACCTGGCGCGCCTGCTGGGGCTAGAAGCGCGGGAACTTGCCAAAAGCCCGGCGGGAAGCCCGGATGACGACCGCCTGCCCATCGTGGTTATCGATGCTGAGGGGATCAGAGTCGGTATCATCGTTGACCGCCTGCAGGGCCAGCAAGAGTTTTTCGTCAAGTCATTGGGAGAAGAGCTAGCCAGTCTGAAGATTTACGCCGGAGTGACCATCCTGGGGGATGGCAGCGTAGCCCTCATCCTTAACCCGGTACAACTTCTCAAAATACAGCTATTCGGCAAAATAGGAGGATAGCCCATGGCATCAACTATCGTTGTGGCCAACCGTAAAGGAGGCAGTGGCAAAACTACCAGCGCCGTCAACATCGCCGATGGGCTGGCCCGGCAGGGCAAGAGAGTCCTACTGGTGGACGCCGATTCCCAGGCACAGGCTACGGTAAGCTGCGGGGTCCTCCCGTATCGCCTGACCGCCACCGTCTACGAATTATTCCACCTCATTTTGGCAGACCGGGAAGGACGGCACGACGTAGAACCGACTATTATCAAATCGCACAAATCATTCGACCTTATTCCTTCCAAGCCGGATCTGGCAGCGGTGGAATTGGAGGCCGCGCAAGCACCGGGGCGTGAAGCGCTGCTGCACGATGTGTTGCTGGAAGTGGATAGGGACTACGATTTCATTATCATCGACCTGCCCCCTTCGCTGGGGCTTATTACCATTAACGGGTTGGCCGCCGCCAATTACCTGATTGTACCCATCGAGCCCACTTTTCTGTCCATGGATGGGCTCGCACAGATGATGAACATCCTGTACCGGGTTAACGCTGAGTTTAACCCTTCTCTCAGGTTGATGGGCATACTGCCAGTTAAGTGTGACCGGCGAACCAATCTGGCCCGCAGCGTCCTGGAAGAAATTCAAAAAAACTTTGGTAAGGACCGCCTGCTACCCCCGGTGCGGAATGACATCAAACTCGCCGAAGCTCCCAGTTTCGGCAAGACAATAAGCGAGTATGCCCCTAGTTGCCGGGGGGCACGTGATTACCAACAAGTTGTCGAGGAAGTACTGTACAGAAGCCTGACTTAGCCCTGCGCCGCGGCGATATCAAGGTCACATAATCTCCCGGCGGCGGGTTTCAAGCGGAAACACCACGGAACCTGCACTGCTGTGAAGAGAGGGTCGGATGAATGAATATGGTCAGAAAAAATCTAGGTATGGGACTTGATATCTTGCTTTCGGCAGCCGGTACTCCGGCCGCCCGGGCGGCTGAGAACGCGCTTCTTACCCGGGCCAGGTCCATCTACGACCTGGCCCTCAAAGAAGATGAGATGGGTAATGCCTGGGAGGCCTACCATCATTACCGCCAGGTTATCGACCTTTTCGGAAACCCCCAGACCGCCTCGGCAGAAGCACGCGCTCTGATTTCGCAAGCTCTCAACAACGCAGCAGTCATTCTCTTTGAAAACAACCATCCCGAGGCCGCTCGCTGCTTATTGGAGCGCGCGGTTGCAGTGTGCCCCGAAAACGCCACTGCCCGTGCCAACCTCGGTATGATTAGGAGCTGAGGAGGAGATGTAATGATCGTCGGTATTGACCTTGGAACCACCAACTCCCTGGTGGCCTTCATCAACGGAGAAGGAAAACCGGAGATCGTAATCAATGAACGCGGTAGCCGACTGACTCCGTCGGTAGTGTACTTCAAGAATGATCAGGAAGTGCTGGTGGGCGAGCTGGCTCGTTCCCAGATGGTGCTCAAGGCAGACCGGACAGTAAGCTGCATCAAGCGACATATGGGGTCGGATTACCAGGTCTTCATAAGCCAGCGGGGCTACACCCCGGTCGAAATATCCGCTCTGATCTTGCGCAAGCTGGTGCAGTACGCCCGGGAATACCTAGGTCAAGAAATTGAGGCGGCCGTCATCACAGTACCAGCCTACTTTAACGACAACCAGCGCCAGGCCACTTTCCTGGCCGGAGAGCTGGCCGGGCTTAAGGTCCTTAAACTGCTAAACGAACCTACTGCCGCGGCCCTGGCTTACGGCATCAGGTCCGAAAAAAAGGAAAACATCCTGGTTTTGGATATAGGCGGTGGAACTTTTGATATTACCCTGATGGAAGGAGAAAAGGGAATATACCGTGTCATCGGCACCGGCGGTTCCACCACCCTGGGCGGAACCGACTTTGACAACCGCCTCGCCCAGTATATTCTGACCACGTTTTACGAGATGACGGGAGTGGACCTGACCGCGGACAAGGTTGCTCTGCAACAGGTGCAAGTCAATGCGGAGCGGGTCAAGGTTGACCTCTCCACCGTTAACGAGAGCTCGGTGCTGATTCCTTACATCACCATGGGTGAAGCCGGTCCCTTGCACCTGAACCAGGTGGTGAGCCGGGCAGCGTTTCATAAGATATGCACCGACCTTTTCGTCGAGATCAGGTCTCTCATCCTTCAGACTTTGGCCAAGGCGGGAGTGGAAGAACGTTGGGTCGACGTGGTGGTTCTAGCCGGGGGCGCCTCGCGCATGCCGGGATTCAGGGATATGGTCAGCGAGATGTTCGGACACGCCGAAATCAAGACCGACATTAACCCCGATGAAGTGGTGGCACTGGGAGCAGCCATCGAGGCGGGCATGCTCGCCGGAGCAGTGGAACACATCGAGTTTTATGATGTGACCTCCCACACCCTGGGCATCGAGGATAACCTGGGGGAGTTTGTTCCTTTGATTCCGGCTAACACTTCCTACCCGGTGGTGCAATCCAAACTCTTCACCACCGTGGAGGATGACCAGGAGGAGGTGATAATTCACATACTGCAGAAGGATGACCTGAACACCGCTGGTAGCGAGGGCCTGGTTTCCCTGGGCCGGTTTCACCTGGAAGGGATACATAAAGCGAAAGCCGGCGAGCCCAATATCGACGTTACCTTTGCCATCGACAAGAACGGCATTCTCAACGTATCGGCCCTCGATCTGGATACCGGTACCACCAACCAGGTTCAGATTACAGGAGCGGTGTATTCCGGGAACAAGGAGAGCCTCAACCGCAGGGGTAGAGGATTGACAGTATTGTAGAGAGTCCCCTGCCAGAAACACTACTAAGCACAAAGAAGGAGGACAAGACTATGGCTAAAAAGCTGGAGCAACCTGCAGCCGCTACCACCGGGGTAGCAGGAGAGAAAACCCGCATAACGGTTAAGAATGAAAGCAACGATGAAATTACCAGAAAGAGGGAACAGGCCCGCAAGATGGCCCAGGAAAAGGCCCGGGCCCGCACCCTGGCCAAGCAACAGGCTATGGCGGAGAGGATCGCCTCGGCTTCGGAGCAATTGTTGGCCGGGATTGAAGAAGCCAACGCTTCCGCTCAGGAGTTTTCCCAGTTGATGGATAACCTCGCGGCTAACGGTGAACAGGTGGGCAGCAACGCCGATCAGATGCGGGTGGGAGCGGTTCAAATTAACAGGGCAGTTGAAGAATTACAGAAGAGCCTGGAACAGCTTAACCAGTTTGCGCACAAAGGCGCGGAAGCGGCCCAGGCATCTCTCAAGGGAATGCAAAACATGGCGGTAGAACTGAAGGAGGCGGTGGATAAAAACCAACAGTCGGGCGAGCGCATAGGTGAGCTGGAAGCTCAGTCCCAGCAGATTGGCGATATCGTCCAGGCCGTGGTGATGATTGCGGACCAGACCAACCTGCTGGCCTTGAACGCGGCCATCGAGGCTGCCCGGGCCGGGGAGCACGGACGCGGCTTCGCGGTAGTGGCGGACGAAGTAAGAAACCTCGCTGAAATCTCGGAAAAGTCGGCCCGGGATATCCGGGGCGTGGTTGATGAGATCCGCGCCGGAGTGGAGGAAGTCGTTAAAGATATTAACGCGGTGGTGGCAGATTTCCACCGCCTGCAGGAAGAACTGGAAAAAACCAATCAAGGATTTGACAAGACCCAACAGTTGTTCAACGAGTATACTCTGAGGGTGGAAGAGGAGGTAACTCATGGCAACGAAATGAAGGCGAAGGCGGATGAACTGCTGGCCTCCGCCGAAGCCATCGCCTCCGCCGCCGAGCAACTGGTGAGCAGTACCCAGGAATCGGCCAAAGCAGTCGCCGAACAAACAAAAGCCCTGGCCGAGGTCAGCCTGGCCACCCAGGAGCTGGCAGAGATGGCGGAGGAACTTAAGACCTCCACCAATATAAACAAGTCCGCCGAAGAGGTGGCGGCTACCGCAGAGGAACTGTCCGCTAACATTGAAGAAATTAACACCTCCGCCACCGAGATCGCCAGCGCTCTCACTCAGATGGCGGGCGGAAGCCGGGCAGCCGCCAAAGAAGCCGACAAGGCGGCCGGTATCAATCAAGAGGCAGAGGTTCTCATGAAGAGCATAATGGAAACCACTACCGCAGCCGGCAAAATCTATGCGGAAGTAGCGGAAACCCTGGAGGCGAGTCGGGCCAGCGCCCGGGAGGTCTGGGCCGGTATCAAGAAGGGCATCGAATCGTACGGGCCCACCAATGCGGCCATTGAAAGCCTACAGGAAAAGATTCGCCGCATTGAAAAGATTGTCGATACCATAGAAAATGTATCTATCCAGACCAACATGCTGGCGGTTAACGGGTTTGTGGAGGCCGCTACGGCCGGTGAACATGGCCGGGGCTTCTCGGTAGTCGCCGGGGACATTCGAAACCTGGCCGCCGAATCAGCGGAAAATGCCGACAAGATCAAGGATCTGGTACGCGACATCCAGGCCCAGATGGGCAAAGTAATCGCCGAACTGGCCCTGTCGGAAGGCGCATCGCGCAAGGCTGATGCAACCGCGGGCGTGGCCGCCCAGACCAACCGGTTGGCTACCGCTCAGGTGGAAGAAATCCAAAAGAATCGTGAGGTCCTGGCCCGTGCCATTAAAGAAATGGAAACTGCCGTGGTGGAGGGGGTCAGAGTATCCAAGGCCGTTACCGAAATCATCAATTCCACCGAGCAACAGGTGCAAGAGGCTTCCAACATAGCCCAAGAACAGGCGAAAGCCATTGACGAGCTGGCCAACTCTATTGAGGAAATCGCCTCCATCGCCGATGAAATGCAGGTCAACCAGTAAGGAGGAGAATAACGAATAGACGCAGACCAAAGCTGAATGAGTCTGACTCAACGCAGAAATTAGACAAAGGAAATCGGTTGAAGGTGAGCACAGATACGCTCTGACAAGAACAAAAAATCAATGCAACTATCTTGATGCTAGTGTTTTGAACGGTCACTTTTTAGGAATTCAGCGTAATTCATATAAAGTCTGCGTTATCAGCGTCAATTAGAGATACGGGGAGGGATTGAAATGAGCGACAACATATTCTCCTCTGAGGAAATGCAGCTGGTGACCTTCACCCTGGGTAAGGAGAGCTTTGGCATCGATATCATGAACGTCCAGGAGATAATACGCACCCCTTCCATTACCGTCATCCCGCAAGCCCCAGCCTATGTCGAAGGGGTTACCAACCTGCGCGGCAACATCCTGCCGGTCATAGACACCCGCATCAAGTTCGGTATGCAAAGCTCGGGGGACGGTGTTTCCAGCCGGGTAATCGTGGTCGACGTGGGCGGGCGTACCGTTGGCCTCAGTGTTGACGCCGTGTCGGAGGTATTGAGGGTGGAAGCCAACCGCATCGAACCAGCCCCGTCCATGGTGTCCGGGGAAACCGGTGCCGGTGCTATAGCCGGGATGGTAAAGGTTGACGAAGACAAGAAGGTGGTAATGATCCTCGATGCTGCCAGCTTGTGCAGCATTGACCGGGCAAGTGACAGCACGGCTGCCTTCCGCAAGAGCGGGAAGACCCGGGTTACCCGAACAGACGACAGAAAAATAGAAGAAGCACAACTGGTTTCCTTCCTTCTGGGGAAAGAGGAGTTTGCCCTGGAGATCGAATACGTGCGGGAGATCATCCGTTATCCCGAAATAGTCAAGGTCCCCAACGTACCAGGTTACATTAAAGGGGTCATTTCCCTGCGGGACCGGCTATTGCCCATCGTCGACATGCGCGTCAAGCTTGATACCGGCAACGACACTATCACCGACAACACCAGGGTAGTGGTAATCGACGTCGACAACGTGCAGGTAGGCCTGGTGGTGGACAAGGTGAACGAAGTGGCCCGTGTCAGCCGGGATACCATCTTTCCTCCCCCGCAGACCATCGTGGGCGAGGCCAGGGAACAGTTAAAAGGCATTGTCCGGCTGGAGGAAGGCAGGCGCATCATGATGCTCATCGAACCTCGGACTACCATAAGCAACGAGGTTCTCCAGGATATCAGTTTTGAGCAAGCGGAAAACCGCTCGTCTCAGGACACGGAAGATTTCTCCGACAGCACCAATGAAGAGCAGATGGTGGTCTTCAAGCTGGCAGGAGAGCAGTACGGGCTCCGCATTACCCAGGTGCAGGAGATTAATCGCCTTTCCCAGATAACCAAGGTTCCCCGGGCCCCGAGGTTTGTGGAAGGGGTAGTTAACTTACGGGGAGACGTCATCCCGGTCATCGACCTGCGGAAACGGTTCGAGATCGAACAGAAAGATTACACCGAGTTTACCCGTATCATCGTCAGTGACATTAACGCTCGGAAGATCGGCATTATTGTCGATGAAGTGATGGAGGTGCTGCGGATACCCAGGAATCTGCTGGAGGAAGCGCCGGACATCCTGCAGGGCAACCAGGCGTACAGTTTCATGGACGGTATCGCCAACCTGGGTAGCCGGATGATTATGCTGTTGGACCTGCGCAACATCCTGGTTGAAAAAGAATGGCAAAAGGTGGCAGAAATGAACACGTCCACGCCCACCGCCAAGAAGGAGACCCCGGTGAAGCTGAAAAAACAGGGCAGGGAGCAGTAGAGTGATAAGGGTATTAATCGCTGACGATTCCGCTCTGATGCGCAAGATGCTGAAGAAGGTCCTGGAGGTGGACCCGGAAATCCAGGTAGTGGCCGCCGCTCGGGATGGCGAAGATGTGGTGACCAAGGCCAGGGAATACCGGCCGGACGTCATAACCATGGACGTCAACATGCCCAAGCAGGATGGTATCACCGCCCTGCAATACATCGTGGAGGAAAAAATCTGTCCGGTGGTCATGGTCTCCTCTCTTACCCGGGAGGGGGCCGTCACCACCTTCGAAGCTCTAGAACTCGGAGCATTCGATTTCGTGGCCAAACCCGGGGGTACCGTCTCCTCCAACCTGGAACAAGTGGCCGGAGCGCTCATCGCCAAAGTCAAGGCGGCCTCTCAACTTAAAAACCGGCGTAAGATAACCGAAAAGCTGGCCCGGGTCCGCCACCGCTCAACCGGGGTTCCCGAGATTACGGTCTGCCAGCCTGGCAAGGCGTTAAAGGCAGTGGCCATGGGGATTTCCACCGGTGGACCCAAAGTCATCTACGAGGTCTTGCCGCTGATACCGAAGGACCTCAATGCCGCCATGTTTCTGGTGCAGCACATGCCTGCCAACTTCACCTCCACCTATGTAAAAAGGTTGAACGAAGCCTGCCAGGTGGAAGTGGTGGAAGCAGAGGCCGGTATGAAAATCAGGGCAGGGGTGGTCTACGTAGGGCGGGGCGGGCGACACCTCACCCTGGTTAATACTTCTGCCGGGGAAGTAGTCATCAGGCTGCCCTCCAAACCGGAGCACCTCTTTATCCCTTCGGTAAGCATTATGATGGATGCTGTACTCAAGGTTTACGGGAAGCAAACCATTGGGGTGATAATGACCGGCATGGGCAGCGACGGCGCCGACGCCATGGTTCGTATCCGGCAAGCAGGTGGGACAACCATTGCCGAGTCCGAGGAAAGTGCCATCGTTTTCGGCATGCCGGGCGAGGCTATCAAGCGCGGGGGAGCGGAAATTGTAGTTCCTATTTGGGATATCGCTCGCGAAATTGTAAAGGCAGTTAACATGTAGGGGGGTATCACAATGAAAGGCGTGCGACCGGACGGAACACCTATAACAGTTATGGCTGTGGACGATTCCCCGGTCACCAGAAAAATGATAAAGAAGGCCCTGGAGCCCGAGGGGTTTCTCGTCGTGGGCGAAGCGGGCAACGGCAAGGAAGCCGTGGAGTTATACCTGAACCTTCAGCCGGACATCATCACCATGGATATTACCATGCCGGTGATGGACGGGTTGGAAGCCGCCGCGGCTATCAAGGACATCAACCCTGGCCAAAAAATCTTGATGCTGAGTGCCATGGGAGACAACGACTTACTGAACGAAGCCCGGGCACGCGGAATTAATGACTTTTGTTCCAAGCCTTTTAAACCCGAACAGATTATAGAGAAAATCCTTATTATCCTGCAAAGCCGAGGTGAAACCTATTGAATGACAGCATATACATGGCACCGTTTATCAGGGCTACGGTCGATGTCTTCAAGGAGATGCTGGATCTAACGGTCACCAGGGGGCAACCTGAAACCGAAGGAGATTCATTTGCATCGAGGGGATTCACGGTTATTGTCGGTTTTACCGGCGGCGCACGCGGAAGATTTTTTCTGGATATGGCGAGGGAGACAGCCGTTAAACTGGCCAGGTCGATGACAGGAGAGGATTACCAGTCTTTCGCTGACGAAGAAGTTCTGTTATGCGGCGCCGAGTTGGGGAATATCGTCAGTGGTCGGGCCATAACCCACATCAACAACCATCAACCAGGGTTGAACATCCGTCTCACCCCTCCCAGCGTCTTCGCCGGCGAAGCTCTCAGCATGTTCAATGTCCGGCTCAGTTCCTGGTCGGTGGTAATGGAAACTGAAGCCGGGCCGGTAAAAATCAATGTGGCCGTGGAGGAGGGAAAGAAATAGGACATGGACGTTAAGTACATAAATCCATTCATCGCGGGTTTTCTAAACGTGTGCAGCATGCTGGGACTGGCCGGCCTGCAGCGAACCGGCCTGGTCAAGCGCGCCAAGCTGCAAACGGTAAAGGATGTCAACGTCATCATCGGCCTGGCCGGGGATATCAAAGGAAACGTGGTCCTATCCATGCCGGAATCTACCGCCTGTAATATAGCCTCGACCATGATGGGAGGTATGCCGGTTGCACAGTTCGACCTCATGCCCAAGAGCGCGCTCTGCGAGCTGGCCAACATGGCAGCAGGCAACAGCGTCAGCAGGTTTGAAGAGCTGGGTCTGCTGGTTAACATCACCCCTCCTACCCTGGTCAACGGTAAGAAAGTCATTTCCCTGGTCAGCCAGGTCGAAACCCTGGCGATTCAGTTCAACGGCACCCAGGGGACACTTGAACTGAACGTCGCCTTGGAAATATAGTCCCAAAGATTAGACCTGACTCATCAGGTTTCGGGGACAGTGCCATGTCAATCCTTCTGAAGAGGCAATAGGAGGGAACCGGGATGTCTCGTGAACAACTCGTTCCGCTGGAAGAGGTTCAGCGCCGGCAACGATTCTCCCGCCGCTCTGCACAGCCTTATTGTATCCTTCACCCGGCCTGGCACATAGTTGGCTGTAACACCCCCTTCTGTAAACTGACAGGCTACAATGAAAAGGAACTGCTGGCCATGTCGCTATACGACCTGATGACTTCCGAATGGCACGAGGTTCATAAGCAAATGACGCAGGAGTTGTACCAGACGGGACTACCGCAACGTTATGAGAAAGAGTGTGTCCGCAAGGCTGGAGAACGGGTACCGGTTGAATCACTAATCAACCTGGTTTTTGGCCACGGTCGCAATACTCATTTCTACTGTGCGTTTGTAACTGATATCACTAGCCACAGACGGGTCGAAGAAGCCTTGAGGGAATGGAAGCTGCGGTTAGCCGATATCATCAACTTTTTGCCGGATGCAACTTTCGTCATAGACCTTAATGGCAGTGTAATAACTTGGAACCAGGCTATAGAGGAAATGACCGGGGTACCGGCTGAGGACATGCTGGGCAAAGGGAACTACGAATATGCCCTACCGTTTTACGGTACCCGGAGACCCATTCTCATCGACCTGGTACTATGTTCCGATGAACAGGTGGAAAACAATTATTCCTTTACCACCAAGGAAAAAAATCTCCTCATAGCCGAAACCACGGCCCCGTGTCTAAGAGGAAAGGAAGCTTTCCTGTGGGGGAAGGCCACCCCATTGTATGATAACCAGGGCAATCTGGTGGGTGCCATTGAATCCATTCGTGATCTCACGGAGCGGAAACGGGCGCAAGATGAACTACAGAACAGCCTGGTCAAGCTGCAAAATGCCCTGGAGGGGGTAGTAAACGCCCTGGCCCTGACCGCAGAGAAAAAAGACCCGTACACCGCCGGTCACCAGCGGCGTGTAGCCCAGCTGGCCGGTGCCATTGCCCGGGAGATGAATCTGACGGAGCAACAGATTAAAGAAATCCGCTTGGCCGCAATGTTACATGATATAGGCAAGATACACCTTCCCACCGATATCCTCAGCAAACCCGGCCAACTGAATGAGATCGAAATGCAGCTTATCAGAACCCATCCCAACATCGGTTATGAAATAACCAGCTCTATACCATTCGAGACCTCCGTGTCCGGGGCCCTTCTCCAACATCACGAGCGCTGGGATGGGTCCGGGTACCCTCTGGGCTTATCCGGAACCGACATTCTGCTGTCAGCCAGAATTCTTGGCGTAGCCGATGTGGTGGAAGCCATGGCTTCCCACCGCCCATACCGCCCCGCTCTGGGCATCGACCGGGCACTGGAGGAAATTCTGCTTAACCGGGGTATTCTCTACGATCCCGAAGTGGTAGATTCCTGTCTCCGGCTGTTCACCCAGCTCGGGTTTGAGTTTGAATAAATAACTTAAGGAACCATTACCGGTTCCATAAACAAACCTGCTCCTCTCCGGCTCACGCCTTTTTTCGGTAGAGCCCACGTGAGACCCGGCGCTTCGGCCTCATCTCTCCCCCAAACCCGGTGGTCATATCGGAAATCGTCCCGGGCTGCTCCACCATGTCTTCCCTCCGGTCTGTCACGGTATCGAGTTGTTCCGCGGCAATTCCCGCAGGCGTCGACATACTGGCCTGGCTTACCGCATGCCGCCATTCTTCCCGCAAAACCTGACCGGCGTGATAGACCTTATCCGCCACCCACTGGACGGCACGGGAACGGCTCTTGGCCAGCGGCTGCGAGTACTTCATGGCGGCCCGGGCAGCCACTACCCCCACTGCCGCCAGCAATACGCCTTTCCAAAGCCATGACCGTGATTTTTCCTGTCTCTGCAAATGTTTCACCTCCTGGGGTATCGGTATCGTTGACCCGAGCTATGAATATTGTGCTCCTGCGACACCGCTTACATACCCCTGTACAGCAAAAGATTCCAGGCATTATTTTCACCGCACACGTTCATGCCTCCCTGCCGACACCATCAGGATAAAAAGCGTGACAGAGAACCGTCCCCTGTCACTCCCTCCGCAGAGCCAGCCGAGCTACCAGGGGTAGATGGTCGGAGGCCTGGCTGGGAATGGTTGTTACTTCCCTGGTCTGCCAGTCAGGCGAGTGGAAGATGTAATCAATCCGTTGGGTGGGATTTGTCGAGGGATAGGTGTAGAGTTCAGATTGCACCGCGTCACAACAGTCCTGTAGTACGGACCTTATGCGTTTCATTTCCAGGTTGGCCGGTGTCATGTTAAAGTCTCCGGCAACCAGCAGGGGAATATCAATAAGAGTAAGGCGGTTCAGGATGTAGTTCAGGTGCATACTTCTCTCCGCCTGTGTCAGCCCCAGGTGAAGAGCCGCCATGCAGATAAGCCGGCCATCAAAGTCGAAATACATTTCGAGCATACCCCGGTTTTCCCGGTTGCTGGGCAGCGAATGGTGGTGATAGCTGAGCTCCTCCAGCCTGGAAAGGACCGCGTTGCCGAAACGCGCTCTGCCTCTTACCAGGGCCGGTCCGAAACGGTGATGCATATGCAGCATTCTGGCCAGCTCCCGGGCCTGGTCTACCTTACCGCTCCGGCGCCAGAACTGATCTACCTCCTGCAAAGCCACCAGGTCGGGTTCTACTTCTTTAATAACCCCGGCAATCCTGCCCAGGTCCACCCGGCCATCATTACCCATAGCACTTCGGATATTATAAGTCATAACCGTGATGGAAATTATGCGCCCCACCTCCTTTCATGCAGGCTCTTACCAACATATTACGGTAAGATAGCGGAAACGCCCACCGGTTTACTGTCTACACCTTACACAAGCTACAAAAAGAGGCCGGATTGACTACCCAGCCTCGCGTAGTTTGGCGCTCATCAAACAGGTTAATTACCAGAAGCTTCTCAGGGTTTCCCAGAACGCGGGGTAGGAAATATCCACAGCTTCGGCTCCGGTTACCGTCGTACTCCCTTCCGCCACCATCCCGGCTATTCCCATCGCCATAGCTATACGGTGATCACCGTAGGAATCAACCGTGCTACCTAGCAACCGGTTCCGGCCCCGCACCCAAAAACCGTCTTCTCGTTCCTCTACCTCCGCCCCCAGCAGCCGCAGGTTGTGACAAATAGCCGCGATACGGTCGGTCTCCTTTACCCGCAGTTCCCGGGCATCACTGACTAGCGAATCACCCTCAGCCAGGGCCATCGCGACTGCCAGTACCGGTATTTCATCAATCAGGGTCGGAATGACGTCTCCCTGTACCACCGTTCCCTTCAACCGGGCAGCAGAAACCACGAGATCGGCAACCGGCTCCCCGCTAACCTCCCGGAGATTTTCCAGGACAATTTGCGCTCCCATCGACTTCAGCACTGCCAACAAGCCGCTTCGGGTTGGATTTACTCCTACCCCTTTAATGAGAATCTCCGCTCCCCGAATCAGGGTCGCCGCCACCACCCAGTAGGCCGCTGAAGATATGTCGCCCGGCACCTCAAAATCAAGGGGGCTCAGTGTACCCCCGGGCTGCAAGGTAATGGTGTTCCCGCTACGGTTGAGTACCGCTCCCATTGCCTTCAGCATTCGTTCCGTGTGGTCCCGGGATGGGGACGGTTCTCGCAGGATCGTAACTCCCTCGGCTCCCAGACCGGCCAGGAGAACGGCAGACTTAACCTGGGCACTGGCTACCGGCAAGCGGTAATCAATGCCCTGCAGGCCCCCCCCTCGGATGCACAGGGGGGCTTTACGGCCATCGTCCCTGCCGTCGATACGGGCACCCATCTGCCGTAATGGTTCAACCACCCGGCCCATAGGGCGCGAGCGGAGTGAATTATCCCCGGTCAGGACCGAGTAGAATGGCTGCGCACTGAGCACCCCGGTGAGCAGTCGCATGGTAGTCCCGGAATTCCGGCAGTCCAGTACATCCCCCGGCTCGCTGAGCCCGTGCAGTCCCTTACCTTCTATCACCAGGCCGTTATTTTCCCCGCTCACCTCAACACCCAAATGACGTATACACCTGACCGTCGCCAGGGTATCCGCCGCGCGCAGGAAGTTCTCCACCCTGCTCCTGCCGTCGGCCAGGGCGGCCAGTATAACACTACGATGAGATATCGATTTATCCGAAGGTACGGCTATTTCACCGGCCAGCTCCCGGCATTTCTTAATAACAACCTCCACTTCTCATTCACCTCAACCAGGCCTTAACTCCCGTTTCCCTCAGCAACTCGACTGCTGTCTCCGCATCCGCAATTGACGGTACCCCCAGCCGGATGGTCCCGCCATCACCTTCCCGCACCCTTAATATTTCTATGTCAACGATATTGATACCCTTTTCACCGAGGGTAGCCCCTATACTACCAATGACTCCCGGTTCATCAGGTACGATGGCGATCAACTCGCAGGTAACGGGGAACAACCCTGTTTTCCTCCGGGGTATGGATTCCCTTATCTCCCGGGCTTGCTCCAGCCTGCTCCTGACCTCCTCCCTTTTCCGGTCCGCCAGGTAGCGGCGAAAATCATTTAGCCCCGTAATTAAGCCTTCCAAGCGGTGAATAACCGCCTCCCGGTTGGAGAAAAGGATCTCCTCCCACATCTCAGGCGGAGAGGAAGCGATTCGGGTCGTATCCCGAAATCCCCCCGCAGCCAGCATCAGTGCTTCCGGTTCTCCGGCTGCCTGGTTAACCAGTGCTACCGCCACCAGGTGCGGCAGGTGGCTGATAATGGCTACCAGGTCATCGTGCCGAGATGGATCCATGATAATCACTTGTGCCCCCATTTGTCCAACCAGGGCCGCCAGGGTTTCCACCGGCTCCTGTCCCGGGCTGCCCGGCGGGGTGAGTACGTACACCGCGTTCTCGAACAGGTAACGATCCGCCCCGGCCACCCCGCCTTTCTCCGAGCCGGCCATAGGGTGACCCCCGATGCCGTGGACGCCCGGCGGCAGTTCTGCCGCAAAGGCCTCCATCACCTTTTGTTTGGTACTACCCACATCGGTTACTATACACCCAGGTTTCAGGTGATTGCGGATAGCCCGCACGATTCCCGGCACGGTCTCCAAAGGACTACAGATGAAAACCACATCGGCGTCCCGCACCCCTTCTTTCAGTGGTGCTCCCCTGTCGATTGCCCCCATCTTGACGGCACTATTCAAAGCCTGCGGGTTTACATCAATACCAGTAATCCCCTTTACCATGGGTGCTCCCCGCAAGGCCAGGCCGATTGAACCACCGATAAGTCCTACTCCAATTATAGCTATATTAAGGGTCATCCTCAGGTCAACTCCCCAACCGCGTTTTGAAGTCCCCGACCGCCAGCGCCCCGGCTATGAGGTGCACACTTCTCATCATGTGCGCGAAGTTTTTCGGGGTCAGGGACTGAGGTCCGTCAGACAAGGCCTCGGCAGGGTTCTGGTGCACCTCCACCATCAGGCCGTCACACCCCGCCGCCACTGCTGCCCTGGCCATAGGTTCCACCAGTTTCCACTTGCCGGTCCCGTGACTGGGGTCAACCAGCACCGGCAGGTGGGTAAGGTGTTTAATCACCGGTATGGCGGACAGGTCCAGGGTATTGCGGGTGTAGTTCTCAAAAGTCCTGATGCATCTTTCACACAGTATGACCTGGTTGTTGCCGCTGGAAATGATGTATTCCGCCGCCATCAGCCATTCCTCAATAGTGGCGGAAAGACCTCTCTTCAGTATCACCGGACGGTTAACCTTCCCCACTTCGCGGAGAAGGAAGAAATTCTGCATATTGCGGGCCCCAACCTGCAGCACGTCAACGTATTCGGCAACCATGGGCACCAGGCGCGGGTCCACCACCTCGCTGACCACCGGTAAACCGGTCAATTCCCGGGCCTCCCGCAGTATCTTCAGCCCCTCCTCTTCCAACCCCTGGAAGGAGTAGGGCGAAGTGCGTGGTTTGAAAGCTCCACCTCTCAGCATGGTAGCCCCGGCCTCCCGGACCATCTCGGCCACCTCCAGGAATTTGTCCCGCGACTCGACCGCACACGGTCCGGCAATCACTTGCAGTTGGCCGCCACCTATTTCCAGTCCCCCAACGGTGACCACCGTATCGTGGGACTGAAATTCGCGGGAGCAGAGCTTGAAAGGCTGCAGAATCGGGACTACTTTTTGCACCCCCGCCAGGGTTTCCAGGGTCTCCAGGGCAACACAGTTGCGGTCGCCAATGGCCCCAATAATGGTCCTTTCCACTCCCCTGGATAAGTGGACGGTAAAACCCTGCTGTTTTAGCTTCTCCTCCACGTTGTGAACCTGTTCCTCGGTGGCATTCCTTTCCATTACAATAACCATTCTACCTTCCT
>JAAYAC010000042.1 GCA_012719535.1 Syntrophomonadaceae bacterium | reverse complement strand
GCATACGCCGTTCCAGTGGGAACCACAGATTTCGCTTGAGGAGATGAAAAACAGGCACGATTACCTGCGGAACAAGATTAGGGGACTTAAGGAAGTAAGCCTGGATTTTCACCAGGCTGCTCCCAGTTACCTGGAGGCGGTTATTGCCAGGGGGGACCGAAGGCTGGCCCCAGTTATACATCGCGCTTTTACCCGGGGGTGTAAGTTTGACGGGTGGCGGGAATATTTTCGCCTGGAGGCCTGGCTGGAGGCTTTTGCCGCAGCGGGGGTGGACCCCGACTTTTATGCCCGCCGTGCCCGGGGGTATGAAGAGGTCTTTCCCTGGGACTTCATTGACACCGGGGTGGACAAAGAATACCTCCTGCTCGAACATACCCGTTCGCGGCAGGAGTTGCCCACACTCGATTGCCGGTATGAAGCCTGTTCCGGTTGCGGTATCTGCCCGTCATTCGGCGTAAGCGTGGAACTGCGGGGTGAGGACGATTTTGCGCCTGCGAGTAGAGTATGAAAAGGGAAGAGAACTTAAATACCTTTCCCACCTGCAGTTGATGCGGCTGGTGGAAAGAACCCTGCGCCGGGGCGAAATTCCCTACGCGCTATCGGAGGGATTCAACCCCCATGTAAAATTGTCCCTGGGAACCGTTCTGCCGGTTGGGGTTTGGGGAACCGCCGAGTACTTAGACATTGAGCTTAACCGGGACATGTCCCCCGAGGAGTTCATTGCACGGATGGAAGGGGCTTCACCGCCCGGTTTCAGAGTAAAGCGCGTGCAGAAAATAGCCCCGTCAACCCCTTCGTTACAGGCCCAGGTTAACGCAGCCGCGTATCGTCTTTCCCTCTCCAGGGATGTAGGCGAGAGCACAGTGAAGGCTGCGCTCGATGGTATACTGAAGGAGAAACACCTGGTGGTCCCGGCCAGAGGCAAGAAGCGCAAGGAAAAGGACCTGCGACCGGGAATTTTCCGGCTGGAACACCGCCGAGCCAACGGGAACCTTGAGATTGTAGCAGTGGTAAGGGTGGGCAACGGTGAAAGCATCCGGCCCGATGAACTGGCCGATTGTCTGGAGAAACAGGAACCTGCTCTTGTAGTTACTGACATCTGCCGCTATGGCAATTACGTCAAAGAAGCAGATGTTTACCGATCTCCGCTGGGATTGGGGAAGGTGGAGCTTTGAAACGACAAATCATTATTGAATTCTATCCCTGGGAAACCAGGGTTGGTATAGTGGAGGATGGAAGGCTGGCCGAGGCCTTCTGGGAAAACCCGCAGGCCAGGGTGGGCAAGATTTACAAAGGTACGGTAAGAGACATCGTGCCGGGTCTATCCTGTGCTTTTGTAGACATTGGCGTGGAACGCAATGCGTTCTTGTATGTAGGTGATATTCCCGAGGCCAGGCTTTCTCCCCGGGCCAAAATACAAGATATTTTGAAAAGCGGCCAGGAAATCATGGTGCAGGTTAAGAAAGAGGCCTCTGCTGGTAAGGGCGCCCGGGTTACCCAAGAACTGGCTATTCCTGGACGCTACCTGGTATTGCTCCCCAACCAGGAGGGCGTTTTCATTTCCCGTAAGATAACCGATAGCCAGCGACGTAATGAACTCAGGCAACTACTCGAGAAGAAAAGGCCTCCCAACATGGGAGCCATCGTGCGCACCTCCAGTGAAGAGGCCTCCGGGGAGGAAATTCAGGCCGAGCTAGCGGAACTGCTAAGAACTTGGACGGTTATTAACGAGAACTTCCAAAAGACCAGGTCCCCGGGAGTGATATATGAAGACGTGGAGTTAGTCATGCGCAGCTTGCGTGACTACCTGGATAATGACACCCAGGCGGTGATAGTTAACGATGCTGGCCAAAAGAAGAGGCTGGAAGGCTTCATGAGAGAAAGGAAACCTAATCTAGCTTTCCTGGTCAGGCATGAGCCGGGTGACCTTTTTGCCCGCTATGGGCTCGACAAGGAACTGAAACGAGCGCTCCAGCGCAAAGTGTGGCTCAAGCATGGCGGTTACCTGGTAATCGACGTTACCGAGGCCATGACCATTATCGATGTAAACAGCGGCAAGTTCACCGGCCAATCTGACTTTGAGGATACCGTAATCAAGACCAACCTCGACGCGGCGCGAGAGATACCGCGGCAATTGCGGTTACGGCGGATCGGCGGTATTATCCTGGTTGATTTCATCGATATGAAACAAAAGGAGGACCAGGACCAGGTTATCCAGTGCCTGCGGGAAGAGTTGCAGAAGGACAAGTCTCACACCCGGGTACTGGGCTTAACCCGGCTGGGTTTGCTGGAAATGACCCGTAAGAAGTCCCGGTATGGCTTGCAAGCCCTGTTCACTGAAGAGTGTTATCTTTGCCAGGGAAGGGGACGCGTGTACAGCCGGGATGTCCTGGTCAACGAAATTCGCCGCACCCTTTTTAACATGGATTATCTTGAATCGGACCGGCTCACCTGCTATGCTCCCCTTGATATTATTAGTCGCCTGGAGGAGGACGGTGAGACCCTCCAGTTTATCGAAGCCAAGCTTGGCAAGACCCTCCGCCTGGTAGCAGAACCATCCCTCGCCCCGGCTGACTACCGGATAATACCGGGGTAAGGAGAGCGGCAACGCATAGCGGAAGGCCATGTCCGGACCCGTGTCGGAGCATCCTTGACTGGAAGCCGGAATTATGGTAAAGTCTTTATGGTTGCACATTGCCGGCAACCGCTCAATCCGGGTGTGCTAAAAGGTCCATGACCTACCTGGTGATTGGCGAGTCTCGAAAAATGTGGAGGTGTTATAGTGTACGCAGTTATTGAGACCGGGGGAAAACAGTACCGGGTCCAACCGGGAGAAGTCCTGGCCATCGAGAAGCTGGACGCGGAAGTAGGCAGCACGGTGGAGATCACCGCGGTACTAACCGCCAAGAAGGATTCGGTAGTAAAGATCGGTATGCCGTATGTGGAGGGAGCCAAAGTCTTGGCCCGGGTCCTGGAACACGGCCGCGGCAAAAAGATCACGGTTTTCAAGTACAAGGCCAAGAAGAACTACAAGAAAAAACAGGGGCACCGGCAGCCGTATACCAGGATCAAGGTTGAAGACATCGTAATATAGTGGCGTATGGTTACGGTGAAGATATACCGGAACCGGGATGACTACATCGTAAAGTTTCAGGTTTCCGGTCATGCCGCGTTTGACGAGGAAGGTAGGGACATAGTCTGTGCGGGAATTTCCATGGTGGCACAGACGGCAGTACTGGGGCTGATGAACCATTTGCCTGTCCCACCCGAATTTGAAAGAAAGAAGGGCCACCTATCCTGTGAAATGCCCTCCGGTTTGGGGCCGGAGGCGCAGGAAAAGGCCCAGGTTATCTTGACCACCATGGAAGCCGGGTTGCTGTCGCTGGAAGCCGGTTACCCGGGATATGTAAAGGTCATAAGACAGGGGGGTGTTAACGGTGTTCAGGATTGATTTGCAATTATTTGCTCACAAAAAGGGCGTCGGTAGTTCCCGTAACGGTAGGGACAGCGAATCCAAGCGCCTGGGAGTTAAGAGATATGACGGGCAGGTAGTGAAAGCGGGGAACATCCTGGTACGGCAAAGAGGGACCAGGATTCACCCCGGGCACAACGTCGGCATTGGCGGCGACGACACCCTGTTTGCCCTGATAGACGGCAGTGTGAAATTTGAGCGCAAGGGCAAGAATAAGAAACAGGTCAGTGTGTATCCGGTAGATGCGCTCACCATGTAGTAATGAACCTTGCAAGGACCGGAACCCCTGGAACACATCCAGGGGTTATTTTTACTCTTCAGCAACTTTATGGAGGGACGCGACGCATGTTTACAATAGAGGTGGTAAGGCTGCTCAGCCACCAGCGCCACGACTTCTTAAACCACCTGCAGGTGGTAAGCGGTTTTCTCGACCTGGGCCAGCCCCAGAAGGCTTCCGTTTACTTGCAAGAGGTTCTGAAGGAAATCGATGCGGAGCGAGAGATATTCAAGGCCTACGAACCAGAGGTTGCCCTGCTGCTCTATGTTCTCCTGGTACAGGCCCGGGAGCAGGGAGTCGCTGTAAGGTATGATAACGTGAACTTGTCTCCCGCCCAAGATTTGACTGTGATTATGGAAAAGTCCTTGGCCCGTATGAAAAATGTCTGGTACGAGGTGGGGAAAGAGCACGGGGAGACGGAGGCGGAGGTTTCAATCGCAGCCGTGGGTGAGGGTATCGTTTTCCGGGTACGTCCCCGGGGACAGAATCCCCTTGAATTCATGGTAACCGGGGGTGGTGCCGGTGTTCGTTGACCAAGCCCGCATCTATGTTAAGGGTGGTGACGGCGGCAACGGCATCGTGGCGTTCAGGCGTGAAAAATATGTGCCCCTGGGAGGACCCGCCGGGGGAGACGGAGGCCGGGGCGGTCATATTGTCCTGATGGCCGACGAAGGATTGCGCACCTTGATGGATTTCCGCTATAAACGGCACTACAAGGCGGAACGCGGTGAACACGGCCAAGGAAAGAAGATGCACGGGCGTAACGGGGAGGATCTTGTGCTGCGGGTGCCCGTGGGGACCGTGGTCAAAGATGCTGATACCGGAGAGGTGCTGGCTGATCTTACCAAACATAATCAGACGGCCATCGTGGCCAGAGGCGGCCGCGGGGGACGGGGTAATCCCAGGTTTGTCTCTCCAACTCGCCGGGCTCCCTCGTTTGCGGAAAAGGGAGAGCCTGGCGAAGAACGGTGGCTGCTCCTGGAACTGAAGCTGCTGGCCGACGTCGGCCTGGTTGGGTTCCCCAATGCCGGCAAGTCGACGTTAATTTCACGCCTTTCCGCGGCCCGGCCCAAGATAGCGGACTACCCGTTTACCACCTTGGTTCCCAACCTCGGGGTGGTTCGCAGGCCTGACGGGGATGGTTTTGTGGTGGCCGACATCCCCGGTTTGATTGAAGGAGCCCACCAGGGCGCCGGGTTGGGGCACGATTTCCTCCGTCATATTGAAAGGACTAGGGTGCTGGTTTTTGTGCTGGATACGGCCGAAACCGAAGGGCGGGATGTTGGCGAGGATTTTCGGGCCCTGACCAGGGAACTGGAAGAGTATGACCCCAAGCTGGCCCGTCGTCCCCGCATAATTGCCGCTAACAAGATGGACATCGCAGGGGCTCAGGCCAACCTGGAAAAACTACGCCGGGCCCTGACGGAAGACGAGATATTTCCCATCTCGGCAGTTACCGGGCTTGGCCTGGACACCCTCTTGCACCGTCTGTACGAACTTGTCGAAACGTGGCCCGTTCAAGAACCGGTTAACATCACCAGAGTGAATCACAAGTACCGGGAGGAAGAGCCTTTTACCATCAATGTGGTGGACGGGGTGTTTGAGGTCAGCGGGG
>JAAYAC010000004.1 GCA_012719535.1 Syntrophomonadaceae bacterium | reverse complement strand
TAACCTCCCCACCCGAATGCTGGTATCGTAAAAGCGGGAAAAATCCAACTGAACCTCTTGTAACTATTACTGGATAAACAGGCAAAACCTTTCACGGTTAAATCGATACATTTGCGACATGGTTCGACATTGCCGTTCAGACGACAAACCGGAAATGGCAGATTATCTTGCTGGGCCAGTTAAACAAATAGTCACCCTCGGTAGCTCGGGGACCGACATTGTGAATAAGCCAGGGTACCCCGTTACGGATCCTGGCGAGAAATGAGCAAGGGTACTTCACACCTGGACCCGGGCAACAGGTTCTCCCAGGAGTCAGGGTAATCAAATGTATATGCCAGAAGCCCCCCGCAAATGGCGATCACCAACACCACCACAGCTGCTGCCGGCAAGATTATCCGTTGCCTGCGACGAACCACGCCGACCACCTCCTGGCACTGGCAACAATCCTGGTTTTACCTCAGTCCTAGAGCGCGGCCGGCTGGGGTGATCTCAACCTTGGCCTTCTCCCTCAGCCGGGCAGCCTGGTTGTTATAAAGCTCGTTTACATCCGTCACGCTTGATTCTTTGGGCGCATGCGGGAGAACATGTTTCTTCACGTAGAAACACCAGTTGGTTCTGGCCAGGGAATCGGTCCAGACACCCTTCATCAACTCGTAGTACTCCTCCTCGCTGATGCCCCAGGCATCAAGCATGACGAAAATCTCTTCAGGTTTAAGAGCGTTCATAATCCGACGCTGGTCAGCTACATAAGCCTCAATTTGGGCTACGGGGGGATACAGTCCCAATTGCCTGGCAGCGCTGGTAATTGCTTTAATCTCTATTAGCTCATCCAGAATCTCGCGGTCAGAAGAAACTGGCCGGGCACGGTTTTCTGCCTTTCCCATCTCCCAACCCTTGCGGTAATACCAATCAAAGGCAGTTAGCGCCTCTCCATCAACCCGGGCAAGAATAACCGACCTGTTATCAACCGTGGCCTTGTCTTTTAACGCCTTTCCCAGCTTTTGCATCATTTCATTCGCCCGTGCCTGTTCTGCAGGAGAAGGTTTATCGTCCGGAGAGAGGACGTTCCCTATAAGCGATTTATTGGTCTCCCTGATGATTGCCTGTATTTCAGCTTGGCTGAGCGGCTTCACCGCTTTATCCGAACCGGCGGATGTTTTCGCGGCCGAACACCCCGACAGCACCACCACCAAAAGCAAAACCGGTACCACATATCGTTTCATGCCATTCCTTCCTTTCGTTTTCCCGGAAGCAGGGGAACGCTCCTCTTCTTCCTAGTAAACCATAGTGCCATCGAGGAATCGCCGGGTCCTTTCGTCTTTGGGGGCTGTAAAAAAAACATTTGTGGCCTGTTGCTCGACTACTTGGCCATCGAAAAGAAGAATAGTCTGATCCGCTATTCTCTTGGCCTGAAAAAGGTTATGCGTAACCATTATCACACTGGTGCCATACTGGTCACGGCTGTTCCTGATTATCCTTTCAATAGCTTGCACGCTGGCCGGGTCCAGGTTGGCGGTAGGCTCGTCCAACAGGAGAACCCGCGGGCGCAGGGCCAGGGCCCGGGCCAGGGCTACGCGCTGCGTTTCCCCCCCGGAAAGCTTGAAGGCATGGCGAGCGGCGAAACTTGCCATCCCCACGAAATCAAGGGCTTCCATGACCCTTTTTCTGATTTCCCGGGCTCCGGTTTTCCTGAGCTTCAAGCCGTAGGCCACGTTATTGTAGACACTGGTACGGAACATGTAGGGTTTTTGGAAGACCATGCACATTTGGCGGGACATGGCCAGCCTGGTAGCCTCGGAAGCAGCCGTGTCAACCCCCATAAACTTTAGCTGACCGGAATCAGGGGCAGTCAGCAGGTTCAGCAAGCGCAACAGGGTAGTTTTGCCCGCCCCGTTGGGACCTAGTATAGCATAAATGAGGTCTTGTCCTAGCTGCAGCTGGGGAACGTTCAAGACCGTCCGGCTGCCATATTTCTTTATTACATTGGTCATCTCAAACAGTTTCACGCTTTCACCTCTATGTTGCCGTGAACTCGTCGGCATTAAGCAAAACTACGGAGCTTACCAGAAATGACAGTACCAGCAGTATGACCCCGAGCGCTACGGCCAGCTCGAAGTTTCCCTGTCGGGTTTCCATCACAATGGCGGTGGTAAGCACCCGGGTCTGGTGCCGGATGTTACCCCCCACCAGCATGACAGCTCCAACTTCCGCAAAGGCCCGCCCGAAACCCGTCATCACCCCGGAGATAATCCCAGTGCGTGACTCACGCACTACCGCCCACATAGCCTGCCTCCGGTTAGCTCCCAGGCTGCGCGCGTTGTCATAGATAAGCCTTTCTTTGGCAGCAATTGCCGCTGCGCTCAGCCCGGTCACAATAGGAGTAACCAGCAAAAACTGGGCGGCCACCATGGCCGGTGGTGTAAACAACAGTTCCCAAGCCCCCAGGGGACCGCTTCGGGAAAGAAGCAGGTACACCACCAAACCTGCCAGAACAGGCGGTAATGCCATCAGGGTATAAATGAGACGAAGGAGCAGTTTTTTCCCTGTAAAATCGGACATGCCCATCCAGGCACCCAAAGGGACGCCAACCAGGGACCCCAGTATCGTGGCCGACCCGGATACGGCGAGCGACAGCCGGACTATCTCAAGCATCTCCGCCTTTTGTATCAGCCAAAAACTACTAAGCGTTTCCATGTCATTTTCCTCCACTAGGCAGGCACGGTTCCTATACCAAGTGCCTGCAAAATAAGACCGAGCCAAACACAGGAAGGCTTGGCCCGGCCATTGGCAAACCGGTATAATCCGCCCTCCTTTCCAAACGGGAGGCACGAGCGTTTCCCCTCGCACCCTATCGGCCCGGAGACCATGGCAGCGCTTTAGGTCGCACGGGCTCGGAGAACATTCGGAACTTATCGGTATAATCTTTATTTATTCGTGCTCTTGGCGCAAATTCCTCCTCAATCAAGAGTACTTAAAGATTATATTGGGACGGCCGCTTCCTGGTACAGGTTTGACTGACGGCTGCAGGAAAGCGTAACCGGTATCCCTGGCATCCTCCCCGGTTGCCTCTTCTGTCTCTTCCCCACCCGGGAACATACTGGAGGGTGTTGCTTCGATATGCTGCTGGTCAGTCACTTCCTCGTCATCCCCATCCGGGTATGTTGTGTCCGCAGTGAACTCCAACCCCACGGCCTCCTTACCAGGGCCATCGGTGACGTTACTGGCTTCTTCCTCAACCTCCTCCGTAAGCTCCTCCTCGTTCACTTCCGCCCAGGAAAACTCACCGGCCGGTTCCGCCCCGGGGTCCACCTCTACCACCTCCGGCTGGCTTCCCGAGTCGTCCTCTGCGAAGACCGTCGCCGGCTCCGGCTCTTGAAACACCTCATCCGGTTCCCCATACCGGCGTAACCTTCTGAATCTCATGGGTTGCCCACCTCCCCCACGTTTACTTTCCCAAATGCAGATTTCATATAATTTATATGTCGAAAGAGGTGGTTAAATACCCGCTACCACGCGGAAAAGTTATCCTATCCCCAACAATTCCCTAACAACAGCGGCCATGCCGTCGCGCTCCACCTTTCTTAAGTGGCGGACCGGCTTGCTCCCCAGGTCCTGCAATCCCCCGGGAACCGGTATACCACAGGTTGCGGATAACAGGTCCAGCAACGCGAATTCGTCCCGTCCCCGGACTGCATCTGCCCCAAGTACGGCCGTCGCCACGCTGCTGGCAAACTTGAACGGGCTAGCCGTAGAGGCAATGACCGTCGTGCTCCGATCGCCGGTCGCCGCAACATACTTGTCATACACCCTCTTGCCCACGGCGGTATGGGTATCAAGGAGATAGCCGCAAGCCTGGTAAGTGTCTCTAATCGTTTCCATGGTCTCCTGGTCGGTCGCGAAATCCGACCAAAAAACTTCCCGAATTATGGCTAAGGTTTGGCTATCCACCTGGTAACGGCCAGTTTCCCGCAACTGGGCCATCCAGTCATCAACCTGCGGTGCAGCATGCCCGGTGACTTCATAAAGCAGCCTCTCCAGGTTGCTGGAAATGAGAATATCCATGGAAGGGGAAATAGTCTTATGAAATGCCCGGTTGCGGTCATAGAGCCCGGTGTTGATAAAATCGGTTAAAACATTATTGGTGTTGGCAGCACAAATGAGGGTCTTGAATGGCAACCCCATCTCCCGGGCATAATAGGCCGCCAGTATGTTGCCGAAATTGCCGGTTGGGACTACCACATTGACCGGTTCTTTCTCCTTGATTTCCCCGTTGTTCAGCAGTTCCAGGTAAGCAGAAATGTAATAGATGATCTGGGGAACCAGACGTCCCCAGTTGATAGAATTGGCGGAGGACAGCTTCATGCCGTGATGGGCCAGGTCACGGGCAAACCCGGCGTTGCCAAATATGCTCTTCACCCCGTTCTGGGCATCATCAAAGTTGCCCTTTACCGCCACTACGTGAACATTGTTTCCTTCCTGGGTTATCATTTGACGTTCCTGAATTTGGCTGACCCCTTCGTCAGGATAAAACACGATAATCCTGGTCCCGGGTACATCCCGGAATCCCTCCAGGGCCGCCTTGCCGGTGTCCCCCGAAGTGGCCACCAATACTGCAATCTCCGCATTCTCTCCAGTTTTGCGGGTGCTCGTCGTTAGCAGCAGCGGCAACATTTGCAGCGCCATGTCTTTGAAAGCGCAGGTGGGACCATGCCAGAGTTCCAGCAGGTAAACCTGGCCAGCTAGCTTGACCACCGGCGCGATTTCCGGCGATTCAAATTTGTCCGGGCTGTAGGCACCGTATACACACCGGGTTATTTCTTCGTCAGTGAAATCCGCGAGGAACAACCGGAGGACTTCCCGCGCTCTCTCCTGGTAGGATAACGCCTGCAGGCTTGACAATTGCTCGGGGGTCAACCCTATCTTCTTCTCGGGGACAAACAACCCCCCGTCCGGAGCAATTCCCATTTTTATGGCTTCTGCTGCGGTTACCCGGGCCGTTTTCCCCCGGGTGCTTTCATATTTCATTAGTCCACCCCTCCTGGAATAGTTATAGACTAAACTCCGGCAAAAAACAACCGTCAGCACCAGCTATGGTTGAACCGGTATAGCTGCTTATACCTCGGCCAGTTATCTGGTATATTACAGGTAGCTGAGCAACCAGGGGGGTCGGTTCATGGGTAACTCATTCAAGCTGGGAATCTGCCAGATGCAGGTAGAGGACAATAAAAAGGCTAACCTGAAAAAGGCAAGGGAGATGATTGCAGAAGCCGCCGGCCGGGGGTGTCGGCTGGTGGTCCTCCCAGCGATGTTCAACTGTCCGTATCGGAGTGATACCTTTCCTGACTACGCCGAACCTGTCCCTGGGGGGGAGACCAGTCTCATGCTGGCCCGGTCCGCCCGTAAAGAAGGTATTTACCTGGTAGGGGGCTCCATTCCGGAAAATGACGATAGTGGAACCGTGTATAATACCTGCCCGGTATTCTCCCCGGCAGGGCAACTTATTGCATGCCACCGCAAACTACACCTTTTCGACGTTGACCTGGAAGCCGGCCTGTCTTTTAGGGAGTCGGATACACTGGGGGCCGGCCGTCAGGTTACCGTGTTTTCTACTTCACTGGCCACTATGGGGGTGGCCATCTGTTATGATATCCGGTTCCCGGAATTGGCCCGGCTGATGGCCCTGCAAGGGGCCGAGCTCATTGTTCTTCCCGGGGCCTTCAACACCATCACCGGTCCGGCCCACTGGGAAACGCTCCTCAAGGCCAGGGCCATAGACAACCAGGTTTTCGTGGTAGGGGCCTCGCCCGCCCTCAACCCTTCGGCATCCTACCACGCGTGGGGCCATTCCCTGGTGGTGGATCCCTGGGGAACAGTGCTGGCTGCGGCCGGCCAGGACGAAACCATACTCTACGCGGAAATTGTTCCTGCCCGGGTGAAGCAGGTCAGGCGGGAACTTCCCCTCCTGCGCCATCGCCGCACCGACCTGTATGAAGTGAGAGAGATTTCCGCAACTTAGTCATACCGTCGGTCAGTGGCTGATAATCCCAGCCCTACTCCGCAAGATCCTTGCGAAGAATGCCGGCCCGGCGCAGGTAGACGTGCCGGATCTCCTCCTGGCTTAGCGCCGTGTTTACCAGCATGAGTATCCGTATGCAGCGTTCAATGGCCCCCTTAACCTCCATTTCTTGAAAACATAACAGCGGCACTGAATTCCATCCCATTCTTCGGGCCGCGACCGCAGGAAACTCCGAGCAGATATCCGGGGTGGCCGTAAATATGACCGCTGCAATCTTGTCAAGCTCAATTCCATTCCGTTCTACCATTTCCTGCAGAAGTTCCATGGTGGCTTTTACCACCGCTGCCGCACTATCTTCTTCTACTGTAGTCGCCCCACGTATGCCTCTCACCAACAACGTCCTACCATCCTGCCTTTTTCAATTTCTCGCATCCTGCTCCAGCCAGTCTTTTCCGGTTTAAGGGCTCAGGAAACCGCCCGGTGCCCGAGACCAATGGCCACTTCATCAAGGTGCAGCAACCCTATCCCCAGAAATATTGTTACCGAAACATGGTCATGGTACCTGGCAATACCTATTTTCCCGCCGACGTTTAGACCCAGGGCCTTGGGCATGATCTGGCTGATTGCCTCCCGGGTAGCCCCCGCTACCGCCCCTTCTTCGGGGTGGGTGTCTTTGATAACTCCTTCTCGCTTAGCCGCTACTACAGCTCTTTCCACGATTTTACCTACCGAGTGAATGAATTCTCCCCCGTAATCAACCGCTACGGCCCGGATCTGGAATTCCTCCCAAAGTCTCTTCTTAAGTTCGTTCTCTTCCGCCCGACTACCAGTGATGGCCATCTTGATCGATGACGACGCCACTATTCTGCTACCTATTTCCCCCATGTTCCCCCACCTTAATAATAGTCTTGACAGACTGGTTGAAACACTGTTTGTCCATATAACCCGGTCGAGTTTTGATTCCTGTCTATTCTCCTTGCCGGCCCGGGAATCCTGCCCTGCCGTCGGGAAAATGTTCGCATAATATTACTTGACAACCACCTTGCCCAGCATCACAATCCCCTGGTTGGATGTAAAAGACTGGTTTAAGGACGGGGCAGCAAGATTCGAGGATACAGCAGTAATCTTGAAGCTGACCGGGAAGTTATAGTAAGTGGAGTCAATCTCAACAATGTCTCCGGCCATCACTTTTAGTTCGACATTCTTGCCAGTGAAGCTTGCTACTTCTTCATTGTTTACCAGCACCCTGGCCCGAGCCAACATGGAATAATCCTCTAGGCTGATGGTTATCTTAGCCCAGGGGGAAGCTACTCCTTCCTCACGGTCGGGTTTATCAACCTGTTGCTGCAGTTCCCCACCGCCGATAACCCCGGCCGGGTATTAAGTTTTCTGTCCCTCCACCCTTTCCCCCAGACTCAAGTAGAACCGCAGGGGGTCCTGGGTGAGCGCAGCCTGAACTACCACCAGAAGCACTATTCCCAGTACAACTGCCCGAACAAGGTACTTCTCTATGTTATCGAGAAGTTTCACCTTTTCATCCCCCACTTAGAGGCTTTTTCTTTATGTTATGCCCCTGGAGGAGAGATTATCCCTACCTGGTCATCCCGGCATTTCAGTATCGAAAAAGCCAGGGCTGCGGCGCCGAAACCGTTATCGATGTTCACTACCCCCACACCCGTGGCGCAGGTGTTCAACATAGACAGAAGAGCAGACAGTCCCCCGAAATTGGCGCCGTAACCCACGCTGGTTGGCACCGCAATTACTGGACGGGACGTGAGCCCGCCCACCACGCTAGCCAGAGCCCCCTCCATGCCGGCTATGGCAATAACTACCTGCGCCCGGTTGATCTCCTCGATTCTGTCCAGCAAGCGGTGAATTCCCGCCACTCCCACATCATATATCCGTAGCACCCTGGCCCCCATCACTTCCAGGCTTACCGCCGCCTCTTCGGCCACCGGTATATCAGAGGTTCCGGCCGTGACTACCGCAACCTCCCCGCAAGGAAAGGCCGGTTGCTGCCTGGTTACGGTTATAATCCGGGCCAAGCTGTGAAACTCCGCATCAGGGACCACCATACTCACCGCCGTAAAAACCTCGGGGGTCGCCCTGGTCGCCAGGACGTTGTTTCCCGCGTCAGCCAGTTTCTTCACCAGAACCGCCGTCTGCTCGGCTGTCTTTCCGGGGCAAAATATGACCTCGGGGAAAACATCTCTCAGCCCGCGATGGTGGTCGAGCTTGGCGAAATCCAGGTCTTCGTACGGTAAGGTCTTTAAGCTGGTCAAAGCCTCTTCTACCGTCAGGTCACGCGCTGCCACTTTCTCCAGCAACTGTTTAAGCCAGTCCCTGTTCATCGGATTTCCTCCTCACATAAAAGCAAACCTTTTACATTGCTGTCCGGCAACGCAAAAGGTTGATTGGCATCCACTCCAGTTCGGGGAAGTAATGACCCGAAGCTAAGATCTGTGCCACCGGGTGCGGGCGTACTCAACCCCGACCAGAAAAGCCTTGCGGTTCTGCTCGATGGTATGACTCCGTTTTCCCTTAAATATATTAGCAAAGCTATTGAGCACGTAGTCTATATTAACTATCCCGGTATGGGCTATGTAAGCACCCAGGACAATCATATTGGCACTTCCGGGCGCACCGCTCTCTTCGGCAAGCTCGGTCAGGGGCAACTGCATCACTTCCAAATCTTGCCTGCGGGGTGCACGGTCCACCAGCGAGCTGTTGATAACCAGTACCCCTCCCGGTTGGATGCTATCCTCAAAACGGTCCAGGGAGGGCCGGTTAAAGATAATAGCCTGCATCGGGGTGTCAGTAAGAGGCGAGCTGATTTCATCGTCTGATATGGTTACTATACAGTTGGCCGTACCCCCGCGCATCTCAGCACCGTACGAGGGAACATAGGATATATTCTTGCCTTCCGCCATGGCGGCGTAAGCCAGAAACAGGCCGGTAGACAATACTCCCTGGCCCCCGAAACCGGCCACCAGAATCTGCTTCTCCATCCTGCTCAACCCTCCTTAACCTTTAAATCACCCAGGGGGTAGTAAGGGATCATGTTCGATTCCAGCCATTTCATGGCCTCTACCGGCCCCATTCCCCAATTCGTCGGACAGGTCGACAGGATTTCCACCAGGGAGAAGCCCAAGCCTTGCATCTGCGTCTCAAAAGCCTTCTTAACCGCTTTTTTCGCCCTGGCCACGTTGGCCGGGGTGTTGATGGCCACCCGGCTAACATAAGCAGTTCCTTCGAACGGAGCCAGCATCTCCGCGATCCTTATCGGATACCCTTCACGGTCCTTGTCACGACCGTAGGGAGAGGTTGTGGTCACCTGCCCCAAAAGGGTCGTGGGGGCCATTTGTCCCCCGGTCATGCCATAAACCGTGTTGTTAATAAAGAAAACGCTGATCTTTTCACCCCGCGATGCGGCGTGAACAATTTCTGCCATTCCAATGGAAGCTAGGTCACCGTCCCCTTGATAGGTAAAAATGATACGGTCTTTCAAGACTCGCTTGAGACCAGTACCCACCGCCGGGGCCCGACCGTGAGCAGCTTCCAGCATATCACAGTTAAAATACTCATAAGCCAGCACCCCACACCCGACCGGGCATATTCCAATCGTTTTTTCCCTTATATCCAGTTCATCCATGCACTCTGCAACCAGCCGGTGGATTATCCCATGCCCGCAGCCGGGGCAGTAATGCCACTGCTTACCCGTCAGGCTCACAGGCTTTACGAAAACCTTCTTCACACCAGTCCCCCCTTTTCCGCTGCTGCCATGATAGCCTCTTCGACCTCACGGGGACTGGGGACTACCCCTATACGGCCGTAGAACTCAACGGGAGCTTGCCCGTTTACAGCCAACCTGACATCTTCAATCATTTGCCCCATGTTGATTTCAATGCTGAGAAACATTTTGGCAGTCTCCAAGCATTCACGTATATGTTCGTCAGGAAAAGGCCACAAAGTTACGGGCCTGACCAGGCCAACCTTGATACCCTTTTTTCTGGCCTCAATAACCGCTTTCTTGACCACCCTGGAGAGCAGCCCAAAGGCGACCACTACCAGCTCGGCATCCTTGGTCAACATGGTTTCCGCTCTTTTCTCCCGCGCCTGAATCTCTGCGTATTTGCGGAAAAGGTGCCGGTTGCGTTCCTCCAGTTCCTCGACACCCAGGTGAAGGGTATTGACGATGTTCGGCTTTCGCCCTGCGCACCCGTTAGTCGCCCAGGGCTTGGCATACTGCTCGGTAACCGGTTCCCTGACTTCCACCGGCTCCATCATCTGTCCGAGCATCCCTTCGCTCATTATCATCACCGGTGTCCGGTACTTGTCCGCCAGGTCAAAAGCCAGCAGCGCAAAATCCATCATCTCTTGCACGCTAGAAGGGGCCAGTACCATTAAATGGTAGTCGCCGTGTCCGCCCCCCTTGCAGGCCTGGAAGTAATCGGACTGGGCAGGTTGAATACCACCCAAGCCGGGCCCCCCCCGGGAAATGTTGGCTATCACGCAGGGCAGCTCAGCCTCGGCTATAAAGGAAATGCCTTCCTGCTTGAGGCTAATACCTGGTCCGGAAGAACCGGTCATCACCCTGGCTCCAGCGGCCGCTCCCCCGTATACCATGTTTATGGCCGCCAGCTCGCTTTCCGCCTGGAGGAAAACCCCTTCCACCTGGGGGAGCCTTCTGGCCAGGTATTCCGCCACCTCACTCTGCGGAGTTATCGGATAGCCAAAAAAGTACCGGCATCCAGCTATTACTGCTCCTTCACCCAGCGCCTCGTTGCCCTTCATAAGCACCTTTGCCATCCTGTCACTCCCTTTCTACTTCTATTACCAGATCCGGGCACATGCGAGCGCAGATGGCACACCCATTACAGTTTTCGGGGCTAATGGCAGCCGCGGGGTGATACCCCAAATGGTTTATGCGATTCTTGTCTATGCCTATCACATCTTTAGGGCAAAAGTAAATGCACAACTCACAGGCCTTACACCGTCCTTCATCGAAGCTCACTCTCCCCTTGGCCATGTCTTTGTTCCCCTCCTTTACAACCACTCCGGCCGCAAATAAAGCCTGATCGGTTTTAGAGTCACACCCAGCCGTTTTTGTTGCAAGGGGCCATAAAGATCCGCCTCCACCACCAGGAACTTTACTGGCAGGTCCAGTCTCCGCGCGTACTCCTCCACCCGGCGGTGCCCGGCCACAATCGTGTCAATGTCGGTTTCGACTGCCAGGTTGGGATTGCTGACTATACCGGTAAAATTCAGCCGCGAAGCTTTTTCCAGGGCAGCTTTCAATCCGGCAACCTTCTCCAGGGTTTCCGCAAAGGGCCGAAAAGGATTCACCACCAGCAACATCTCATAGGTACGGCTGGCGAAATAGCTGCGCAAATAGCCAAAAACACAGGCTCCAACCTCATCCCCGCCCACATCGAACACCATCTCGTTGTCCATTCCCAGGTAGCCCACCACTTCGGACGGCACCTGGGGAACATCGCCAAATCTCAACTGCTCGATTGGGGCAAGCAGCTTGATGCCATGTTCGTGCAGGGTTTGTTCCAGCTCCCGGGAACAAAAGTATGGGTTAACCAGATCCAGATCAGCCAATACTACCCGCTTATGATACCGGGACAGTTCCAGGGCACAATTCAGGGCGGTTTCTGTCTTTCCGCTTCCGAAACCCCCGGCAAATATCGTGACACTACCCAAAAAATCTTCCTTCCCAGCAAGACTTACGCATAATATAGAATACCTTGGGACAAAAGGCAATAAAAAAATGCTAAAGCGCATTCGAGCTCGCCTTAGCCTAGCAGGAAGGTTAAGACCGGTGCAAAGGCCCATACTTAGAGCAGAAAGCTATTTTCATCTGCCAGGATATCGGTCAGCCCCGCAATCATTCGTTCAATATCCGCCGGTGAAAGCCCCAGCCTATCCAGGGCTGGCTGTGACAAGGGATAAGCCAGTCCATCAACCCCCAGGCCAATCCCCATCATCATGACCATAGCATCTGCCACGTGCACAACCGCGGTTAGCAAGGGATTAAGCTCAGCTTTCTCCGGGGCATGGTGAAAGGCAATAGCCTCTACCAGTTCTGGCGGAAGGTTCCACTTGTCCGCGACCTTCGCCCCAACCATGGCATGATCAAAGGCCAGAACTTCACTTTCCGCCTGGAGGAACGAGATTTTTTCCGTTTCCACCTTGTCGGTAACCTCATGGTAGTTTTCCTCCAGGTAGTGGTTGAGGACCACCTTGCCGATATCATGGAGCAATCCGGCGGTGTACACCTGATCCGCGTTTTTCATTTTCAGGACCCGGGCCAGGTAACGAGCGGTGATTGCGGTCGCCTGGGAGTGTCTCCACAGCTCACCCGGTGCCAGGGCATACCCCGACACTTCCTTACTCAACAGATCGTTGACCGACGCTGCCAGAACGATGCTCCTTATGGTCTGAAAACCCAACAGCACGGTGGCCTCGGTGACCGTATTGATCCTCCGGGGAAACCCGTAATAGGCAGAATTAGCCAGCCGCAACACCCTGGCAGTCAAGGCCTGATCTTGAGTGATTACGTTGTTTATATCCTGAACCGTGGAATCAGGATCCTCAGTTAATTTCATAACCCGAATCATTATCTGAGGTAGTGCAGGTATATCGTTAACTACCGCCACGACCTGATCAAGCCCAATTCTTACCATGATACCCCCTAGCCTTTCTCCATCTTTCTTTCCAGATACGCCCTGTACTCCTTGAGCTTCTCGTTGGTCTTGAACAGCAACCTCTCGGTATCGGACTTGTTCAGTATCACCTGTTCTGGCTCCAGAACCTCTATCTTGCGGAATTCCTCCTTCATGATAAAGCCAACCACCTCGTCAAGGCTATCCGCAGTCAGGGTGACAATTACCGGGGCATAGCCTACCGGTTGCCCGGTAAATTCGTCTATAACCGTGTAAATGTCGGAACTCATATCAATATCCTGGATGTGAATGCCTTGCACAGGCACATTACGCAGCAGGGCAACTTTTTGCTCCCTGGTTTCCTCCGCCACCTGCTCCACACTCTTCCCGCCAAAAAAGAGCTTTCCCATTCGGATTCCCTTGTAGTCAAACCGGACTTTGACCCTTAAACTTCCCACCTTTACATCTTCTCCTACTTTGAGATCTTGACCACGGGCGTTCCTCCCTGTAGTACCCTTATTTAATTCTAGTTAGCTGACAATAATCCTCCTAATTAGAACATTTGTGTTATTCTTCGGCTAAAAACAAAGGCCAACTCGCAAAGAAACAGGCCTAGCGCCGCGCCCAGTCCTTCCCCGTAATTGAGATCGAAATCGAACAGGGGCACCAATCCCAGCTCGCGTAAAACCAACCGGTGCCCTTTCTCCCGGCTGAGATGGGATGCGACCAGTAGTTCCCGGCAAGTACCGGAAAGTCTGGTTGCCAGCAAGGCGGCCACCGAAGCTACAAAACCGTCCAACATCACCGGAAGCCTTTTTTCCCCAGCCCCTATGATAAATCCGGTCATGGCCGCCAGCGTCACCCCACCAACTTTGGATACAGCATCCAGCACATCTCCCGGACAAGGCTGGTGTAGAGCGATGGCTTTTTCTATACTGCTGATTCTTCGAGACAAGACGCTATCGCTCACTCCCGAACCCCGGTCGGCCAGCTGTCCGGCAGGAAGATCAAGCAGTGAGGCCAGTGCCGCTACAGCCGCCACGGTATTGCCAACCCCGATCTCGCCTATACCGACGATATCCAATCCATCCAGGCGCGCCGCAACCCGTGCTCCGGCTTCCAGCGCCTGGACCGCCTCCTCCCGTGTCATGGCCGGCTCTACCAGGAAGTTGCCACTACCTGGCCTGATCCGGTAGTCCCATACCCGGCCGGAATCAACCGGGCTAAAAAGACCGACATCTACCAGTATCTCTTCCTTGCCTATGCGACTGAGGAAAACGGGGGTAGCTGCAGCTTCCTCCAGGTGGGCTTGCACTATCCGTACCGAATCTGCCGGGGAATAGATGCTTATGCCTTCCCGGCTGATGCCGTTATCGCCGGCCATTACCACCACCCGGTAGTTGTCAAAGTCCCTCGGGGGAGAAATACCCTTTTCAACAAAGAAGTTGACCAGGCCTTCCAACCTGCCCAACCCCCCTAGCGGCTTGAGCTTTGCTTCCCATATTGTGTGCTCGCTCATTTTCGTCTACCTCCGTGTTCCATAGCCGCTGCCAGCAGGCTCTCAACCTCCTGCTCGCTCAAGTACCGGTAGTCACCCGGTTTCAACCCGCCGAGGGTTAGCCCGCCCAGGGCGGAACGTTTCAACTTAACCACCGGATGACCAACGACGGCACACATCTTGCGCACCTGCCTTTTTCTCCCTTCATGAATACGGATCTCCAACAGAGTCCGGTTCTCGTATCTCTGCAAAATCCGCACCGAGGCTGGAGCAGTCTTACGACCATCAATAACCACCCCCGCCTTTAGTCGGTTCACGTCCGCCCTTTCTACCCTACCTTCCACTAGGGCCTCGTACACTTTTTCTATTTCATGGCGGGGGTGAGTCATCAGATAGGCAAAGTTTCCATCGTTAGAAAGCAACAGCAGGCCCTCGGTATCATAGTCCAGCCGGCCGACCGGGTATACCCTGCGGTTTTCGCCCGGCAGCAGGTCCAGTACGGTTGGCCGGCCGTGAGTATCCGTCACTGTGGAAAGATAACCTGGTGGTTTATAGAGCAGGATATAGACCGGTTTCTCAACCTTCAGGCGTCGACCATCCAGCTCTACTGTATCCCGGTTCCCGTCAACCACCAAACCGAGCTCGGTCACCACCTGCCCGTTGACCTTGACCCGGCCTTGCTTAATCAAGGTCTCCGCCTTGCGGCGCGAAGTGACCCCGGCAGCTGCGATAAACCTTGATAGCCGCAAACAAATTCCCCTTTCCGAATACTGGGAGAGCCGTCTACCCTGGCCCCGGGAATTTATTCCAAGCCTTTGATGCGGAAACGCCCGGTTCTTGGCCAGCTTGGCCGGAACTTTCACCGTCTCCTCTATCTCCCGCATGTAGTGGGCAACTTCCCGGGTGGAAGTCCGCTGTTACCCGGTTATTTCCCCGGCTCGATTTGTCCCTTCGGTTATTATTTTCCCGTAAAACCCCGGCCGTACTCTCCCGCTGTTATTTTCGACTTTATCTGAAAAATACCCTCCCCGCAAATTTGTGAAAGAGGGAGGACTTTCATAAATAAGAAAAGGCAAGACTACAGATTCTGCAGTCTTGCTCTTTTTTCTACAGGCAAAGGGGAATAACGGAAGCGGTGCGTTACTCATCCCACCGGGCATTTAATTTACATAGTTCCGGGCCGCAAAGAACGTGTTCAGGTCTGTGAGCGGTATGTGGAGAAGGTTATCATTATTAATAACTGCCAGAACTACCATATCTTCTCCCGAGCACTCCTCCTTGTAGATGCCCACCACAAAGACGGTGGTCTGCACTCCATCCAGGTAAATGGTGAATAAATCCCCTTTATCCATAGGTCAATCCCCCCAAAATCTACCATCCACCATCACCATTTCGGCCCGAGCCATTGCTTCCAGCGGGTGGTGGGAAAAGATAACCAGATCCGCTTTTTTTCCCTTGCCTATGGTCCCCAGTTCGTCCTGCATTCCCAGCACGGCAGCCGCGTTGCAGGTAATAGCCTCCAGAGCGTCTTTTTCATCCAGCCCCTCGCGGACCGCCAGAGCAGCACAGACATTCAGGTACTGGACCGGAATAACCGGGTGGTCAGTTATCAGGCAAAAGCTCACCCCCGCCGCCTTAAGCCTGAGAGCATTCCGGAGAGACACCTCCTTCAGTTCCACCTTGGCCCGGTTCACCAACAGTGGGCCCAGGGCCACCTTAACCCCCCGGCGAGCGATCTCGTCGGCCACCAGGAAGGCTTCCGTTCCGTGCTGGATAACCAGGTCGATATCAAACTCATCTCTAATCCTTAAAGCAGTCATAATATCGTCGGCCCGGTGAACGTGCACCAGCAGCGGCATCTCCTTGCGCAAGACCTTGACTATCGGGGCCAGGCGGAACTCCTCCTTTTCCCGTCCCTCCTTCTTATCCTGGTGTTTCGCTGCCGCAAACAGGGTTTCACGCAACAAGGCCGCGCTCGCCATCCGGGTCCGGGGCGCCTTGTTTTGGGCTGCATACACCCTTTTGGGGTTTTCTCCCAGGGCCGCCTTCAACCCCCAGGGGTGCCGGTAAACCATATCGGGGCGGTGCGGAGCCCAGGTCTTGAGAAGAGCCGCCTGGCCACCCACCACGTTGGCGCTGCCGGGCATTACCAGTACCCGGGTTACCCCGCCTCGCACCGCATCGCTGAATCCCAGGTCCCAAAGGTTGATGCCGTCCAGGGCTCGCAGGTGAGGCGTCACCGGCTCCGAGGTTTCATTGATGTCATCCCCTTCCACACGGTATACCTCTTCCCCCAGCCCCAGGTGACAGTGCGCGTCGATGAAACCGGGACAGATGTGCTTGTGGCGCGCATCCACCACCTCGCACCCGGGCGGTATGGGCAACCCGACACCCACATCCGCCACGCGGTCCTGGTCGACGATAATTACCCCGCCCTCCAGGACCCCGGCGCCGGTCATGGTATATACCCTTCCCCCTTGAATTGCCAGCACTCGAGTTCCCTCCACTACAATTTATCCTATGTAAAACGGTAGGTGCCTGTTCTCTCCCGCATCCTGCCATTATCTAACTTGATCCTAATGTTTACTCTTTTCACCGTTCCCCCGGGCCTGTCCTCGCCACGCATCCGGGGATGGAAGCATGGGTTAATAATGCTTGCTTACCGGCGGGCGGCTTCCACCAGCGATGCAAACAACCGGTCCGACGCAAGGTTGGTCATGTATTCCGGGTGCCACTGTATTCCCAGGAGATACCTGTGTTTTGTTGATTCGATGGCTTCGATGACCCCGTCCCTGGCCACCGCGGAGACGGCCAGATTCCGGCCCGGTTCAGCCACTGCCTGGTGGTGAAAAGTGTTCACCCTTACGACCTCAGCCCCCATTATTTCATACAGTTTGGTGCCCCTTTTTACCACTATATCATGAAATGGATGGGCGCGGGGGGCTTTTTGCATGTGGCACACACCACCTCGCAGATCCTGGAACAGGCTGCCTCCGGCAGCCACATTTATAACCTGGGCTCCCCGGCAAATACCAAGGGTGGGAATATCCTGGCTCAGGATATATTGCATTAGCTTAAGTTCAAACTGGTCCCTTGCGGGATCGATTTCACCCAGACCCGGTTCGGGTTCCTTTCCCCAGAAAACCGGATCAACATCGCCTCCCCCCGCCAGCAAAAAGCCGTCACAGCTCTCCACGTAATCGAATATTACCGGCTCATGGCTGGCCGGGACAAGTATCAGGGGCGTGGCCCCGGCCCGGACAAGCCTTTCAACATAGGCCGACCTCAAGTAAAAGTAGTTGCCAGCCTGGTCATAAGAACAGGTAATACCTATCCGAACAGTCATAACCCACCCCCAAAAGTTCTGGCAAAAGTAAAAAACAGGCCTTTTAAGCCTGTTCTCGCCATTTATGTATCAGACATCTGCTAGTCCAAGGCTGATCTCTATGGCCTGATCCACCTTGGACATCGTCTCCTCGTCCAGGAAAGCAATCCGTTGTTTTAACCTGGTCTTGTCGATGGTACGAATCTGCTCCCCAAGGATAACCGAGTCCTTATCCAACCCAAATTTGTTAGCTCTTAACTCCACATGGGTGGGTAGCTTGGCCTTGTTGATCTGGGAGGTTATGGCAAGAATAATGGTGGTAGGACTGTACTGGTTGCCTATATCATTTTGTACCACCAAAACTGGGCGAATACCGCCCTGCTCCGAACCCACCACAGGATTCAACTGGGCGAAATAGATTTCACCGCGTCTTATCACCAACACCTATCACTCCGTTAATCTTTCTAGACAATTAACCAGAGCCTCGTGGTCCAAGGTCAGGTACTCGCTCGCCAGGGAGAGATTAATATCAGCCATCTCCAGGTAACCCTTTTTCATTTGCTCTTTCACCAGTCTTCTCTTGCGCTCCCCCACATAGAACTTTAAGGCTTCACGTATAATCTCACTGCGGTTCTTGCTCTCAGCGACATTGATGTCGTCCAGCTCCAACAGCAGGTTCTCTGGAACCGTGACCATTATCCTTTTAGAGGCCGGCAAACCGAGCACCCCCTATAGTACTATGTAATGGCTGATACTACTATTATATATGTCGCTGTTTCGAGCTGCAAATCCAATAAATACAATTATGCGTGGCGGTATATACGGGGGACCCTGGGGCCAATCATACAAACTATTTCGTAGTTGATGGTTCCCAGAAGTTCGGCCAGCTCATCGGCCGTAACCCCATCCTCCGGGCGGCCGAACAAAACAATCTGATCCCCTTCCTTCACCCCATCAACCCCTGAGACATCAAACATACACTGGTCCATGCAGATCCTGCCGATGCCCGGAACCCTTTGGCCCCGGACCACGGCGTGAACTTTACCGGACAAGAGCCGGGTGTAGCCATCGGCATATCCAATGGGCACCGTCGCTACCCGGGTAATACGGGAAGTGACGTAGGTACAGCCGTAACTTATGGCAGAACCGGGGGGTACCTCCTTTAACATCACGATGCGGCTCAATAAACGCATCGCCGGGATAAGATTCAGGCTGCGGTTGACTATTTCACCCGAAGGTTCCAGGCCATAAATACTGATGCCCGCCCTGACCAGATCGAAATGTGCCGCCGGTATATCCATTAAGGCCGCACTGTTAGCGGCGTGTTTTAGCGGAATATGCAGCCCCCTGGACTCCAACCGGGCGATAAAATCCCGGAATCTTTTCAACTGCCATTCCGTGTAGGTTTTATCGGCGCTGTCCGCCGCGGCAAAGTGGGTAAAAATCCCTTCCACTTTCACTCCCGGAAGCCGGAATATGCCCGCAATAACCTCCAAGGAATTGTCATCCGGGAAAAAACCGAGTCGGCCCATCCCGGTATCGATCTTGAGGTGGATGTAGCCGGTCTTGCCGGCCCGGCTTGCAGCCCGCGAAACTGCCTCCGCCCCCCGATAGTTGAACACGGTCAGGCGAAAACCGTGGTCCACCGCCTTCCCCGCCTCATCCTCGGGCGTGTACCCCAGAATGAGAATATTTCCCCTGTCAATACCCGATTCCCTGAGCCAGAGGGCCTCGTCCAGCATGGCGACCGCCAGGAAATCGGCCCCTTCGTTTATGCACACCCGGGCCACTTCGATAATGCCGTGCCCGTAAGCGTTGGCCTTGATAACCGGCATTAACCGCGCCGAACCGGTCAGGCACTTTTTTAGTTCCCGCAGGTTATGAGCAATTGCTCCCAGATCAATTTCCGCCCAGGTAGGTCTTCCCAGATGCATGGTCATTTCACCAGTGACCTGACAATGTCGTTTCGGGTTACAATACCCACCAGCCGGCCATCCCTCATCACCGGCACCCGGTTGATCGCCTTCTCTGTCATTATACTGGCGATCTCCGCTACCGGTGTTTCCTCGTCGACTGTAACTACCTGGTTCGTCATAATCTGCTCCACCCTGGAGGCCGTAAACTTCTTCAGTTCCCGGTTAAAGCGGCGCGGGTTTTCTAGAAATACAATGCTATCAAACAGAGTTATGTAGAAGGGGATATGCAAGTTCTTGGCCCGCACAATAAGGTCGTTCTCTGTAACAACCCCCACTAGCCGACCTGCGGAATCTACCACCGGAACCCCGCTGATCCTGTTTCTTGCCAGGATCCCGGCCACGGTTTCCACATTTTCCTCCGGGGTTACAGTAATAACCTCTCTAGTCATTATATCCTTTGCTTTCATGTTTAAACCCCTACCATTATATTGATTCAAATTCCTTTAAAATATCCGGAACAGCATCAACCAGGTCAAGAGCCACCAGTCCCCGCTCTCCCTTGCTGGCCCTGGCCAGATCCCCGGCTTTGCCGTGCACATAAACCCCGGCTATCGCAGCCAGGTGGGGACGCGAACCCTGGGCTAACAGCCCGGCCATTATTCCACATAACACGTCACCGCTGCCAGCGGTTGCCATCCCCGGGTTACCGGTAATATTGATGTAGGCTTCCCCACGCGGTGTCGCAACCACGGTGTTATGTCCTTTTAATACCAGGGTGACACCCCATTCTTCCGCAAAACGCCGGGCGTTTTCCACCCGGTTGGCTTGAATCTCTGCCACGGAGAGCCCCGTAAGGCGCGCCATCTCCCCCGGGTGTGGGGTGAGGATAACTGGTACCTGGCGATTACGCAGGATGGAGATATCATCCGCCAGCGCATTCAGCCCATCCGCATCGATAACCACCGGCACGCCGGCTCTTTCCAGTATGAACCTGATTATGCCGCTGGCCTCATCATACCGCCCCATGCCAGGTCCTACCGCACAGACCGAAACAGCACCCAGCAGGTTTTCCAGCGCGGGGAGCGCCTCCAGAGATATCGCCTTCTGGACGTTCTCTGCCAGCGGCACCGTCATTACCTCCACCAAGCGGGTTTCCACTACTGGCTGGAGGGAACTCGGTATTGCGGCAGTCACCAGTCCTGCCCCGCTTTTCAGCGCTGCCTGGGAGGTCATGATCACCGCTCCGGTGAGACCTATAGACCCCCCCACCACCAGCACATGTCCATAACTGCCCTTATGGGTATCGGCCCGGCGCGGGGTAAACAGTGGCCTTATCATCTCTTCGGTTATCAGGTTATCTTTGAGCTGACTATCCTCCAGCAAGTTGCTGGGAATGGATATGTCAGCAACCGTCAACGTACCGGCGTAACTCCGGCCTGGTTGGGAGAAAAAGGCCATCTTGGGCAGGGCCAGGGTTACCGTCCAGGTAGCTTTGATGGCTTCACCGTGGACCTTTCCGGTATCCGCTTCCACACCCGAAGGGATGTCGACCGCTACCACCGGTTTACCCGTCCGGTTAACCAGGCCGACAACCCTCGCTTCCAGCGGAGGCATCTCCCCGTGGAACCCGATCCCGTATATGGCATCTACAACTAGATCACAGGTTAGTAATGCAGCTGCCAGGTTTTCCAGATGCTCTTCGCGGGTCAGGGGAAAAATGCGTCCGGTCAACTTGCTGAGTATCCGGTAATTGGTGGCCGTATCGGGGGTAAGCTCGGCGGGTTCTCCCACCAAGAACGTATCAACCATGGTCCCGGCATTCAGCAGATGCCGGGCGGCTACCAACCCGTCACCCCCATTGTTGCCTTTTCCGGCCAGGACCACTACTTTTCCCTGTCCGACCCCTTTCAAAGCCGTCTCTACCGCTTCCACTACCCTCAACCCGGCGTTCTCCATTAAAATCAAGCTGGGAATATGAAACTCCTCCGACGCCTGCCGGTCAATTTCCCTCATTTGCCGGGCGGACACTATCTTCACGGTTATCCACCTCTTTCACCCGCTTCGGGCTATTACTACTGCGATTGCATTGACACGCGAATGGGAAAGACTTACATCCACCTCTTTCAGGTTGGCCTGCCGGGCATTTTCGAGCGCCTGGCCGTGGAGGATGAGTTCGGGCTTACCCTCCGGTCCAATAGCTATTTCTACATCCTTGAACCTTATCCTACTGGCAAGTTGTGGATACAATTTGCGAAACGCTTCCTTGGCCGCGAACCGCGCCGCCAGTGAAGGATACGGATTACCCTTACCCGCACAATAAGCGAGCTCCGCATCGGTGTACAGCCGCTGCTTGAACCGGGGGTTCCTCTCGACCGCTCTCTTTATCCGGTCAATTTCAATAATATCTATTCCCACCAGGATCAAGAAATTCACGCCCTTTTCCCTTCTATACAATTATTAATCAACCCTGGGCAAAATAAAAGCCCCGAAACCAAATATGCCGGGGCTCCTGGGACACAGTCTTGCAGTTACCCGACCGCAGACCCTTCCAACTCCTGGAGCTGGGCCTGCTCCCCTTCTGTCAAGATCTTGGTCATATCCAGCATTATTAGAAGGCGATTGTCCAGTTTACCCACCCCGGTCAGGTACTCGGCAGTAATACCACCCGCCACCGTGGGCGGAGGTTCGATGCTATCCTGGGGAAGCCGCAGCACCTCAGTAACCTCATCTACCACTACCCCAACGGTCTGTCCTCCCACCTCCACCACCATGATACGGGTATCTTCAGTGTGGTGGGAAGTATCTATACCGAAACGCTTCTTGAGGTCGATGATGGGAATTATTCTGCCCCGTAAATTGATAATTCCCTCAACAAAATCGGGAACCTGAGGTAACTTGGTCGGTACAGTAAGACGAATGATTTCCTGCACCTGGGTTATGGGAACCCCGTATTCACAAACTGTTTCCCCGGCCTTCAACGTAAACACTACCATTTGCGTCTCGTCAGCCACGTTATCCCCTCCTTAGTATATCTTTGCGAGGTATACCTTGCCCAGTGAGTCCTACACCGGTATTTATGAATACTATACGACGTGTGCCATGTTTCTCCTTCTGAAGATCTTTCTTCTTAAAGTGTTTTTCTTTCTCACCAGGTGAGGTAGGCCACCCATACCTGACGCTAAAAAATGAGTTTGGAACTACTTGGCAAGGATTAGGGTTTCTACAGCGTAATTCATGAGTTGTCAGCGTAGCCGGCGTCTATTTTCGTAGCAGTTGCCTGGATACATCCAGAATCGGGCTGAACAATGGGCAAAAGGATCTGTCCCGCAACTCACTAAACTGGTAAGATGTTGACAAAAGGAGGGATAAATGTGCCGTCAAGCGCCATTGATCGCATCGTGGAACTGTTGGCCCGCTCAAGAAATACCGTGGTAGTCACCGGGGCGGGCATAAGTACGGAGGCAGGCATCCCGGATTTTCGCGGGGAGAATGGTATCTACCGCAAGCTGGGGGAACAGAAGGTAATGAATATTATTAACATCGAGGCCTTCCGCCGGAACCCGGGACTATTTTGGGAGTTTTACCGGAAATACTTTATGTTCCCTCCAGTGGAGCCGAGCAAGGCACACCGGATACTGGCAGATATGGAGAAACGGGGGACGATTAAGGCCGTCGTCACACAAAACATTGACAACCTCCACCAGAAGGCCGGTAGCCGGCGGGTCTACGCCATTCATGGCAATGCGGACCGTTTCCTATGCACTCGGTCAGGATGCCGCCAGGTCTACAACACCGCTTATGTAGAAAACTGTCCCGAGGTGGTACCCACGTGTGAGGAGTGCGGGGGCATACTCAAGCCTGACGTAGTACTTTTCGGCGAGCATATTCATCATTACCTGGATGCCCGGGATTGCATAGTGGGAGCCACAGTGTTGATGGTCATAGGCTCATCCCTGACGGTGTACCCCCTCGCCGGTTTTGTCAAAGAGTTCAGTACTTTTTACCAGGACCTCATCATCATCAACAAGGGGCGTACCGAACTCGACCATGCCGCTGCCGTCAAACTGGACACCGGCAACACCGGAGACGCACTGGAGGAGATCAATAACAGGCTGGTTCAGGCTATCTAACACCACAAACCCCATGGTCCCCAACGGGCAGTTATCATACGGGCGAGGATACTGGCTGTGTCCCATTCAAGCGGGGAGGACGGGGGCCGGGGAAGTGGTAATAGTAGCACTGAATGCGGCCGTTGTACAGCTTTCTTTTCTTATAAGCCCGGCGGCCAGAATACCTCCCGAATCCGGGATAGGCGGTAAGCACGAAGAACGACCAGGTATCCAGTTTCCTGAACACCTGCCCCATTTCCCGGTACAGGCGTTGCACGGAAGGAACGTCTTCCACTTGCTGCCCGTAAGGCGGGTTACATATCACATAACCGTATTTCTGCCGCGCGCTCAGTTCGGACAAAGGCAACCGTTGCCAGGGAATGTGTCCCTCTACTCCTGCCTGGCGGGCATGGTACCGGGCCAAACTTAACACATCGGCATCGACATCGGATGTGAAGCACCTGCTGGTGGCGGATGATATCACCTGCCTCCTGCCATAGCCTGTCCGGTATGACCGGCCATTTTTCCCCGGCAAGCTCCCGCCGCAGGCCGGGAGCCAGGTTCAAACCAACAAGGGTGGCTTCAATGGGTATCGTCCCCGACCCGCAGAGCGGGTCAACCAGCACCTGCTCCGGGTTCCAGCAGCTCAGGCTAACTAGAGCTGCCGGTATGCTAAACTTTAATTATGGAGGTGATTAAATGTACTGGGAAAAACCAGGAGCAGCAAATACTGAACAGACTCTGCACCTGGCCCTGAAAAGGGCGGAAGAGTTGCATATTAAGACAGTGGTAGTGGCGTCCTGCAGCGGCGAGACTTGTAAGAAGCTGCTGGGCAAGGGATTGGACCTGGTATGCGTTACTCATCACGTGGGGTTCTCTGAACCCGGCCAGGATGAAATGGACCCGGCAACCAGGCATTTCTTGCGCCAGCAGGGAGTCAAACTCCTCACCACTACCCACCTGTTTGCCGGGGTCGACCGGGCTATTAGAAACCAGTTCGGCGGGGTATATCCCGCAGAAATCATGGCCCAGACCCTGAGAATCTTCGGCCAGGGAGTCAAGGTAGCTATCGAGATAGCGTGCATGGCCAAAGACGCGGGCCTCATCCCTCACGGGAAAGAGGTAATCTCCATTGGAGGAACGGGTCGTGGGGCGGATGCCGCCATCGTTATCCTGCCAGCTCATTCCAACCACTTCTTTACCACCGAGGTGAGAGAGATCATATGTATGCCCCGCTGCAAGACGCGATAGGCATGAGTGCCGGGGAGCAGTGACACACGGCCAGGTATGCGGTTTTTGTCCTCTACTGTTGGTGCCCTGAGGCGCGCCATGGGGGTCTGTATGGATTCTGCCAATTCTTCCAGGACACAGCAGGGATATGCCAGCATGGTGACGAATACATAAATCAGGGTTTCACCACAATGGAGAAAGGGGGAAGAAGATGAGGGTAAGAGATATCATGAGCACCGATGTCAAAAAGATAAGCCCTGACGCCAGTGTCATTGACGCTTTCGCCTTGATGAACGAGAACAACATTCGCCGCTTACCGATTATGGAAGGTGATAAACTGGTTGGTATCGTCACCATGAGTGACCTGGAAAATGTGCCTGTTAATAAACCTTCGACCCTGAGCTTTTTCGGCACCAGTTATCTGCTGGAGAAAACCATGCTCAAGGATATCATGCCCAAAAACCGCGAGGTCATCACCGTTGGCCCGGAAGATTATCTGGAAACAGCAGCCAGCCTGATGAGAAAACATCGTATCAGCTCATTGCCGGTGGTGGCAGAAGATACAGTGGTGGGTATCATTACGGAGACCGACGTGTTTGATGCCCTGATTCGGATAATGGGGGTCGACAGCCGTGGAACCAGAATTGACCTGAAGCTGGAGGATCGCCCCGGTGAACTGGCCAAGGTTGCTACTATCATCAGCGATAGTGGCGGTAACATTGCCAACATCGTCCGCATCGATATCCCCGGCCAGGAAAAGGTTCATCTGGTCCTGCGTATCACCTGTCCCAACAGTGAAAACATTATTGCCAGGCTCGAGGAGGAAGGATTCGAGATTGAGTCCGTCATTGTTAAGCATTAGCAGCGGGAACTGAGGCGCGCACTCGAGATGGGCCTGCCCCCGGTCGGGGCAGGTCTTTTGGTGGTTCACACATACCTCTCCACTCCTTCCCGGGTGACCACTCCTAGGAGCAGGGGTGGAAAGGAATGGGCCCCGGTACTGATCCGGTACGCCTCGACCAGTGACTTCCGGGCCACTTCAAGGCGGTAAGGGTCGTTGGCGTGGAGGATGGCTAGAGCTTCCCCGGCCCTAACCCGGTCTCCCCGCTTTTTGCGCAGCACAATTCCCACCGTGTGGTCAATGCGATCACCAAGCTTTTCCCGGCCCGCCCCCAGCCGCATGGCAGTAAGCCCAACCTTTTCCGCATCAATACCGCTTACCACTCCGGATTCCGGCGAAGGAACGGTCACATTGAGGCTGGCCTGCCCGAAGTTGTGTGGATTGTCAAGGTAGCCGGGGTCCCCCCCCTGGGCTACCACCATCTCCCGCAATTTCTGCAGGCCCTTACCGCTGTGCAACAGTTCACCTATCACTTGCTGGGCGGTTGCCAGGTCTGGGACCTGCTTGCTCATCAGCAGCATGTAGCTCGCCAGGATAATGGAAAGTTCCTCCAGGTCCGCAGGGCCTTTGCCCTTAAGGGTGGCTATCGCCTCCTGCACCTCCAGGGCATTCCCCACCGTATACCCCAGGGGCTGGTCCATATCGCTTAATACCGCGACCACCTCGCGCCCGGCACTGGTACCGATGTCCACCATGATCCGGGCCAGCTCAAATGCTTCCTCGCTAGACTTCATAAATGCACCGCTACCCACCTTTACATCCAGAACAATTCCGTCAGCACCCGACGCCAGTTTCTTGCTCATGATACTGGCGGCAATCAAGGGAATGCTGTCCACGGTGGCCGTAACATCCCGCAGAGCATAGAGTTTCTTGTCGGCAGGCACCAGGTTTCCTGTCTGTGAAACCACCGCCGCTTTGACAGAGTTCACCTGGGCTATGAATTCTCCGGGAGTCTTGTCCACCTGGAAGTTAGGAATTGACTCGAATTTGTCGATGGTGCCGCCGGTGTGCCCCAGCCCCCGGCCGGACATCTTGGCCACCGGCACCCCGGCCGCTGCTACCAGTGGAATAACGACCAGGGTAGTCTTATCACCCACCCCGCCGGTGCTATGTTTATCCACCTTGAACCCTTCAATTCCCCGGAGATCCACGGTATCCCCTGAATCGGCCATGGCCAGGGCCAGATCCCGGGTCTCCCGCCCGGTCATGCCTCGGAAATACACCGCCATGGCCCAGGCGGCAACCTGGTAGTCCGGGATGGTCCCGCTGGTAAGACCTTGTACGAAAAACATTATTTCTTCACTCGACAGTTCCCCGCCGTCCCGTTTCTTTTTAATGATGTCATACGCGTTCATATCCGTACTACCTCCTGATCAAGGAAGCAAAACTACTACCAGCAATTCCTTCTATCCCAACATCCAGCAGTGCTGCCACCGTCAAGCCAAGGTCGGCAAAACTCTCCCGGGTGCCCAGGTCAGTATCCGGTTTAATCTCGTTGCCGTAAACGATGACCGGTACATATTCCCGGGAGTGATCCGTGCTGGCGGTGGTGGGATCACACCCGTGGTCGGCTGTGATAACCAGCACATCGTCACCTGCCAGCTCGTCCATTATCCGGGGAAGATAACTGTCAAACTCCTCGAGGGCACGAGCGTACCCATTGACATCGTTACGGTGGCCGTATTTCATGTCGAAATCCACCAGGTTGGCAAAAACCAACCCGGAAAAATCTCGCCGTAGCAGGTCCAATATGGCATTTATCCCGGCCAGGTTCTCCCCGGTCGGAACGCTCCTGGTAATGCCCTGACCGGCAAAAATGTCTTTGATCTTCCCTACCGCAATAACTTCCCTGCCGGCGGCCGCCAAAAAATCGAGCACGGTCCGGCCGGGAGGTTTAAGCGAGTAGTCGTGTCTACGAACCGTACGCGTAAAGTTGCCCGGCGTGCCGGTAAAAGGACGAGCAATGACCCTGCCCACTGCGTGCTCACCGGCCAGCAACTCCCGGGCGATTTCACACATTCGGTAGAGTTCCGCCACAGGAATGACATCCTCATGGGCGGCTATCTGAAAAACACTGTCCGCCGAAGTATAGACGATGGGATATCCGGTGAGCAGGTGCTCTTGCCCGAGTTCCTCAATAATGGCTGTCCCCGAAGCCGCTTTGTTACCCAGGGTCTTACGTCCGATGCGCTGCTCAAAGGCCCCGATTACTTCAGGCGGGAACCCGTACGGGTACGTAGGAAACGGGCGGGAGAGTACTATTCCCATGAGCTCCCAGTGCCCGGTAGTAGTATCTTTCCCGCATGATTTTTCGGCCATCCGGCCGTATGCGCCCAGAGCCGCAGCCGGAACTTCAATTCCCGGGAGAGAAACAAGCTTGCCCAGGCCTAACCGGGCCAGGTGAGGAGTATTTAAACCACCCTCGGCCATAGCCGCTATGTTGCCCAGGGTATTACTACCCTCGTCCCCGTACAGGCGGGCATCCGGAAGCGCCCCTATACCGGCACTGTCCAGTACAATGAGAAAAACCCTTTTGGCCACGTCCTTACCTCCTTTGGGGTCAGGCTTGAAATCATGAAATATCGTGCGTTATGCTGTTCGCATAGTGGTCAGGCGCGTGGGTGACTCTTCTGGTACACTTCCCTCAGCCGGGTCCGGGGCAGGTGGGTGTAGCTCTGGGTGGTACTTATGTCCTCGTGGCCCAGCATCTCCTG
>JAAYAC010000041.1 GCA_012719535.1 Syntrophomonadaceae bacterium | reverse complement strand
GCAGCTGTGGTGGTGTTGGTGATCGCCATTTGCGGGGGGCTTCTGGCATATACATTTGATTACCCTGACTCCTGGGAGAACCTGTTGCCCGGGTCCAGGTGTGAAGTACCCTTGCACATTTCTCGCCAGGATCAAAACAATAACGGCATTCCCGATGCCCTGGACCTGGTCGAGGGGGCGCGGGAGGAAGTCACGGGACGCACTCAATACGATAGCTCGTACTACCGTGGCGGTTACCCCCCGGAAGGGAAAGGTGCCTGCAGCGATGTCATCTGGCGGGCCTTCAGGGCAGCCGGGTATGACCTGAAGGAAATGGTGGACGAAGATATCCGCTCTGCTCCCTCCGCTTACGGTACAACCGGCAAGAATCCCGACCCCGCTATCGACTTCCGGAGAGTCCGCAACCTGCAGGTGTTTTTCCAGCGCCATGCCCGGGAGTTGACCACCGAGGTCAAACCGGGCGACGTCAAGAATCTTACCCAATGGCAACCGGGGGACATCGTGGTCTTCGGCCCGCCTTACCCACACATTGGTATTATTTCGGACCGCCGCTGCCGTAACGGGGTACCCTGGCTTATTCACAATGGCGGTCCCCGAGCTACCGAGGGTGACTATTTGTTGAACTGGCCCAGCAAGATAATCTGCCATTTCCGGTTCGTCGTCTGAACGGCAATGTCGAACTATGTCGCAAATGTATCGATTTAGCCGTGAAAGGTTTTGCCTGTTTATCCAGTAATAGTTACAAGAGGTTCAGTTGGATTTTTCCCGCTTTTACGATACCAGCATTCGGGTGGGGAGGTTAGGTAGTGAAGAAGAGACTGCTGCTCATAGGTGGGATTATACTCCTGTCGATAGGGATATGGCTGGCGTTTGATTCTTATCACTATTCCCCGCCCGGGATGGAGGCCGCGCAGGTAAAACGCCTGGCGGAAAAGGAGCTGCGCAAGTTAGTACCAGATCTTCTCCAGCAAAGAGATCCGTATGGACCCTATATAAAGAAACAACTCCGGGGAATGGAAGTGCTCGATGTTCGGGAGATAAATGGAAGGACCTACCTGGTTTTCAAAGTTGATTTTGACAGTAAAGGTCCGGGCTACCCTTACGACTCCGGCGGGTATATGGTGGGCCTTAGGCTGGTGGAGAAAAGCTGGGGCGGAATTTCCCTCAGGGATGGCATGGAGTTCACGGCGAGTTACCTGGCCGGGCCCCCGGTGGAGTGCGGCCATCTTCCCGAAGACGGGGTTTTCTACGGGTTCTGTAAAGACCCGGGCGTAGACAGGGGTTGGCTGGAGCTGGATGGCGGAAAGAAGATGGATCTGGCGATAACCACCCGTACCATTCTAACCGGGGTTCCCCGAGGCCCATTGAGTTTGACGCCTCATTTCTATGACCGGGCGGGCAACGAACTGGAGCCCGGCGGGGTAATGCGGGTGGCATTCCTCTCCGGGGACGAGAAAAACGTCGGGCCTTACACCAACATGCCCCTGCAATGGTGGGTGCTGAACCAGGCAAATACGGATTACTTGACGGCTGGTGGGGTCGATGCCGTGTGGGTTTTCCCGGACCAGCACCAGGGAGCTCTACAGGGCAAGGCTGTTGCCAAGCTGAAGGAACTGGTGCAAAACGGCATCCCGGTAGTGTTCATCGGGATGAAGGATTTGGACAAAGTGATAGAAGTGTTTGGGGTAAGCCCCAAGGGACAAACGGGTAGCGAGGTGGACCCGGACGATATCGAGGGTGTATATGTGGGTAAGCACCGGAAGGGATTAACTGAAGCCGGGGTCATAGCCCTGGATGACGGGAGCCAGGTTTCACCCTACCTGGAAAAATCGGTGGAGTTAAGGTACCAGTTGGACCTGCCGACAACACGCCGGGCAGGACGGGATAAGGCGGCGGACCGGGATGCCAGGCTAATCAGAGAAAAAATGGAGCAGAGGAGGGCTATACCTTGAGGAATACGCAGCCTGTTTGGCCGGTAAGAATTGGAGCCCGGGAGCTCTCCCTGCTGGTCATTGTTATTCTGACGGTGACGTTGGGCGGTCTTTTCACTGCCCCGGTGCAAGCCGCCGGCGGCCTTAACATGAAAGCCGAGGCCGGTTTTGACGGATATGCCCGGGTTGGACAAACACTTCCTCTTCGGGTCAGGGTCGAAAACACCGGCCCGCAAGTCAAGGGGACGCTGGAAGTAGCTGCCCGGCAAAACGGGTTCCGGGTGCTCTACACCCGGGAAGCGGTGTTGCCCCGGGGAAGCAAGAAGCTGTTTACTATGTACATCCCTCACGACGACGGCACCGGCTACCAGGTGCGGCTGGTCGCAGACGGTAAGCAGCTGGCCGTGGAAAAGGTCCGGCGACCGGTGCTGCTCGAGGCCCGGGAGGTGGTTATCGGAGTACTGGCTTCGGAACCGTCAACCCTGAACCACGTGGCGGCCATAAAGCTGCCCGGGGGACGCAACCGGGTGACGGTAATTCACCTGCAGCCGGAACACATACCGGAAAAATCCCTGGCCATGGACCACCTAGACGTCCTGGTTATGAACGATTTCCCCTCTAGCAGCCTGTCGCAAACCCAGCTGGCCGCCGTGCAGAGCTGGGTGGAAAGGGGAGGAATGCTGGTTCTGGCCGGGGGGCCGAACTGGCAGAAAACCTTGTCTCCCCTGCCGGGTGCGCTACTGCCGGTTAAGGTGACCGGGAGTAAAACGGTACACGGTCTTCCCACCCTGGAGAGGCAGGTAGGACAAAAACTGGCTGCCGGGGAAGGGTACGTGATAAGCGAGGGCCGGCTCCACCGCGGTACCGCTTTGGTCGCCGAAGGGGATACTCCGGTAGTGGTTCAGGCACCGCTGGGCAAAGGTAACCTGGTCTATCTGGCCTTTGACCTGGCTCTGGTACCGTTTGCCTCCTGGGCGGGCAATGAACCGCTGTGGCTGGACCTTCTGACCCGCGCGGATCCCCACCATATGATTACTGCACCCGATGCGATGATGGAGGAGATAGGGCGCCGGGGGAATCTGGGGTGGGTACTGCGCAACATACCGGGTTCCGATCTGCCCTCTACCCGCCTGCTGGGAGGAATGCTCTTGCTGTACATCCTGGTGCTGGGGCCAGGGATCTATCTGGTACTGAAAAGGTTCGATCGGCGGGAATGGGGCTGGATAGCTGTTCCTGCCGTAGCAGTTGTGTTCTTTGCTATGTCCTACCTGGCGGGGTTTAAGGGGAAGGACCGCGATGTCTTCACCAACATTATTTCAGTCGTATGGCTGGAACCCGGTTCCGAATATGCCCAGGTTAACTCGGGAGTAGGGGTATTCGCGCCCACCCGCCGCAGCTACCACCTGGACCTTGTGGAAGAAAAGCTGGTAACCCTGCTGGAAACGGGGATGGAACATACCATGCAGGGGCCGGGGGGCGGAAACGACCAGGGACCGGTGATAGCTACCGTACGGCAGGGACAGAATACCCGGGTTGACTTCGCCGATTCTACCAGGTGGACCATGCGCTGTATTCGAACCGAGGACATTATTCCCAAGCCGGGGGATATCGAAGCCCGGCTGCAGTCCATTGACGGTAAGATTTCCGGGACGGTGGTTAATCGTACCGGCACCACCCTCACCGATTGTGCGGTGATAAGCCTGTACGGCTACCAGAGGCTGGGGGAGCTGGCGCCGGGGGCAGCGGCCCGCGTGGATATACTTCCCCGGGTTTCGTTCCAGAGTATGGGGATGAATTATGTCCAGGTGTTTCAGCAGTACCCTATCCATTACCCACGTAGGGTGGGGGATCCGTTTGGTATGGGAAACTACCCCCCAGAAAAGCGCCGGCAAGTAATGGAAGCCATTGCCGGACCGGGCAGCAGTCCCGTTGACGAGCCGGTTGTCTTCGTGGGATGGTCGGACAAAGGTCTAAGGGGTATCCTGGGTGCCCGGCATCCGGGGAGGACTTACTACACCACCGCTTTTATTTCCCCACTGGCGGTTAACCTCAACGCGGGGGACAAGGTTTCCATCCCACCCGGGATTATAAACGGGAGACTGATAGCCACGGAGGCCCGTGATATTCAGCGGGAGGTTCAGGGGTATCACTTGAACGGCGGTCCGGCGGTGTTTCAGCTTGACCTGCCGTTCATGCCGGACAACCTGCAGGTGGACGAATTTGTGCTTCTTGCCCCGACGGCTGATTACCGGATGGCGGCGAGGACGGGAATGGCACTGTACAACTGGACGACCGGCCAGTGGGAGGAGATCAGATACCAGCCCCTGGGTAACCTGATTAGCAATTGGCGGCTATATGTTTCTGAGAAAGGTTCCATGCGGGTGAAAGTAGGGCCCAAAGGCAGGGACGACTATGCTTTCTTGCGAGGTGTGACCGTTAGTCTCAAGGGGCAACACCTTCCCGGCAAACCGCAGAGGCAAGGGCCGGGGCCGTCGAATGCGGTTGAAGGGGGGCTTTAGCATGCTGGTGGTAGAGGGATTAACCAAGAAGTATGGCAAGCTTACTGCAGTTGACAACCTTTCCTTCACGGTGAAGGAAGAGTCGATATTTGGTTTCGTAGGTCCTAACGGGGCGGGAAAGACCACGACCATGAAGATCCTGGCCACTCTCCTGGCCCCTACTTCGGGCAGGGCCTGGATTGCGGGCGAGGAGGTGACCGGGAACCCGGGAAGGGTGAGACAGCTTACCGGCTATATGCCCGACTTCTTCGGGGTTTATGACGACCTGAAGGTGGGGGAGTACCTGGACTTCTACGGCGCCAGTTACGGCATCCCCGCCGGCAGGCGCAAGCGCATAGTAAACGATTTATTGGAACTGGTAGACCTGGCCCACAAGCGGGAGGACTACGTGGATTCCCTGTCCCGGGGGATGAAGCAGAGGCTATGTCTGGCCCGCAGCCTGGTGCATGACCCGGCCCTGCTTATCCTGGACGAACCGGCCTCCGGGCTGGACCCGCGGGCCAGGTTTGAGATGCGTGAGCTGCTCAAGGAGCTGCAAGCAATGGGCAAGACCATCATCATCAGTTCCCACATTCTGCCCGAGCTTGCCGGGATGTGTACCCATGTGGGTATTATTGAGGCCGGCCGGCTGGTGGTAAGCGGGACCGTAGAAGAAGTAACCCACCAGGTGCGGGCGGGCCGCATGCTGGAAATAAGGGTTCTGGACCGGGCCGTGGAGGCGGAGGCGCTGCTTAAAACCCAATGTGGCCTGATTGAGGTGAAGGTCAACGGGGACCTGCTCGAAGCTCCTTTCACGGGGGACGACGTAAACCTGAGTAACATCCTGACTACTCTGGTGGGGGCTGGGATTCCAGTAGTATCTTTTAGTGAATCGAAGAGCAACCTGGAGGACATATTCATGCAGGTGACGAAAGGGGTGGTCCAGTAATGAGAGGTATAATCTTGAACCCGGTGCTGGGCAAGGAGTTTCGCTCCCGGATGAGGACCTGGAAATCGCCCCTCGTAATAAGCATCTACCTGGGAGTATTGTCTCTCATTACCCTGGGCTATTACTGGACACGCCAGGGCCCCATAACGTACACTGGCTTCGGCCCCGAGGTGGGGCCGCAGATGTATGTAATGCTGGCGGTGTTTCAACTGCTGCTGGTCTCCTTTGTGACCCCGGCCTTCACCGCCGGGGTTATCAGCGGCGAGCGGGAAAGGCAGACCCTGGACCTGCTCGTGTGTACCCGCCTTTCGGCAACCTCCATCGTTTTAAGCAAACTACTGGCCTCGGTTAGTTATATCTTGTTACTGGTAGTGGCTTCCCTGCCGGTTTTCGGGGCGGTTTACTTCTTCGGCGGGGTCCGGTTGAGTGAGATTGGTCAGGTCTTCGTAGTTTACCTGATGACCGCACTTACTTTCGGAGCCGTAGGGGTGTTTTGTTCCACCGTGTTTAAGCGGACCCAGGTGTCGGTGGTGATAACGTATATAATTGTGTTCTTTTTCTTGATTGGTACGGCGGCGGTAGCAGTCTTCATGGCCAGTATAAGCATGCGGTCCGGGTCCTACCCATCTACCCCGTTTATAGCCTACCTTAATCCGGTGGTAGCCCTGTTTTCCACCTTCCCGGGACAGTTGGGACAGGGCTTGTTTCTCCGGGAATTCCAGTTTATATTTGGAGGACCCGTGCCAGTAGGTGTCCCGCCAGGGTCAGGAGGGGCGGCGCTTCCCAGCGTTGGCTTACAGCCCTGGCAGTACAACTTCATCGGAGACGCTGTCATAATTGTTGTCCTGCTGGGGATTTCCATACAACTTATAACCCCGGTGGGACGCTTCAGTTGGGTCAAACGCATAAGGCACAGGAAAAGAATGCCGGTAACAGTGGAAATTGGAACTGCAGATGCACGCGAAAGGCACGCTGATTAAACCAGATGCCGAACTCCGCAGACAGATTATTGGCTATGCAGATTTAACGGGAAACAGGCCGTTGAGCATGGTTGCCGTGAGTTGTTGCCGAATAAAGAAAGTAATTGGGGAGAGTTGTGGGAACAGATACAGATGTTCTGTATTTGCGAAAGGTGAAGTTGGATGAAATCCAGGTTTGATTTCACTTTTTTTAAAAACTGTCTAAAGAAATTCAATCCCAGTACAACAAAGCGGGCATCGATAGGTACGGGAAAGGGAGATAGTAATGCATCTGTCTACACCTGTGTGAATCTGTGGCTGCAAAAGGTCTGTGATGGGATCCCCTCGCTGCGGGGAAGACGTTACCGGGACGGGGAGATCGAGGAGGCGCTGCGTCCGGTGCTCAAGCGGCTACGGGGCCAGCATTTCCTGAACTGGTTATTCCGGGGAACGGCCGTTGGTTCGGTAACAGCGGTATTGTTCCTCCTGGTGTCTCACCTGCGGCCCTGGCTGGGAGTGGAACGCTGGTGCGCAGGGGCCGTACTGGGGACGGTTCTGGCCACATTGCTGGCAGCTTTCTTGTCCAGACCGGACGCCTGGGAGGCGGCCTGTCAGGTTGATGGCAGGGCGCTGAAAGAGCGGGTAACCACCGCCCTGGAGCTATCGGGTGAACGAACGGAAATGGTGCTGAAACAGAGGCACGACGCCCTGGCACATCTGAAGAGCTTTGCTCTCGACCTTCGTCTTCCCTGGCAGTTTCCCGTGAAAGAAGGTAAGGTACTCCTGGCAGCTGTTTTGGCCGCCGTAGTTCTAAGTATCTTGCCGAATCCCATGCAAGCAGAGGTCGAACGGCAAGTGGCGCTCAGAAAGGAGATAGCGAGACAGGAGAAAAAGGTTGAGCGGATCAAAAGGGAACTCGAGCAGCATAACCGAAGGTTGCCGTCGAGGGAAAGGCAGGAGACCATACATGCTTTGGAGGAATTACGGAGAAACCTGCACGCCGCCAGGGACAAGCGCGATGCCCTGAAAGCCCTGGCCCAGGCGGAGGAGGAGCTGGCCGAAGTGGCTGGTGCCGTAAGCACGAGGGATGACGCGGACCTGAAAAGGTTAGCCGCAAGTCTGGGCGAGCATGAAGGAACCAGAACGCTGGCCGGCAAGCTTGCCGCAGGTGACATGGCGGGGATAAGGGAGGAAACACGCAAGCTGGCGGGCAGCCAGGCGCGGGCAGGGCAAGAGGAGCGAAGGGCTCTGGCTGCCGCCTTGCTGGACGCAGCCGGAAGTGTGTCCACTCCAACGCTAAAAGTAGACCTGGAGCAGGCGGCCAGTGCTTTGAACGGTGGGTCGCCGGGATTGATGGAGAGCCGGCTGGCCTCTTTAGGTTCGCTGCTGGCGGGAATGGCTGGCCAGGCCGGGATTAACCAGGATGTCGGGGTGGCGAAACTGGCTTTACAGCAGGCCCGGATGGGGATACTGGCTGCAGGTGCCAGCACGGGCAACGGCCGGGTAGCCGCAGGTGGATCGGGAGAGGGAAGCCAAGGGGGAAATGCTCCGGGGGCAAGCGGGTCAGGTGGAAGCGGCCCGGGAACCAACGGGAAGGGAACTGGCTCATCAAACGGCGCGGGCCAGGGACAGGGGGGCGGCTCCGGAGCCGGAATGGGAAGCGGTAACGGAGACAACCCTACCGGAAACCAGTCTTCCAGCAGTGGTCCTTCTCTGGGAAACGATCCCGCACCCATGAATTTCGGCAACTACGAAAGAATCTTCGACCCGCGTCGTATCGGTGCAGCGGGGGAGACATCATACATAAGGGGGCAGGCCGGTGAGGGACCACAGCAAGCGGTGGACACCCCCAATCCAATCATCGTACCCGGAACCATGCGGCCATACCAGGAGGTTGTCGGCGAGTACAGACGCTCGGCCCGGGAATCATTGGACCGCAGCCTCATTCCTCCAGGAATGAAGGACCTGGTAAGAGACTATTTCGCCTCCCTGGAGGAATAAGGGTTTTATCAACTACTGATTTACACCGACCTATCATAACTGCCGTTGAAATACACTTTGGAGCCACAGACCCTCATGACCCCTCATCCGGCACTCAGTACGGACTAAAACCACCAGGGGTAAGCTTAAGGCAAGAGCCATGGCCAGGCGACTGACTGAGTGCCGGACAGGCGGATGAACACTGATATTTAAGTGTTGGGCAGAAGGAGTCAATGTTATTTGTGGCCATAGATGTTATGGAGGGTTTTATGGACGTAGACGCTTTTCGCCAGACTATAAAGGACATCGAGGAGGAGATCGGGCGGGTGATGGTAGGGCAGCGAGATATAATTCGCCACACTCTTATCTGCTTGGTAGCCGGGGGCAACGTACTATTAGAGGGGGTTCCCGGGCTGGGGAAGACTATGCTGGTTAGGACCATCAGCCAGACTCTTTCCCTAAAGTTCAACCGGATACAATTTACCCCAGCCCTGATGCCGGCGGACATTGTAGGAACGAATATTATCACCGAAGACGCAGAAGGAAAGAAACACTTTCGGTTCCAACCGGGGCCGGTGTTTGCCAATCTCGTCCTGGCCGATGAGATTAACCGGGCCACCCCCAAGACCCAGAGTGCCATGCTGGAAGCGATGCAGGAAAAAACGGTAACCGCCGGAGGGGAGACCCGGGAATTACCCCGCCCCTTCTTTGTCCTGGCTACCCAGAACCCGCTGGAGATGGAAGGAACTTACCCCTTACCGGAGGCGCAGCTGGACCGTTTTCTTTTCAAACTGCTGGTTGAATTTCCGGGGGAGGATGAACTGGCCAGGATTCTTGCCTTGACCACCGGAGCCTTACAGCCTGCGGTCAGGCAGGTAGCAGATGCGGAAGCTATTCTAAAAATGGGTGTACTGGCACGCGAGGTGCCTGTTGCGGAAAGGGTGACCAGCCTGGCGGTGCGGGTGGTTCTGGCTACCCACCCGGAGAGCGAATACGCCCCGGAAAGGGTCAGAAAGTTCGTGCGCTACGGGGCTTCCCCCCGGGGAGGACAGGCCCTGATTGCCGCCGGAAAAGTGCGGGCCCTGATGGAGGGTCGTTACAACGTGGCCTTCGAGGACATAGAAGAACTGGCTTACCCGGCCCTCCGGCACCGCTTCTTCCTTAACTTCGAGGGCGAAGCCGAAGGCCTCACCACCGACGACCTGCTTACGGACATCCTGGGTTTCCTTAAAAGAAACTAATAGACGCGACCAACGCTGATGTATTATGAACCAAGGTTTATTATGAACTACCCAGACTCGTGCATTAATTGGCTCGAGTCTGGTCAGTTGAACCGCAGCGGGTACACCGGTCTCCAGCGATGGATATCTTGATGGCTATTATACTTGTCTTAAGTAAACTCAGCGTTAGTTATAGCAAGTCTCCGCAATCGATAATGATACGGCGGGTTGAGAAAAAGGGCCGGTAGTATTAGGCATGGCCAGCCTGCGTAAATCTGCGTCCAGGTTAGGAGTTGTTTATGGATAAGGTTTTTGACCAGGAGTTTTTAGCTAAACTGGGGCGGTTGACCCTGCAGGTTAGAAGGATAATGGCCGGTAGGAACAGCGGGGAGAGGCGTTCCCCTCACAAGGGGCACGCGGTGGAGTTTGCCGATTTCCGCAACTACGTCGGCGGCGATGATTTCCGGCACATTGACTGGAATGCCTATGCCCGGACCGAAAAGCTATTCCTGAAACTGTTCATGGAGGAGCAGGACCTGTTACTCACCATTTTTCTGGACTTGAGCCAATCCATGGGCTGGGGGGAACCTGCCAAGGAAAGGCTGGCCCGGCAGTTGGCCGGGGCCTTTGCTTACCTGGCCCTGGCCGGATTTGACCGGGTGGCCGTCGCGGCTTGTGCCGACCGGTTGCAAGGCTACTTGCCACCAGTTAGGGGGAGGCCATCTCTGCAGCAGGTGTGGGATTTCATAGCCGGGCTTCCGCTGGGCGGCCTCACTGACTTAAACACAGCGTTGAAGGACTTCGGTCGCTGCGCCCCGGGACCGGGGGTAGCCCTGGTGGTGTCCGACTTGTTGTCGCCGCACGGTTTTCAGGAAGGCCTCAAGTACCTGCAGTATCTGAAACAGGATGTTATTCTGCTGCAGGTTCTATCGCCTGATGAGCTGGCTCCGGCTTTACACGGCCATTTACGGTTGGTGGATAGCGAGACCGGGGATGCACGCGAGATAACCGTTACCGCTGGGCTGCTGAAGGCCTACCGGCGTAGACTTGAGGAGTTTACCCGGGAAACCAGGGCATTTTGTTACCGGCGCGGGATGGCTTTTGTTCAACTCGGCAGTAACGAGTCGTTCGAAGACATTATCCTGCGCACCCTGCCCCGCGCGGGAGTTTTCCGCTAGACCATTCGCCACTGACGAATACAGATTACTCATGAATCACACCGGCCGGGGTTCTGCAATTCCTCCTATACTTGTTGCGTTGGTTTACCTATGGTTATTCTTTCGTCTCCTGGCGGGCCATTCAGCCAAAGGTGAGCGGTCCCAGTAATGTTTATGGGTGACCTTACTTAGGAGTCATGAGGGTCTCCGGTTTCGTTTGGGGGGAGAGAGGTTTTTGCACCTATTTAACCCGGCTGCTTTCTGGTTTGCTGTTACCATACCTATCATCATACTGATGTACCTGCTCAAGCCGCGCTACCGGGAAATAAGCGTTTCCAGTACTTATCTCTGGGAACAGGCCTTGAAGGACATCGAGGCCAACTCCCCCTGGCAGCGGCTGAAAAAGAACCTGCTTCTTTTCTTGCAGTTGCTGGCGGCGCTTCTACTGGTGCTGGCCCTGAGCCGTCCCTATTTCCCGGTGTTGGGAGACATTGACAGCCATGTAATAGTGGTTTTGGACTGTTCCGCCAGTATGATGGCAACCGATGTTTTACCATCCCGGTTTGAGGCGGCCCGCCGGCAGGCGGGACAGATGATAGACGACCTAGGGGGCAGAGACGAGATGACCCTTATTGGGATGGGGGAAAGGCCGGTCGTCCTGGCTTCGCGTAGCCGAGACCGGGTACAACTACAGCAGGCGCTCGCCAGGGCCCGGGTAACAACGGAAAGGGCGGCCCTGGAACCAGTTCTTACCTTGATCGCCTCCCTTGTCCGGGATACCGGTAAGGCGTCGGTGATAATCCTGAGCGATGGTCATACCCTGCCGGTGGAAAACGAGGTGCGGCTGGCTTGCCCGGTCGAGTTACACCGGATTGGCAAGAAAAGTGATAATGTGGCAATCACCACCCTGGCTACCCGGCGGGAGGGAGCCCGGGTGGTGACCCTGGCCCGGGTGGACAACTTTGGTAATGAAACGGTCGAAACCGGTATCGAGCTGCTGGCCGATGGTCACTTGCTGGACGTTCGGCCCCTGAGGCTCGGACCGCGTGAGGCTAAAGACGTGTTCTGGGAGGATCTGCCCCGGCAGACTGTCACTATTGAGGCCCGCCTGACCAGGCCCGATATCCTGTCCCTGGATAACCGGGCCTGGGCCGTAGTGGACCGGGTTGAACCTCGTCAGGCCCTTCTGGTTAGCTCGGGTAACGTCTTTATGGAAAGGGCCATGGCCCTGGTGCCGGGGCTGCAGTTGTTTAAAACTACCCCTGGTAACTATGACCAGGAAATGAAGGGATACAGCTTGTACGTCTTTGACGGCTGGTTGCCGGCCCAGCTGCCGCCAGGAAACATCCTTTGCTTGAATCCGCCGCGGGAGAACATCCTGGTACCTGTGCTGGGGATGATTAATGGGATTGAGCGGGTAAGCCCTGCGGGCGAGGACCCTCTGTTGAAATACGTGGATGTAGATGGCTGGCAACTGGCCCGGGCCGGGAGACTGGCCTGCCCTGCCTGGGGGCGTCCTTTGCTGGAGTATAAGGGGGTTCCCCTGGTCCTGGTGGGGGAACACGGTAATCGTAGGGTGGCGGTGTTTGGCTTTGACCTGCATGATACCAATATCCCTCTGCAGACCGGGTTTCCCATTCTGGTTAATAACCTGGGCGCGTGGCTAGTACCTGGGGTAGAGGAGGGGATGGTGTTGACCGGTAACGGGGAGTCGGTAGGGCTCAGGTCCCTGCCGGGAACCGAGGAGATCTGCCTGGCCAGGCCGGGACAAGAGGAGGAAAAAATCCGGCCGCCGTTTCCCCGGACGATTTCGCTGCAAGAGCCGGGGGTATACCGGATAACTCAGGTAACTGGCTCCCAAAGGATAGTAAGCTACTTGGTGAGAAATGCGGGGAATGCGTTGGAATCCGATGTTAAACCGTACAAGCTTCCCTGGAAGGGTATGGTTGGTGGGAGAGAAGGGGAAGCCGGGAGGAAAACCAATCAGGAGCTATGGATGTGGTTGGCCTGGGGTGCACTTCTAATCCTCCTGGTGGAATGGGGGGTATACCGGCGTGGGTATTAGTTTCAGCCATCCACTGGTTCTGCTCCTGCTTCCGGTGATTATTTACCCGGTCTATCTCTGGTACCGGGATTCTTCCTACCTTCTGCGTGCGCGAAGAAACCTCATCACTGCTCTCAGAGTGATGCTCTCGTTGAGCTTGCTACTGGCCCTGGCGGGGCTGGAGCTCAGGTTTCCCCTCAAAAACCAGACAGTGGTCTTCGTAGTAGACCTCTCGGCCAGTAGCGAAAAAGGCCGGGAGATGGCCGAGGATTTTATTCGGGAGGCGCTGAAGCATAAAAACCCGGATGATAAGGCCGGTATCGTAGTTTTCGGGAGGGAACCCCGGCTTGACCGGCCCGCGTTGGTAGTACCGGAATTCGGACGCATAGAAAGCCTGGTGGACAGAAATTACTCGGATATCGCCGGGGGGCTCGGACTGGCTGATGCCATTATGCCACAGGATTCTCTGAAAAGGGTAGTGTTGATGTCAGACGGCCGCCAGAATAGCGGGGACGGGATACAAGAGGCGAGCAGGATGGCCGACCGGGGCATCCGGGTGGATGTGCTACCTCTCAGGCTGGCCGGTGGACCCGAGGTAAGGAATGACAACCTGGCGGTACCGCAAAAACTGTTGGCGAAGGAAAGGTTCCAGATTAAGGTCGAAGTCCACAGTAATGTTAGTACCTCTATGCTCTTGAGGGTTTATCAGGACCGGGCGTTACTGGCGGAGGAACGCGCCCGGATTACGCCCGGGGATAACCTGTTTGTTTATTCTGCGGCCATCTCTGAGGGCGGGTTTCACACCTTTCAGGCGGTAGCCGAGGTGGGGCAGGACACCGTACCGGAAAACAACGAAGCCCATGCCTTTACCTATGTTCAGGGGTCGCCCGGGGTATTGTTAGTGGAAGGACGCCCGGGTGAGGGAGCAGCTATCCGGGCTGCACTCGACTCCCTGGGGGTGAAGACCGAAGTGGTCTCCCCTGACCAGGTACCGGTGACTCTAACCGGGTTGAACCGGTTTGGGGCGGTTATTGTGTGCAATGTTCCCGCCGAACAGCTGAAGCGACAGTCCATGGAAGCCATCCGTGCCGCGGTGAGGGACCTGGGAATCGGTCTGATAATGGTAGGAGGGGACCAGAGCTTTGGCCCCGGTGGTTACTTCAAAACCCCGGTGGAAAAGGCCCTACCGGTGCACATGGACCTGCGAGGCAAGGAGGAAACACCCAGCTTGGGGCTGGTGCTGGTTATCGACAAGTCCGGCAGTATGTCTGAAGGGGCTGGTGGCTACCCGAAAGTGGATCTGGCCAAGGAAGCGGCCATTCAGGCCACCCAGGTTCTAGGGCCACTGGATAGAATCGGGGTGGTCGCTTTTGACGATACGGCCCAATGGGTGGTAAAGATGCGCCGGGTGGGTAACCTGGAGGCGATCCAGGACGCCATCGGCACCATCCGGGCCGATGGCGGAACCAACATATTTCCGGCTCTAACCCTGGCTTACGATGCGCTGAAAGAGATCAAGACCAAGTACAAACACATAATTCTCCTTACCGATGGCCAGTCGGCCACCACCGGCGATTACTACTTCCTGGCGCGGAGAATGGAAAAGGCCGGTGTCACCATGTCCACCGTAGCGGTTGGGAATGGGGCCGATACCGCCCTGTTACAGATGCTGGCCGAGTGGGGCCGGGGGAGATATTACTTTACCAATGACAGCGCCAGTATCCCCAGGATATTCACCAAGGAGACCATGATGGCCCTGCGCAGCTACCTGGTGGAGGAACCTTTTATCCCCCGCGTAGCTGCCCGGACTCCGCTGCTGGAGGGGATTCGGGAACTGCCGGGGCTGGGTGGGTATGTGGCCACCTCGCCCAAAGGTGCGGCCCAACTGGTGCTTACCAGCCACCGGGGTGACCCGGTGCTGGCCCAATGGCAGTACGGCCTCGGGCGCTCGGTGGCTTTTACCAGTGACGTGAAAGGCCGCTGGGCGGGGGATTGGATAAGATGGCCCTCCTACAACCGATTGTGGGGGAATATTATTTCCTGGACTCTCCCGCGCAACTTGGACAATGCTCTGCTCCTGGAAGCTACCCTTCAGGGTGGCAAGGGAATAATTCGGGTAGATTCTCCAGATCTCATCACAGCCTCACTGAAAACCACCGCTACTGTTGTTACTCCCGAACTGAAGAGGCAAGTGGTGAACCTGGAGCCGGTGGCCCCCGGCCGGTATGAGGGCTGCTTCACTGCCCGGGAACCAGGAACATATATCATGAATGTGACCCAGTGGAGAAACGGGCAGCCGGTAAGTGCAGTTAATGGAGGTGTGGCCCTTTCCTATTCCCCCGAATACCGCTACGCAGGTCCCGACGCGACTTTCCTCAAGCGG
>JAAYAC010000003.1 GCA_012719535.1 Syntrophomonadaceae bacterium | reverse complement strand
GGCTTTTTTTTAGCTCGTCCTCGTGCAGTTCAAAAACTTTACGCAGGTGGTGTAGCCGGAAAGCATATTCGGGGCCGGAGTATTCTTGTATTAACTCCAGGTAAGTGTTAATCAACTTAACTGATCGCCCGGTCACCCGCCAGACTAAGGGGACGGTCAGGCCGCGTTCGGCCAGCACCAGCACTGCGGCGAATTCCTTGATATAGTTTTCAATGGCCTCGTAAGAGTGCCCCGTCAGTTGCTTGGCGCTCAAGAGGGCGTCCTGGCGGTAGGCTTCCTCGATCAAACGGAGGATGCGGCCAGCCTGCATGGTGGACAGCCCGAACTCCAGCTCCAGGTCGAGGTCCTCTATGTCGTAAGGGGTGAGCCTGATCTTTTTTCGGAAATGGCAGATGATATGCCCGCTTTTTCCAGGTCGCGGCGTAAGATTATGGCGTTCTGTGGGCATGCTTTGACGCATTTCAGACATCCTATACACTGTTCAGCCTTATCTATGTGGACATGTTTATGGAAGATGAAATTTACTTTGCCAAGCACTTCTTTGGGGCAGGACCTCAATACATTTGCCGCAGACATCACAGCTTTTCGTATTTATCAAGATATGATCCGTAGCTTTGCCCATCTTGCTAATCCCTTTCCTGCTCTACCGTGGAACTTTCCAGAGTGAATGGTGTTTATCTGTATATGCTTTGGAAACTCGGCCGTCCCGTAATACCCGGGCTGTATCAGGATTGACGAAAAGCGAAAGAAAGCCATGACCGATGACCATTATGGTGGCCAGGCATCCCAGCAGTCCATGAACGCACCAGAACAGCCCCGTTCTGCCTGCCAGACTGTGAGAGCCGTGTTCCATAACGACGGCGCTGACCAGCAAGCCAATCAACACCAGTAAGATCGACCAGTAATATATCTTTTGCCCGGCATTAAATCGTCCGGCTGCTAGTGGTTTAGGATCATGGGAAAAATATCCGCCCATCTTCAGCAACCAAGGCCAATCATACCGCTTGAACAATGCGTCAGGAATCCATCCAAGCAAAGTTATCAAGGCAATAAGGAAAAATATGAATCCTAACCAGCCATGAAACGGACCTAAATGGCTCAGTGTGGTGCCTGGAACAACTTGCATGAAACCAGTCGCCGCCAAAGTCAGGAACCCGAGCAGCATCAGCCAATGGGAAATCCATTCCCGGATCCCGAATCTACGCACCAGGGTATCTGGGCCAATTCCTTTGCCCGATAATGTACAGGGTCCGAAAGTCATATAATAGAGCAGGCAACCTGCCACGGACAGGAAGATTGCTACCGCCCATACCAGCAGTTTGTGAGATGCGTAAAACTCAATCAATTCTGCCTCCTCCTTTTTTAGCCTGCTCCGCATGGTCATGGATGATAAAATATTCACGGTAGGCTTTGGCCGTGAGCAGACTTTTCACTTTTTCCAACCTAGAATAAATCTCCTTGAGGGGCGGGTGCTGTTCTTCGTTGTCCCGGTGAATGATCCGGTCATGAACCAGCCCGGCTTCCATACGGGCGCACTGCAAAAAGCCGCTGTAAAGCTTGAGATCCTGAAGTCTCATCCCCATGGCCATTAATCCTCTTAAGGCTCGCGCCACAGCAAGGTCAAACCTGTCAAACGGACAGTCCCCCCTTTCAGGAGACGGGGAGATAATCCCCATATCGATCAACTGGTTTAAATCCCCGTCGGTAAGGCCGGTCTCCGCTAAAAAAGATACTTTATCAAATTGCTGGTCCGCTCCATCACCCTGGACCTGGCCGAACAGATGATCAAACAAAATCAGGTGGTCTTCTTCTCTGAGATCATGGCCTTCACGTTTTGCCTTCAGAACTTCCTTGATGACCGCCAGGGGTAAGTAGCGTTTCTCCTGCAGTTCTTTGATGAAGCGGATATCGTCCACCGTTGATTCATCGTAATAAGCCATATTTTTGCTGGTGCGTATCGGTGGCAGCAATAGCCCTTCTCGGAGATAGAAGTGGATTGTCTGCTTGGATACGCCAGATAATCGTACCAAATCGCTCATCTTATATAATTTAGCCTCTTGCGTCATAGCATACTCTCCTACAATCTTACTTGTGTATAGTATATATCGACACTATACACTGTGTCAAGAGATTACCCGGGGGACGTTCTTTTTATGAAATGCTTTTTGGGGATGGGGGATCTGGAACTCTGGATCTTTTCCGGTTAAGACTTTTGTATAATTCGAAAAAACTGGACTCAAACAGACTAACGCTCCAGTGTTACCAGCAGAAGAGCTGCCAGTTACTGTCATAAAAAGGGTATTAGCCGTTATCTACCACAGTAAAGATCTTTGAGAATCCAAAAAAGGGCGCACTCCTCCCTTAGCGTCGCTTGTGGATTATCGTTTCAGTTGTGTGCTCAACCGTAAGCCCGTTATCCGGCCAGTTTTTGTCGGTCTCGGGAACGCTGGTTGACCGCGATTACGGCAGCATACATGGCCACAGCACACAGGTATGCGTGAGCTTTTACTTTGTCATATCTTCGTAACTTAAGCCCGGTTTCTAACCCCAGGTTTTCTTTGAACCTGGCAAAGCAGCGTTCAGCAAAAGTCCTTAAGTTGTAAATTCTGTTCCAGTTCTTTGTCCCGCGATGAGGGACCGTGAACAATCTGGGGTCGTCTTTCACTGAGGTTTTAACTACCATCCCGTAGTTG
>JAAYAC010000040.1 GCA_012719535.1 Syntrophomonadaceae bacterium | reverse complement strand
TTAACGCCTCCACCGCGCCCGAAGGCTGACCCCAGCCCCACCCCCATGATGAAGAGCCACATCATGGGCTGGACCAGAGCCGTTATTATGCGTGCCTTCTCCCGCCAAAACCTTTTTAACTCTCTAAGCCAGATAACATAGATGGCGATTACGTCTCTCCCGGACATGGTTTCCGCCCTCCTAACCTCTCCTCGCTCTAACGCCGATTCGCCTTCTTACTTCGTCCATTGGGTTGGCATCTTCCTCCCGTATGGTCTTTCCGGTCAGGCGCAAGAAAACGTCGTCCAGGGTTGGCTTGCTAAGATTTACCTTACGAATTAGACCGGCGGCGGTTTGCTGCAAGAGAACCGGCAGAAGTTCGTCGGCGTGCTGGACCTCGAAGCGGAGACCGTTTTCCAGACTCTCAACCTGCAATCTGAAGTTTTCCCGTAACAACTCTTCCAGCGCCCTGCTGTCGTTGGTCAGGATCTCGACCACGTCACCCCTTACGGTCTGCTTTAGATTCGGCGGAGTGTCACAGGCAATAATACGGCCGTGGTCGATGATGGCGATGCGGTCGCAGTTTTCAGCCTCGTCCATATAATGGGTGGTCATAAATATAGTGGTTCCGGTCTCGCGCCTGGTGCGCCCGATATATTCCCAGACATGCTTGCGGGTCTGGGGATCCAGCCCCAGGGTAGGCTCGTCCAGGAACAGTATTCTGGGGAGATGTACCAGTCCCCGCGCTATTTCCAGCCTTCTTTTCATACCCCCGGAGAAAGTCTTCACCAGGTCATTGCGCCGGTCCCACAGCAGGGCCAGGTTCATCGCTTCCTTAATCCGAGCTGCCAGGAACTTGCCGGTTAACCCGTAAATCATCCCGTGAAAGGACAGGTTTTCGTAGGCGGTGAGGTTCTCGTCCAGCGTCGGAGCCTGAAAAACCAGTCCTATGTTCTGGCGCACCAGCTTGGGCTGCTTGCACACGTCGAACCCGGCTACCCGGGCATGTCCCCTCGTGGGTTTGAGCAGGGTGCAGAGCATGTGGATGGTCGTGGTCTTACCGGCTCCGTTCGGTCCCAGGAAGCCGAATATCTCACCCTCGTTTACCCACAGATCAATTCCATCCACAGCCAGCAGGTTGCCGTAGGACTTGGTCAGTTTTTCGGTGATGATAACAGCTGTAGTCATATTTACCTCCAGTTCGCATATTTTTCTACAGGAGGTGAGTACGCCGGTGAGGTCAATTGAACTGAAAGGGCTGTTTCTGAGCGGTACGGTCTCCGTGACCCTGGGGAGTCTGGCAGCAGCGCTGGTATACATTACCCCCTTGCGGGAAACCCTGCTGGACCCGCTAGCCAATCTCATCCTTATCTTGTCCGTTTTCGTAGGGGGCAGTTACGTGGCCAAGACCAGGGGCAGCCGCGGATTAACCGCCGGAGTCACAGTAGGACTGTTGTTCTTTGTAATTATGTTTATACTCAGCTTAATTTTTAGCTCATCCCCATTGAATTTCAAGCCCTTCCTCAAGGATTTGGCCACCTGCATTATTGCCGGGGGACTGGGGGGGATTTTGGGCATAGGCTTATCCAATTAAAGGCGCTTTCCGCCCGCGCCCTCAACCCGACCTTGCACATCGTAGCGCGGGCTGAACGCCAGGAAACCATAGACAAGCTGCTACGGGCCGGTGCCGATCGCGTCGTAGCGCCTGCCAAGCTGGCCGGGCATAGAATGGCTTCCGCTATCTTAAAGCCGGCCAGCGTACAGCTAGTTGATACCCTGTTTGCCAGTCATAACATCGAGGTACAAATTGAAGAGATCCATATTCCGGAGGACTCCGTCCTGGTAAATACCACGCTACAGAGTATTAATCGCGACGACTCCAACGTAATCATAGTGTCCATTATTCGCGGCAGGGATATCATCGTAAGTCCCCGGGCACACACACAAATCCGGGCCGGAGACATTCTTATCGCCATGGGTTCACGCCAGGACCTCGAAAAACTAGAAAAAACATCATGGTTACCGGTTCCGGCAAGTAAAGCAGTGGCACCCAGGACCTGTCCACCCGACCCCCGCTACAAAGCGTGTCTCCAGGGTCAGCCCTCGCGAACAAGGGCGTCTCTCTCCAAGCAATAAGTCTTGTACCTTAACCCCAGATCTTTAGCAATATCTTTCTAAGGAAACCGGGCACCCTGATATAATAAACCCTCACGAAAGTTCACCCCTTCTTGCGGACTTTAGTTTATTATATGCCCGGGTCCGCAAAAGGTTCTCAGCTTGGCGAAAAACTCACCAGCCAGTTTCTCACTTCCCGGCCAGCACTGGCCCGGTCTGTCTCGACCACCTGGCCACCGGGCAGGCTACGGACAAACAGGCTGCCGTAGCTCTTTCCCCACGGGGGTGCGGCCATGCGTCGATCCGTGATGACCACTGCTCCCCAGTCGGATTCGCTTCTTATCAGGCGGCCGACACCCTGTTTGAATCTCAGTATGGCGTCTGGCAATAAAAGCCGGTGAAATCCGTTTTCCCCATTGGCGCGGTAATGGTCGTTCCAGGCAAGAGTCAACGGGTCCGCTGGCGAGCGGAAGGGTAGCTTTACCATCACCAGGCAGGTAAGGTACTCCCCCCTCAGGTCAACTCCCTCCCAGAAGGTATCCACTCCCATCAGTACGCCCCGCTCGCAGGCCACGAGTTCGTCAAGCAGGCTGGCTGGATCACCGTCCTGATGCTGCACCAGCAAGGTTATCCCTTGTTTGCCCAGGGTGGTCCTCAGCATTCCGGCGGCTTCCTGAAGCATACTGCGGGAAGTGAAAAGCACCAGGGTGCGACCCGGTATAGCCGGGAGGAACTGCCCAAGAAACTCGTTAACCTGGCTGTTAAAATCCGGCTGGCCCGGTGCCGGCATGTCGTTTACCAGGTAAACGCGACAGCAGTGGTCATAGTCAAACGGGGACGGGCGGGCAATGGTAGCCAGCCTCCCATCACGGGCATAATCTGCCAGGCCATTCCGCTCAATGAAATAGCCAAACCCGCCTGCCACGGTTAAGGTTGCTGAAACCATAACCATACTGTTCAGATTCTGGTAAAGGTTTTCGTCCAGAGCCTCCCCCACCCGCAACGGCGAGGAAAACACCGCCATGGCCTGGCCGGCATAGAAGTTGACCCACACTACCTGCTCCGGGTCTTCCAGGCATTCGGTTATGATGTAGCGAGCATCACCGAGAATTTCTTGCAACTGTTCTTGTACGCTTTCCAGGTCCGGGTAATCGGCCTTATCCTCCACTTCCTCCTGCAATGGCTGGAGTGAAGCGGCTAGGGCCTGCATAGCCTCATCAAATACAAGGTAGGCCGCGCAGACCTCGTCCCTGGTATCAAAAGGCCCCGTCCACCGCACACTTTGACCGCCACCGGCGGCCCGGGAAGTCAGGTGACGGCTCAAGGCCGCAAAAAAACCTTCTAGCGCCTGCAGAGCTTTTTCCAGCACGTTTTTCGCTTCGTCAAGATACGATTTCAGGTGCGGGTAGCGGGTTTGCAAGGCGGCCAGCAAGCCAACCTGAACCTTCTGGCGCCGGTGAGCCAGGGAGTACAAAGCCTCTTTGGTTTCATGGAGGGAAAAAGTCGTGGCCAGCTTATCAAAGGCCTCTCTTTCCAGGTTATGGGCTTCATCTATTACCAGATATTGGTACTCAGGGAGAACACCTTTTCCCAGCCGCGCATCGGCCAGCAACAGGGCGTGATTTACTACTATGAGGTCCGCCTTCTCCAGGCGCCTGATCATTTGCTGACGAAAGCACGAATCCTGAAAAGGGCAGCGTTCCCGCCAACAGCCACGCCGCTCGCAGGCCACCAGGCCCCAGTGAGCCAGCAGGCGGCTGTCCAACTTCAATTCCTGCCGGTCCCCACTTTGGGTTTGAGCCGCCCACACTACTGCCCGCTGCAGGAACTCCTTCTGCTCCTCTGTCAGGTCACGGCCTTTAGCTACCAGGTTGGCGAGCCTGTTCCGGCACAGGTAGTTTTCCCGCCCCTTGGCCAGTTCGTAGGAAAACTTGAAAGGCAAGACCTCTTGCAAGCGTGGCAGTTCTTCATTCACCAACTGTTGCTGCAGAGTCTTGGTTCGGGTGGAAACCACCACCCGCTTACCGGTATGATGGGCCCAGTAGGCTGCGGGTATCAGGTAAGCCAGAGATTTGCCCACCCCTGTTCCCGCCTCCGCCAGCAGGAATTCGTCCGCCCGGAAGGCCTCGGCTATGCGCACCAGCAGGTCTTCCTGCTCCTGGCGGTGACGGAAACCGGGAAGGATGCGGGACATTCTCCCCCGGGCGCTGATGAGCTGCCGCAGTTCCTTCAGGTCAAATTCTCTGGCCGGCTTGGTGCTATTACTGTCATTCATGCCAGTTTACCTATCACTTCGCCGGTTTCAGTTCCAGAGTTCTACGGCCGGAACTGCCCCGCAACTCGTACTCCACCTGTTCCACGGTCTTTTTAAAAACAACGACCGGCTTGTCGGCCCATCGCACGCTGGCCGCCAGCCATTGCTCAATCGCTGCCCGGCCGGGGTTATCGGTAGTCAGGCCGGCTATGTCATGCAGAAAACTTCGGGCTATGGTATTAAACTTTGTGGTACTTACCCGGTTCCCGGCCTGCGAACCGTCGACCGTGAAGCGCACCAGTTGAACGGAGTCGGCAGATGCCGCATAGATATCGCACCCGAATTTGATCCCGGTACCTGCATCAACCGCCGTGCCGTGTATGCAAGCCGGAAACGAAGGCTTGCTCTTCTGCGTAAATTGAAATCCCCGGGCCTGGATCAGCCTGGCCTGCAGCTCCCCGGTAGTCAGGTGAGGTATGGCTTTCGGCTGTCCGGTAGTTGCCTTCCTTGTATGTACGGGCTGCTCTTCCCTGGTCTGACTATTCCCACACCCCGCAGCGGGCAGAAAGAGCAACAATCCAATCACTATGGCTATCCATGTTTTGCACCGCATCGCATTTACCCCACTTCAGTAAGTTTGCCCTCGGGCAGTTTCAGTTTTGTCGCGACCTCCGTCAATTCTGCGATCCTCAAGTGCCTCTGCCCAGCAATTCCACCCGGGTCTTCCTGCCTTCCTTTTTAAGATGGAACACCCCGTCGATTGCAACCTGACGTCCAACCAACAACTGGTGGTATTCTTCCACCCGTTCCGGTTGCACTTTCAGGGCCAAGCCACAGCTTGCCGAAACCTCCCGCGGGGTCGGCATAGTCAGAAATATGGCTCCCGCCTCTTTCATCACCTTTTCCGCCTTCAGGGCCTGTGAAGTTGAAGCAAAGGTTATTACACAATAGTCGTTCAGGCTGAGCAGGCTTTCCATTTGCTATCTCCTTGAGTGAACCGGCTCCTGTTAAGCCGTTCCACAACATCATTGCTTTCGGCGTTGATACCATCCGACCGTTATCATAAATGCCATTTGTTTATTAGGCAAGGCTGAACACTCCGCGTGACATGCAGGTAACAGGCAAGCCAAGAGTCCTTGGACTCTGAAATAAAGTCATCAGCGGCGCCCTCAAGGCGTGATGATCCAGGCAACCATTAAATATCGACCAAACCGGTGTTAAAGAATACACCCTTCGCCTGAGCTACCGGCTTGTCTGCCGACAATACTAGCGATTCGACAAAAAAGAGGTTGCGCCCGCTCTTGACCACCCTTCCCTGCCCGACCAACTCCTGGTCCAGCGTCGGGGCAGCCATAAGACTGACGCTGTACTCAACAGTTACACACTTGTATCCCAGGGAGCGGACCGCGTTAGTCATCGCGGCATCGGCCAGAGAAGCAACCAATCCGCCATGAACCCGACCAACCGGATTGGTATGCCTGGTATCGGCCCAAACTACCAATTCGGCGTAACCGGGGCTCAGAACCCGCGTCTTTATGCCCAGCATCTGGTAGTAAGGGGCGGCCTGATTAGCGTTAACAATGTAATTAAAGAGTCTTTCATCCAACCCCTGATTAACCGCCTTATCCAAACCGTTCCCTCCCTAATAATTACCATTAATAGCGAAATAACTTGCCAGTATTATAAATTAACCACCTCTCCCGCGCAAGGCTCACGACAACCTTTCCCTGATTTGGCGGAGCTTCTCTTCCTCTTCTTCAGCCGGTCGCTTAACAGGCGCGCCGCCGGGACGGCGACTCTTCCTCTCCGGCCGACCGCTTCCGGTGGAGACCCGGTGGACCGGGTGGCGTTTTAATAAAAAGCGTAACGGTGTTACCGGGTGAGAACGAGGTCGGGGTACACGATGGAGTTCGGGGACATAGCCAAGCGGTGCGCTTGCTGGTTAGGCCCGAGAGCCTCTCCCGGTGAACAGCTTTGTGATATAGCGAAGCGGTTCTTGTTAGTGTAGAATGGGTAAAGAGATTCTATGAGTGGAGGAAACGTTATGCGTACCTTGACGGCAAACCACACTATGCCTGCTTCCATGCTCCGGGACATCTCTCTGGCACCGGAGGGACACCGGAAGATTGAATGGGTAAGCCAGCACATGCCAGTAATGAATATGTTGCGCGCGGAGTTTGCACAAGCGCGTCCCCTGGAGGGCAAGACCATAGCCATGTGCCTGCACCTGGAGGCCAAGACCGCCTACCTGGCTCTTACCTTGCAGGCGGCCGGGGCCAGGGTGGTGGCCTGCGCCAGCAACCCGCTCTCCACTCAGGATGATGTGGTCGCGGCCCTGGCGGAAAACGGAGTCACGGTTTATGCCTGGCACGGCGCCACCGCCGAGGAATACGAAATGCATCTGGCCAAGGCCCTGGACTGTTGCCCAGATGCAATTATCGACGACGGCGGGGACCTGGTGGGGATGCTACACCGTGACCGGCTGGAGCAGGCTCGCCAAATCATCGGAGGCTGCGAGGAAACCACTACCGGTATCCTTCGCCTCAAGGCCATGGAAGAGGAGGGCTCGCTGGTCTTTCCTATGATGGCTGTTAATGACGCTTTTATGAAATACCTTTTCGACAATCGGTATGGTACCGGCCAGTCAGTGTGGGACGGGATAATGAGAACCACCAACCTGGTCGTGGCAGGCAAGACCGTAGTGGTCGCGGGTTATGGCTGGTGCGGAAAGGGTGTATCCATGCGAGCCAAGGGGTTGGGGGCCCGGATCATCATAACCGAGATCGACCCCATCAAAGCCAATGAGGCGATTCTGGATGGGTTTCAAGTGATGCCTATGCAGGAGGCGGCCCGGCTGGGCGACGTGTTCATAACCGTTACCGGCAATATCAATGTTATCCGTCGCGAACACCTGGCAGTAATGAAGGACAATGCCATCCTGGCCAACGCGGGCCATTTTGACGTGGAGATATCCAAACCGGACCTGCAGGCCCTGGCGACCTCTACCCGGGTGCTGAAGAACAACATTGAGGAGTTCGTGCTGGAAGATGGGCGCAAGCTTTATCTCCTGGCTGAGGGACGGCTGGTTAACCTGGCGGCCGGGGATGGCCACCCCGCCGAAGTCATGGACCTCAGCTTTTCCCTGCAAGCCCTTTCCCTGCTTTACCTTATCGATAATCGCTCCCGGCTGGCCCCCGGAGTCTACAACGTGCCGGCGGAGATTGACCGCAAGGTGGCCCGGCTCAGGTTAAAAGCCCTGAACATTGAAATTGACGAACTGACCCCCGAACAGTCAGCATACCTGGCGAGCTGGGAAATGTAGCCCTGGGCGTCTGCTATGAAAATACTTTTGAAACCACTGTTGGCACACTAATTGACTCAGATGTTCGCTGCCTAAATTACTCCTGACCGTCTCCCGAAACAGCTACCCGGCCGGGAGTGTGTTAACCGAGCAAGCGACTTATGACGAGTCCGGCACTCAATTCCATGATACTCGCTACAGTAGAGTCTTAAAGAGTCCCATTCAGTGCCGGACAACACACGCCCGGCACTCAAGCTAAATTCTCTTCAGAACTCCAAGGGCTAATACCCCGCTTGAGTACCGGGTGAGGGCTACTAACCCCGGCAAGAGAGCAACGCTTGAGCCGGCATTATGTCACATTCTGGATAATCCTCCAATACTATATTGGTAAGGCATTTCCAAACACCGTCAGCCAGTGACAGCGCGGGAAAGGAGGTTATTCAGGTGAACCGTTTCGGCTTGGGCTTCCCTTTATTTGACGACCTGGACTTTTTCGGTCCCGGTTTAGGCTTTTTCCCCAATCGTTGCTTCATGCGGTGCGTACAGCGTTGTGCCAGGCGCTGCTTCCCCCGTCGCCCGTTCATCTTCTAACCATGCTCCCCGCTTATCCGGGGAGTAAACCGCTTCATCCCACTTCCGCTGACCGACACTCTGGAGCATGGCCGCCCGGTGTCCAGCATCCACCACCGGGTATATGGTACGGTCACTGTCCCTTACCCCTCCACAAACCTGATTGAGCCGGGGACCAGGCAACAGCCCTGGTTTCTCCGGTTCAAAATATTTTTTTCATAAATAAATAATTACAACCCTTCAAAGAATATACGTACAAGACTCTACAGAATAATGAGGAGGAGCAGGTTTGTTACGCAACCGATCTATCTGGCTCTTTTTTGGCATCCTGGCCCTGATTATCATTTCCTCTTTATTTATGATTCGGCTAACCAGCCCGCCGCCTCCCTTAAAACCGCGCCTAAACGTTACCGAGGGTAGTAGCGGCAAGTACTATACCATACGGGACCAGAAGGGCAGGATTATTCTGCAGACCGGTTTTCCAGTAAACGTGGGAGACATATTCATAAATGAGCAGGACCTCGCCTTTAAGGTATGCAGCCTCCGTAACTGGGAGGGAGTAGCCGCCCCGACCAGGATGCCGGCGGCTGAGTCGGCGTGGCACGTGCCGGCAGCTCTTTTCAACGTTCCCGGGAAAGCCGTACCCCCCCAGGCGTCCCGAATTCATGTCGTCATGTACCATACCCATTCCGACGAATCTTACCCCAAAACCGACGGAACCTCCAGCATCCCGGGCAACGGTACCATTTTTGAAGTGGGGAGTTCCATGGCCGACAGCTTGAGGAATTCTGGCATAAGCGTTACCCATAGCGACAACAGCCACGGGCCTCACGATGCCAACGCCTATTACCGTTCGCGCCGCACCCTGTTCAAGCTCCTTAAGGAGCGACCTGATGCAGCCTTTGACGTGCACCGTGACTCGGCCCCAAGCGAAGCCTATTTGACGCTCATAAACGGTCTGCCCACGGCCAGGTCCATGATTGTGCTGGGCAGGCAGAACCCGCACATGAGTACGAACCTTGCTTTTGCCAAGCGTATAAAGGCGCAGGCCGATGACATTTATCCCGGCCTGCTGCGCGGCATATTCATCGGGCGCGGGAACTATAACCAGGACCTCTATCCCAGCGCCCTGTTATTTGAAATCGGTACTGACCAGGCCCCACGGGAAAACGCCGAGCGGGGAGCCCGCAACCTGGCTGACGTTGTGGCCCAGGTACTGAAGAAACGGTAGGGAGAAGTACCCGGGCGAACCAATATCATCCTAGAATATATTGTAACCCCCATGCCCGGCACACGCTAAACTTCTGCTTATGCCTTCAACTCTATCAGGACCTCTCGCAGCCCGACTATAGCCCGGGTCAGTTCCTCCAGCTTGCTTTCGATCCTTACCAGCAGGTATATGCTTACCACCACCGGGAAACCATAGTTGCCAATGTGGGCCAAAAGCTCCTCCACCTGACTTCACCCCCTGTCATTGAAGATGAAATAGGCCCGGGTTTGACCCCGGGCCTCTCTCTTAGACCACCAGTTCTACAGCGTCCGTGGTAACTACCCGGGCGCTTACCTGGTTAACCAGGTCTCCACCCGAAGATGTAAATATCCCGGCCGTAATAATCTGGTTCATAGCTGCGCTTACCTGGTCGGCGGTAAGGTCGGCGCGGGCATCGGGAACCCGCACGGTTACCCTTCTGCCGGCAGTATTGGCGAAAACCATTTCCAGAACTCGGACCACCGGACATCACCTCCTTTCCAATAAGAACCCGGCAAGGACTTTACACTAAACAGATTCAAGTTCGACGAGGTCACGGCGCTGGATGCCTGTCAGGGGCTTGTCCTGTAGGCCGGCCAGGCTCTGCCCCACCGCGTAAACATCCTGCGCGGCGGCGGTCGGTTTCACGTTGCGGTAACGCCTGGCCCGGATGACGGGATTACCCTGGGCATTGACGCCGTCCTGAATGTTGATAACCAGCTCGCTGGCTACCGTGGTAGCTTGGATTGCCATGTTGCCCACCTCCTTTCTGACCTCATTGTAAGGCCGATCCCACCTCTTGCCGTACTTCCCGGGAACCGGTAGCCGGACCACAGTTGAGCCGGCAACCACCATCCCGTGCCAATTTTGGGCCCGCGCAACAATACCCGGTCAGGGCATACTCCCAGAAAACATGAAATCATAGAATATAATATGTCAAGGGGGTCAGGCCCCATTGAAATTTGTCAACTGTGCCAGGGCGAAAATATACCTTGTTATCACCGGTAGAAGGGGGTAAGCTTTTGTATTATAAGGTTGAGCAAGAAGGAATGCGGCACCGTGAACAATAAATGGCTGGTGTTATCCATTGTCTGCATAGGCATATTCATGTCTACGCTAGACAGCAGCATCCTCAATATAGCCAACCCCACTATCGCCGCCGAATTTGCTGTTTCCATCGATACCGTCCAGTGGGTGGTCACCTCGTACATGGTAGCAATTACGGCTACCCTGCTCCTGTTCGGGCGCTTGGGCGACCGGGTGGGCGGCAACAAGGTTTACACCGCCGGCTTTCTGCTCTTTGCGATGGGGTCGTGGCTGTGCAGCATATCCCCCTCGCTGGAATTCCTCGCCCTGTCCCGCGTGTTCCAGGGCATCGGCGCTTCCATGCTCATGGCCACCGGCATAGGAATTGTATCCAACACGTTTCCCGCAGGAGAGCGCGGCAAAGCACTGGGATTGACGGGAACGGTGGTGGGCATAGGCAGTATGGCCGGGCCCAGCCTGGGAGGGGTCCTGGTAACCAGTTTTGGCTGGCCAACCATTTTTCTAATCAATGTTCCTATTGGGGTCCTCGGTTTCATGCTGGGCTGGAAATACCTCCCAGCAGAGACTTGTGGGGACGGGCGACATCCCTTCGATTTCACAGGGTTGGTTTTATTCCTGTCAGCCGTTATTAGCTCAGTGGTATTGCTGTCCAGACTGCAACAGTTCTCCACGTGGCTCCTGCTTATTCCCCTGGGCCTGTTTGCAGGATTCTACCTTCTTGAGAAACAGGTCGAACACCCCCTGCTGGATCTTGCTCTCCTGCGCATTCCCCGGGTCGCTTGCGGAAATATCCAGGCCGCTTGCGCGTACCTTTCGCAAACCTTTCCGGTATTTCTACTGCCTTTCTATTTTGAGAAGATATTGCATCTGCTGCCCAGCCAGTCCGGGTTGTTCATGACCGTCATTCCAGCAGCCCAGGCCATAACCGCCCCTCTGGCGGGGAGCCTCTCGGACCGCATCGGCTCCGCACGCCTCGTTTCCGTGGCTTTTGTGTTGATGGGAAGCGCCCACCTGGCACTGTCCACCCTTTCGCCGAACTCCTCCTCCTGGCACATTGGAACCGGGTTGTTATTGCTGGGTATTGGCAACGGCATGTTCGGCTCACCCAACAGCAGTTCAATATTTGCCGCTATTCCACGTGAAAGGGCGAGTTACATGGGCGGGGTTATCGCCACCGTCCGCAACCTGTCTTATGCCATGGGCTTCGCCTCTGCGGCCTCCATATTTACCTGTCTTTTCCAAACACACGCTTCACACCACCTCCCTTTCGCCGACGCTTTCACGCGCTCTCTGGCCACAACCTACCGGGTCGCGGCTACTGTCGCCCTGCTCGGTTTTCTCACCTCACTCCGCCCCGCAGAAGGAGCATCCCGCCTTCCCCAGAACCCGGTCAGTCCTTCCTCCTAAATTAATTTTGACGCCGGCAGGAGTTTCTGGTATAATAAACTGCGCACGCGCCCGTAGCTCAGGGGATAGAGCGCTGGCCTCCGGAGCCAGGTGCACAGGTTCGATTCCTGTCGGGCGCACCATAACAACAGCCAATCTTTTAAAAGGGGTATATCCCCGTTTTTGTTTTTTCGCCCGGCGGCCATATCATATCTTTACTTCCCCGGATAAGCAGCACCCCCTTGAAGCCATACTAAGAAAAGCAAACGGTTCGGAGGTTTCGCCGTGATAAACCGTGATTTTGTGCGGGTGGCCGTGATCGACCTTTCTACCCGTACCTTTGAGATCAAGGACCGGCCCGACCTTGTCCCCTTTTTGGGCGGAACGGGGCTTGCATACCACCTCTTCGCCGAAGAAGTCAGGTGGGACCGGGAAGCCCTGGCTCCAGAACAGCCAGTCATCTTTGCCAACGGGTGCCTTTCCAGCCTGTATCCGGGGGCAACCCGGGTGACGGTAGTTTTTCGCTCGCCGTTGAACGGCTACCTGGGAGAAAGCTACACGGGGGGCAGCCTGGGAACCGCCTTTTTCCAGGCCGGATACGAAGCCCTGGTGATTAAGGGACGTTCCGAGCGGCCTGTTTATATCACAGTGGGGCCCCGCCTCATTCATATCAAGAAGAGCGACCCTCTCTACGGGACCGGCACGGAGGAATGTTGGCGCTATCTCTTCACTCTGGAACCATCACCGGGGATAAGGTCGCTGGTGATAAATGGTCAGGCTGGTGAAAGGCTGGTGAACTTTGCCGGCCTTAATGTCGACCGGTACTGGCATTTTGGGGGGGCCGGCGCCGGGACGGTATTTGGCAGCAAGAACCTCAAGGCCCTGATGGTTTACGGCGACCGTGAACTGCCTATTCCCGACCC
>JAAYAC010000039.1 GCA_012719535.1 Syntrophomonadaceae bacterium | reverse complement strand
TGCCCTGGGAAACCGGAAAAGCGTCCGTACCAGTTAACTGAATACCGCAACGGGGAGCCGGTGGCCCGGCTGAGAAAGAACATGGTTCTGACCCGCTGACCTGATCTGGGTAATGCCAGCGTAGGGATTGCTGATACTGGTTTCAGTATGAAGGCGTGGCCTTTTACCTGGCAGGGGTGAAAGGCTTATTTAGTTTCTGGGAGGTGACACGGTGAAGTGTAACGTCAGCCTGCAGGTAATACCGAACGTGCCGCCGGAAGAGGTATACGCGGTGGTTGATAAGGTGATTGAGATGATCAAGGATGCGGGGGTAACACACGTGGTTGGTCCCATGGAGACAACTATGGAGGGAGAGCTGCGCGCCCTGCTGGAGATCGTGGCGCGAGCACAAGAATTGTGCCTGGAGCATGGGGCGGGGCGCGTGGTGTCGGTAGTCAAAATTGACTACAAGGCGGGTGGTGTAACCATAGATGAGAAAATCGAAAAGTATCGCTGATAAACTTATCCCTCCGGCTTGTATACTTCTAATACTCGCAGTATGGGAAGGCGGAGTAAGATGGTTAGCCATACCGGAATGGATTCTACCAGGCCCGGTGCGTATTGCCCGTACCTTTGCCGGTACCCTTCCCTTGATGCTGAAACATGGCCAAACCACCATGGCTGAGTGCCTGGTCGGTTTTGTCGCCGCCATAATTCTGGCCTTTATGATTGCCCTGGTAATGGATGAGATTACGCCGGTAAAAAAAGCCGTATATCCAATTATGGTTGCTTCCCAGACCGTACCCATTATTTCAGTAGCTCCCTTGTTCATTATATGGTTTGGTTATGGAGTTTTGCCCAAGATTATTGTGGTCATCCTGGTATGCTTTTTTCCTATAGCTAGCAGCCTTCTGGGCGGATTGGCCGGGGTGGACAGGGAGTACCTGGAGCTGTTCAGGTCGATGGGAGCCGGACGCCTGCAAACCTTGCGCATGGTCAAGCTCCCCCTGGCTTTGCCGGCATTTTTCTCCGGGCTGAAAATATCGGCGTCGTACAGTGTAATGGGGGCGGTCATAGGCGAGTGGTTGGGGGCCAAAGAGGGACTGGGCACTTATATGACTCTATCGCAGCATTCATTCCAGGTAGACCGGGTTTTCGCCGCCATTGTGGCCATAACCTTGCTGAGTTTCGCTCTGGTGGCGGCGGTTGGCTGGGCAGAGCGGATGGTTATCCCCTGGAGCCGACTGCGGGATGAGTAGATACTTGGAACCGCAGATTACGCAGATGGGCGCTGATGATCGAAGGACATATTGGATCCTCGGGCGGCGAGCTGCTGTAACACCACTTTTGGAGGGAGTTGTAAGGGATGAAAAAGGTCCTGATTGCCGTATTGCTAATGGCGTTGTCGGTACTACCTGCAGGGTGTAGTGCCGGGAAGAAGAGTGAATCGGCGCCGCTCAAGAAAATGACGGTACTGTTGGATTGGACGCCGAACACCAACCACACCGGGGTTTATGTGGCCCAAGAGCTGGGTTATTACAAGAAGCAGGGACTGGATGTGGACATCGTCCAGCCCGGTGAAGGCACTGTGGCCCAACTGGTAGCGGCCGGCAAGGCTGACGTAGGTTTTAGCTATCAGGAAGAGGTTACCATTGCCCGTACCAAAGGACTGCCCATTAAGGCCGTGGCGGCGGTGCTTCAGCATAACACCTCCGGTTTTGCCTCCCCGGTAGAAAAAGGCATAAAGACGCCCCGCGATTTTGAGGGCAAGAAGTACGGGGGATGGGGGTCACCGGCCGAAGAGGCTATGCTCAAGGCGCTGATGAACCAGGACAACGCGGACTTCAGCAAGGTGGAAATGGTCAATATAGGCACCGCCGATTTTTTCAGCAGTGTCAAGAAAGACGTGGACTTTGCCTGGATATTCTGGGGATGGACGGGCATCGAGTCGGAGATAAAAGGGATACCGCTCAATTTTATCCGGTTGCGGGACTACAATGATGCCCTGGACTTCTATTCCCCGGTGCTAATAGTAAATGAAAAGACCATTGAAGGGAATAGGGATATGGTTGCACGGTTCGTAAAAGCAACTGCCCAGGGCTATGCGTATGCCATTAAGAACCCCCGGGAGGCGGGCCGGATTCTTCTGGAAAGCGCCCCGGAACTTAACCGCGACCTGGTAATGAAGAGCCAGGAGTACCTGGCCGGGGAGTATCAGGGAGACGCCCAACGGTGGGGAGAAATGACAGCCCTCCGCTGGAAGAAGTATGCCGACTGGATGTATTCGCAAAGGTTGATCGACCGACCGCTTGACTACCAGGAGGCATTCACCAACGAATTCCTGCCCAAGGAGTAAGCCATGTCTGAAGTGCTGGTTGAGGGAATCCGCAAGACTCTGGGAGGAATGTTGACCCTCCAGGACATTAATATGAAAATCGGCGAGCGGGAACTGGTCGGCATTCTGGGACCGAGCGGGTGTGGCAAGACCACACTGTTTCACATCATTGCCGGACTGATGACACCTGACCGCGGCCGCATCTGCATCGATGGCGAGGATGTAACCGGTCGAACCGGCATAGTGAGTTACATGCAGCAGAAAGACCTGCTGTTACCATTTCTGAACGTCCTGGACAATGTTAGTATCCCACTGGTCTTAAAGGGCGTCTCTTGGCGAGAAGCGCGGGCGCGGGCCCGGGAGAACCTGGACACGTTCGGACTGCAAGGGTTTGGAGACTATTACCCGAGCCAGTTATCCGGGGGAATGAGGCAGAGGGCGGCCATGCTGCGAACGTATCTTTTCTCTAGCGGAGTTTGGCTGCTGGACGAGCCTTTTGCTTCTCTCGACGCTATCACCAAGAGAAAGATGCACTCCTGGATGATCGGGGTGTTTAACCGGCTGTGCCCGACGGTGTTGTTCATTACCCACGATGTGGACGAAGCGCTCTACCTCTGTGACCGGGTATATGTGCTGTCCGAGTGCCCCACCGTGGTTAAGCTGGATATCACCGTACCATGTCCCCGGCCGGAAATCGCCCGCACCATTACTGATCCGGAGTACGGCAGGGTAAGGGATACGATTTTGGACGCCCTGGCCGTGTAAGCCAACCTAATATTCCATATTCCCATCAGGGGACGCCGCAAGGCTGAGAGGCGCTGATGTGCCAACCCTTGGAACCGGCCTGGGTAATACCGGCGAAGGGGGGCAAAGACAGGCAGGTCATATGTTTCTCGTGCACTCCCCTCTGGTGGAGTGCTTAATTGCTTTATGGGAGTGGTCATAGTCGAGTTCCGAAAGAGAGGTGTAACGAGTGCCGGGAGAAGGCAGGGAAAGAATGACGGTGGGGAAGGCGTTAACCATTGCCGGCTCCGACTGTGGGGGAGGGGCAGGCATTCAGGCCGACCTGAAAACCTTTGCCGCGCTGGGTGTATACGGAAGTAGCGTGATAACTTCGATTACGGCGCAGAATACCCGGGGGGTGCAGGATGTGGGCGAGGTTTCCCCCGCCCTGGTAGGTAAGCAACTGGATAGTGTCTTGGAGGATATTGGCGCTGATGCGGTTAAGACGGGGATGTTGTACGATGCCGGTATCATCGAGGTGGTAGCGGCCAGGCTGAGCTCACACCGGGTTCCTTACCTGGTGGTGGACCCGGTAATGGTGGCGAGCAGCGGGGCCAGACTGCTGACTCCGGAGGGGGAAGTCGCCCTGCGCGATAAACTGCTGCCCCTGGCGGATATCATTACCCCGAACGAGCAGGAAGCATCGGTCCTGTGGGGCCGCCCTATCGAAACCGACCGGGATGTTTGGGCAGCGGCCCAGGCGCTGCGGGACCTGGGCCCGGATTTCGTGATTATTACTGGTATCCGACGCGGCCGCCGGTGTGTGGACGCTTGCTGGGACGGAACTGAGTTTTACCTGGTGGAAGGACCGTTTATCGATACCCCACATACCCACGGGACGGGGTGTACATTTTCGGCGGCCTTGACCGCTTGCCTGGCCCGGGGGGCTTCCGCCCGGCAAGCCGTAACCATGGCCAAGGATTACGTCCTGGCCGGGCTGCGGTATGCTTACCGGGTGGGACACGGAACCGGGCCGTTGAATCACCTGGCTCCCTTTTACCCCGGGAATCTGGATGACCCGGTGATACTGACAACGCGGGTTAAAGCTTTTGAGGACTGGACAGACAAGCCGGTTCTAGGGCCCTGGCCACTTCTTAACGTGATTATCGGTGGCCCCCTGTGCCGGGGAAAAGACTATGCGGAACTCACTCGTATAGCTGTGGAAGGCGGGGCACGTCTCATCCAACTCCGTGAAAAAGACTGGGATACGTGCAGAATGGTTGCTGTGGCCCGGGAAATGCGGGAGGTTTGTCATGCCTACGGCGCTTTACTGGTGGTTAATGACCGGGCCGACGTGGCCGCTGCCGCCGGGGCAGATGGTGTCCACATCGGGCAGAAAGACCTTACGCCCCGGATGGCCCGGGCGCTGATAGGACCGGGGAAGATCATCGGGGTTTCCGTGGACAACCTGGCCCAGGCCCAGGAGGCGGTGACGGATGGGGCCGACTACGTTGGGCTGGGACCGGTCTACGCCACTACCAGCAAGGATTGCGAAGTTCCCCCCTGTGGTCCTGCCGTGGTAGCCGAAGTTGCGGCCGGGATACCGGTCCCCGTAATCGCTATCGGTGGGGTTACACCTGACAACACCCTTCCCCTTCTAAGGGCGGGTGCCCGGGGAGTAGCGGTTATCTCCGTGGTATGGGACGCCCCGGAGCCCCGGCGGGAGGTAGAACGGTTTATGAATATCTTCAAGTCGTACTCTGAATTTGCGGAGGGAGGGAACTGAAAGTGACCCAATTGGAAAGAGCAAGGCGCGGAGAAATCACTCCCCAGATGCAGCAGGTGGCTGCGTCCGAAGGAATTGCGGCTGAAAGCCTGAGAGAGCTGGTGGCCCGGGGGCTGGTGGTTATTCCATGTAATAAGGAACATCACGGTTTGACACCATGTGGGATTGGCAAAGGGCTGCGCACCAAAGTCAACGCCAACCTGGGGACGTCGCCGGTCTTCCCCGCCTGGGAAGCCGAAATAAAGAAGCTGGAGGCCGCACTGGAGGCAGGAGCCGATGCGGTTATGGACCTGAGTACTGGCGGCGAACTGCAAGCCTGCCGCCGGGAGGTGCTGGCCAGGAGCCCGGTACCGGTGGGAACGGTCCCCGTTTACGAGGCGGCGGTTCGGGTACGCGCAGATGGCCGGCCCGTGGTGGAAATGGAAGCGGATGAGCTCTTTCAAGTTATTGCCGAGCACGCCGCGGAAGGGGTGGACTTCATAACGGTACACTGCGGAGTTACCCGTCGCATCGTGGAGAGGTTGAAAGCGCAACCTCGCCTGCTGGGAATTGTCAGCCGGGGTGGGGCGATGATGGCCGGCTGGATGCTGCACCGGGGGGAGGAAAACCCGCTATACGCTCAGTTTGACCGGTTGCTTGCCATCTGTAAAACGTACGATGTTACGCTCAGCCTGGGCGACGGTTTGCGGCCGGGCTGCCTGGAGGACGCCACCGACCGGGCCCAGCTCGAGGAATTGATGGTCCTGGGTGAGTTGGTCCAGCGGGCCCGGGCTGCCGGGGTTCAGGCCATGGTGGAAGGGCCGGGGCACGTTCCCTTTGACCAGATTGAAACGAATATCAAACTCCAGAAAAGGCTGTGTGGGGCAGCGCCATTTTACGTGCTGGGGCCTCTGGTGACTGATGTTGCCGCGGGGTATGACCATATAGCAGCCGCTATCGGCGGAACGCTGGCCGCAGTGGCGGGGGCCGATTTTCTCTGTTACGTGACACCCTCCGAACACCTGGGTTTACCTACAGTTGAGGATGTTAAGGAAGGAGTGATTGCCTCACGGATTGCCGCCCACGCAGCAGATATAGTCAAGGGAATACCGGGAGCCCGGGAACGAGACCGGGCGATGGCTGAGGCAAGACGCGATCTGGACTGGGAGAGACAGATGGAACTGGCCCTGGACCCGGACAAGGCACGCCGCATCCGCGCGGCCCGTAACCCTGTTCCCCGGGATGTCTGTTCGATGTGCGGGGAGTTCTGCGCCATCGACCTCGTAAACCGCTACCTGGGTAATGGGATGGGTAAATGCTAAACACGGGCTGGAAAGTAGCTTGCGAGATGAAGCTTATGAGCCAAAGGTTATGCTGAGGGGTGAGATTATGATCGGTAAAGTAAATGACGACCTTTTCCGCCGGGCGATTTTACCGCATACGGGGGCGGCGGCTGCGCAGGTAGTGGTGGGACCGCGCATGGGAGTGGATGCCGCCGTCCTCAAAATCGGAGACGAACACATGGTTATTGCCGAAGACCCGGTTTTCCCAGGGCCAACCACTTCCCCGGAGGACTTCGGGTGGATCACTGTCCATATAGGGGCTAGCGATGTAGCGGTCATGGGGATTAAACCGCAGTTTATGACCTATTCCCTGCTGATGCCACCTGGGACCTCGGAAGATTACATCACCCGGTTGGTGCGCAGTATCAGTGAAAGCGCCCGCCAACTGGGAATTACTATCGTCGGTGGCCATACCGGCTTTTACGGGGCAGTGACGGTGCCGACTATCGGCGGAATTACCGTGTGGGGACTGGGGAAAGAGGTTGTAACCCCGGCCGGAGCCCGGGCGGGCGATACCATAATCTGTACGAAAGGGGCGGCCATCGAAGCTGCCGCAATTCTTGCCTGTGAACTGGGGGACAAGCTTCTGGCAGCGGGTATGGCTCCAGAATTGGTAGACCGGGCTCGCCGACGGCTGCGGGAGATGTCGGTGGTGGCCGAGGCCGGTATCGCCATGACCGCCGGGGGGGTGCATGCCATGCACGACGCCACTGAAGGGGGACTGGCCCGGGGCCTGTGGGAGGTGGCCGAGGCTTCGAGGGTCGGCCTGCGTATCGAACGTTCCCGGGTGCCAGTGCCGGAAGATATCCGGCTGGTATGCGAATACTTTGGGCTTAACCCTTATGAGGTTATCAGTGAAGGCACCCTGGTATTAGCGTGTGACCCCAGGAAAACCGCTAGCTTGCTAACTGCTTTCCGGGAAGCTGGCCTGGAAGCGGCCGTAATTGGAGAAGTAGTGCCATGGCCGGAAGGACGCTGTTGGGTGGAAAAGGATGGACAAACGAGCCAGCTCCTACCACCCCCGGTTGACCGTTTCTGGGAAGTCTTTTTCGATGCCCTGGCCCTGAAAGACGAGTCACGCTCTGCATAAACAGGAAGGAATAAAAGGTGAAAATTCATACCATCGTTACCCTGGTGCATGATATCGATAACCTGATCATTCGCGACGTTCCAGTAAGCTCCACGGTGGTAGAGCTGCCGGGCGAGTGCCTCGCGATCATTGACACCGGCATGGCCGGTAATCCTCAACTCCCCGCCCGGCTGCATGAACTCGGTTACAACCCGGTAGACTTCAGCCTGGTTATCAATACCCACCTGCACCCTGATCACGTCGGAGGCAACCGGCTTTTTACCCGTGCCCGTATCCTGGTCAGTCGCCGGGAGCTTGAATATGAAGCTGCGTTTACCCATCTCTTGCAGGAAACCGGCGACCCCGTGGCCACCCTGCGTTCGCTGGGACGTCACGTGCATGAAGGTGGCTACCGCCTGGCCTGGGACTTGAAGAGGCTCGCCGAGCAGTACCCCACCCCGTCCCTGGTGGGCGATCGAGCGCAGCTCGAATTCCTGGAGGACGAACCGTCCTTACCCCAACAAATATCCCTTATAAAGGTGCCCGGGCATTCTATCGACAGCCGGGCCGTCGTCCTGCATGGCGGTTGCGGGACGGCGCTGGTAGCGGGGGACGCGTTGTACCATCGCGACCTGTGGCGGGAGGTGCCCATTGTCGGTATCCACTATAGTGACGCAATGTTCCGCAAAAATGTGGAGCGTATCGCCCGTTTTCAGGGCATAATCATCCCGGGCCACGACCATGCCTTCAGTAATGTGAGCGGAAGGTATTTGGAGGAAGACACTTTTTCCCTGTGAGGGCAGGTGCCCTCAGCCTCCGGGTGACCACCATCAGCCCGGCGAAGCAACACTTAGTGTTCAAAAACCCTCGGTAAGCAGCTAAATGGCGGGAAGCCGGTTCGGGGGGTGATTAGTTTTTGCAAGAGGTAGATTCTCTTATGGTGGCGATAGCTCCCCGGAAGGAACCCCTATTATCTACTACGGTAAGGACTACAAAAGCTGCCGGTGGTGACCTGTCAATCAGCCTGGTTGTGACGCTGTTATCTTTCATACTCCATGGTCGGAGCTCCGGAGCCCTGAGTGCCGTTCCAGCGATTAGGGCTGCTATGCAGGAGGCTTTGCACCTATCGCTTCAAGAAAAGACTGGACCTGCGCGGCCCAGTCTTTTTCTATGCTTGTGAAAAAGCATAACATATTTCACTCAAGATGAGTAAGGGCCTGCAAGTTATAAAGGCCCTTCTTGTTTTCATTGGCAGAATGCCGCTACTGCCGGAATTAGTTAGTATAGTCCAGAGTCGTTTTTTCTGGGTGGTTGGCACGGAAATTGCATAGGAACTTTGCCAAAGTGCGGTGTAACCTGGCAGGTCGTGGGGAGTTCAAGGTGAGCCGTAAGTTAGAGGAAGGAGGTGTTGAGCCTCCACATATCACTGAAAGGTGGTGAAAAAGGTGGGTCTCTAGTTAAGAAACAGTTATCACCCCCATGAAATGCTCGGAAAGTTGGAATTAAGCTCCAACCAGCCATTTGGTTACGGGCATCCGCGAATTTTGGTGAACGGTTGGTAACAAAGGGAGGCGGTTCTGTATGTTTGAATATGCCAAGAAATTCGTGGGTGAAGCAGTGCTGAGCCAAGCTACTCGTTACCTGGGCAAGGATCCGGAGAAGAACCTGGAAAACCTGGTTAATTTGGCTGACAAGCTGGCTGTTCGCGAACAGCACAAGCAAATCGTGGCCTCGGCACGTAGAAATCTGCTGAAAAGCAATTCGCACTGGCGCCATTTGCTTGTGGCCACACTGAATGAGACGCATCCCAAGGTAAGGGAAAGACTGGCGGTAAACTTCGTACTCAATTGCGTACTGCTTGGAATACCTAAGCAGTACGAACTGGCGGAAAAACTGGGCTACAGTGTTCCCTGGGCGATACTCTTCGATCCTACCGATCGTTGCAACCTGCGCTGCAAGGGGTGCTGGGCGGGAGAATACGCCAAGAGAAATGATATTGAGCTTGAGCTTCTCGACCGAATTGTCACTGAAGGAGAAGAACTGCATATTTTCTTTTATGTAGTTTCCGGAGGGGAACCGCTTGTCCGCAAGTCGGATATAATCCAACTGGCCAAGCGCCACCCGGACAGTGTGTTCCATATATTTACCAACGGGACTCTTATCGATGAACAATTCGCCAGGGAGTGTGTAGACGCTGCTAATCTTACCTTTGCCATCAGCATTGAGGGGTTTGAAAAGACCAATGACCTGCGGCGGGGCAAAGGAACGTTTGCCAAAATCATGCGAGCGGCCGATATTTTAAGGGAGCATGGACTAATTTTTGGCTTTTCCACCACTTATCATCGCCATAACACCGAAGAAGTTACTTCTGACAGCTTCATCGATATGCTTATCGACAAAGGATTTCGTTTCGGCTGGTTTTTTACCTACGTCCCGGTGGGGGCCGACTCAGACCTGGATTTCATGGCAACCCCGGAGCAGAGAGGGTACGTGTACAAGCGTATTAACGAATTGCGGCAGTCCAAGCCTGTTTTCCTGGCTGACTTCTGGAACGACGGGGAGACTGTAAACGGGTGCATTGCCGGTGGACGGCGCTATTTTCACATTAACGCAGCGGGGGATGTGGAACCGTGCGCTTTTATACACTATTCCTGCTGCAACGTCAGGAATACGAGTATAAGGGAGGCCCTGGGGAATCCCCTCTTCCTTGCCTACCAGCGGAGACAACCGTTTAACTCCAACCATCTTCGTCCCTGTCCTCTACTCGATAACCCACGCAGTTTGGTTGAGTGCGTCAAAGAAAGCCAGGCAGGTTCAACACAAGTGCTGCCGGTTGATGTCGAGGAATTAGCCGACAGCCTGGATGAGTATGCTTCCAAGTGGGCAAACCAGGCAGAACGGCTGTGGGCAGAGCGCTGCCTATAAAGGGCAGGATACTAACAGCCGTAACCCAGCTCAGGAACAAAAGGGGGGTATTGCCCCTCTTTTGTTGTGAGACTAAGGATGTTTGCTGAAAGAAATGAGAGAACCCAGTTGAAAATGGCTATTATTTAGCCATGTTCCCTCAGGAAGCGGATGGTTGCACTAAGAATTATGTTGTCCAGTTCCAAACGCTCGATTTTTTCCTCCAACTCCTGAATACGTTTCCTGTAGGTGTTGAAGCTTACTCCGTGACGCAGCGAGTCGCGGCCTCCTTGGAGAAACTGCTTTTTCCACATCCGAAATTCATCCTTTTTTATATGATGCTGGACACAGAACTCGGAAAGTTTTTTTCCTGAGCTCAGAAATTGAAGTATCAGCTCCACCTTTTGCTCTGCGGTATACCTTTTTTGCTTTACGGTCATGGTACTCTCCCTCCCAGGGATAAGACAGAATAATGGGAAAAACCGGTTAAAGGCTGGTTGATTATGGCCAATCGCCGTACACACCGAAAGGTCTGCCAGAGAACCTATCGAATACATCATGCCTTTCCACCTTCATGTTCTCCCCATACCCTCAAATGGTGCAAAAATCGTGCCAAGCTCCCCCATTCTGACACGTCTCGGGATAGGAACGTATACGGGCTATCTCCGAAACAGCCCGGTACACCCACCAGGTTGCAGAGCCAGTATGGCCTGAAATGGCACAGAAGGACTATTGTACAGGTGTCCACATATGACACACGCATTCCGACCACCGGGTATCAGGTACTGGCGGCTGAAAGTGAAATATGCCAGGTTTGGACTTTTTGATGGTCCTTAGGGCGATCATTGGCACGCATATTGCTTAGATATTTCGACGAGCAATCCAACCGGTGAACGTATGAACTTGCAGTATGCATCGCCGATGGTCAGCAGAGGAGGTGGCACGTATGGGTGACCGGGGAGTTTGGGACGGGACGGCGGTAAAGAAGATAAGGTCGGAAGAGGTTGTGTACGATGACTGGGAGATTGATGAGCACGGGGCAGACGAGGAGGAAATCACGGTA
>JAAYAC010000038.1 GCA_012719535.1 Syntrophomonadaceae bacterium | reverse complement strand
GGTATTGCTGGGAGGGGATACGGGCATCGGCAAATCCACCCTGTTGCTGCAAGCGGCTGCCCACCTGGCCCGGCAAGGGCAGAGAATACTTTACCTTTCAGGGGAGGAGTCCCTGAAACAGGTCCGCATGCGCTCCCTCCGCTTGGGTATTGAGAGTGACAGTATTTTCCTGCTCAATGAACAGGACATCGATTACATCCCCGAATATATAAGAGAGATAAATCCTCTGCTAGTTATCATCGATTCCATTCAAACGGTTTTTACCCGGAGGGTTTCTGCTATCCCGGGCACTGTGGCCCAGCTAAAAGAATGTACCGCCCGAATAATGGAATTCGCCAAGCAAACCGACCGGGCTTTTTTCCTGGTGGGTCATGTTACCAAGGAAGGAGCCCTGGCTGGTCCCAAGCTGCTGGAACACCTGGTGGATACAGTCATCTACTTCGAAGGGGACAGCAGTCATTACCGAATCCTGCGTACGGTTAAGAACCGTTTTGGCTCTGCCAACGAGGTAGGACTGCTGGAGATGTCCGCCCGGGGCATACTGGAGGTACCCAACCCGTCCCAGATGTTTCTGACCGGTCGGGATCGCCATACCAGTGGTTCGGCAGTGGTAGCCAGTTTTGAAGGAACGAGAACCTTGCTGGTAGAGGTACAAGCTCTGGTAGCCCCCTCGGGGTACGGCTACCCCCGCAGGATGGTATCAGGCCTTGACCAGAACCGGCTGGCGCTGATAGTTGCGGTCCTGGAGAAAAAGTGTGGGCTTGGTTTATCGGCTTTCGATGTGTACGTGAAAACCGGGGGTGGGGTTTTTGTGCGGGATCCTGCCGTGGACTTGGGAGTAGTGGCTGCCATCGCTTCCAGCTTCCGAGAAATACCCGTCCGGCCTGACACTATTTTTGTCGGCGAAGTCGGGCTCTCCGGGGAGATACGGGCAGTACCGCTTCTTGAGGCCCGGTTGCGGGAGGCGGCGAAGCTGGGATTTAGCCGTGCCGTGATACCGGTAGGCAACGTTAAGGATCTGTCAAAGCTGTTGACCATGGAGATGTTGGAAGCAAGCACCGTTGAAGAAGCTTTGGAGCTTATACCGTAAAGTTGGGGGTGTTTGGGGTGCATCCCGATAGCGTTTTTGGCGCAAGTTTTCAAAAGGCATTGCAGATGATTGCCCCGGGGACTCTGCTCAGGGTAGGATTGGAGAATGTGGTTAAGGCCAAAACCGGCGCCCTTATTGTAGTGGGGGACGGTCCCGAGGTTATGAGCCTGGTGAATGGCGGGTTTCGGTTGGACTGTGAGTTTTCGCCGGCCAATCTATACGAACTGGCCAAAATGGACGGGGCTATCATCATGAATGCGGACGCCAGCCGGATACTGGTTGCCAATGCTCAGCTGGTCCCTGACTTTTCGCTGCCTTCCACCGAAACCTGTATTCGACACCGGACAGCCGAAAGGGTAGCCAAACAGACCGGAGTTTTGGTTATAGCTATTTCTCAGCGGCGGGGGATGATAACCCTCTACCAGGGATACAACAGCTACGTCCTCAGGGATATTGGCACTATCCTGGCCAAGGCCAACCAGGCCCTGCAAACCCTGGAGAAATACCGTAACGTACTGGAAAAGGATCTCATCCGGCTGGGAGGTACCGAGTTCGAGGATATGGTGGCCGTAAGCGACATTTGCCGGGTGCTGCGTCGCTGCATAATGGTGCTGAAGGTAGGCCAGGAAATAGAGAATTACATAATCGAACTGGGCACCGAGGGAAGACTGGTCAAAATGCAGCTAGATGAGCTAATTTCCAATGTGGAGGAAGAGGCGGTGTTAATAATCAAGGATTATTCCCGGCTGGGGCCGGACAAGAGTGCCCCGGAGATCCTAGCCGGCCTGTTAAGATCTTTTGAGGAAGACGTCTCCGATACCCTGGCCATCGCCAAGAGTCTGGGATTCGGCGGTTCTTCCAGCATACTGGAACAGCACGTATCACCCCGCGGGTACCGGATTCTCCAGAAGATACCGCGTATTCCCACGCAAATCATTGATAACCTGGTGGAAACTTTCGGCAGCTTCCCGGACATGATTCACGCTACCATAGAAGAACTGGATGACGTGGAAGGTATCGGTGAAGTGCGTGCCAGGTCTATCAAGAATGGCCTCAAACGTATGCAAGAACAGCTTATCTTGGAATACATGGTATAGTAGACGATCATGTCTGGCGCTCAGCCTCCGTTTGCCTATCCTTGAAGATAGCAATGTTGATCACCAGTGTACGCTCGTTCTCTTGCAGGTTTGTACGTTACGCCGACGACTGCAACATCTACGTGAAGAGCAGAAGGGCTGGAAACAGGGTAATGGAGAGTGTGACGCGCTTTGTAGAGGGAAGGCTAAAGCTTAAGGTCAACCGGCAGAAGAGTGCCGTAGACCGACCCTGGAGGAGGAAGTTTCTCGGGTTCTCGTTCACATGGGAGAAAGAAGCCAGGATAAGGATAGCCCCCAAGACGCTGGAAAGGTTCAAGGATAAAATTCGCGAGCTAACCAAGCGAAGCAGAGGCATCAGCATGGAGAGACGATTGGAGAGCCTGAACATGTACCTGAAAGGCTGGATAGGATACTTCCGGCTAACTGAGGCTCCAAGCATACTGCAATCCCTGGACGAATGAATACGCAGGCGGCTCCGTATATGTTTCTTAAAGCAGTGGAAGAGGCCCAAAACCAAACGGAAGAACCTGGTAGCGTTAGGTATCCCCGAGGACTGGGCTCGCCTAATCAGTGGTTCGCGCAAAGGGTACTGGAAGCTATCGAACACTCCCCAGGTAAACAAAGCCCTTGGCCTAGCCTACTGGCGCAACCAAGGGCTTGTTAGCTTAGTTAGTCGAATGTTGCCGACAACTCTGCAATCTGGGTGAACCGCCGTATACCGAACGGTACGTACGGTGGTGTGAGAAGACGGGGGCTAGCCGCCCCCTCCTACTCGATTTATCTTGATTGCCAATTCTCTCCGGGACTTTTCTTGTCCATGCAGCAAGAACGAAAGTTGATGTCGCATTGGATGGTAAGCCTTTTCCCCATTTGCCGATGAGAAGTCCCATCGTCCATCGTTTTGCACGAGGGCCAAAGGCGGGGATCAGCAAAATTTCACGTACTCGGTCGTGATCTTGGGGAATTCTTTTTTCTTCTTTTCCGGCCTGCGGCAGGACTGTTTTCCAGGACCAAGAAAAAAAGTTATCAAGAGATTCGGAACCAGCATCAGCAGAGCTCTACCGCGATAGGAATGAAGCCTCGAGCCTCCTTGGTTAGGTAAGGTTGAAAATTCCCAGGGCGCTTGCTTTCTTATACTCTTCGATAAAAACGTCGTACAGATTAAGTCCCAGGAGATTACATAGAGCGGCTGTGTAAAAAAGCGACTTACCCAGTTCTTCAACTATAATTTCTTCGCATTCAGGACAGAGGGTTCCGCGCAGGTGATCGTCGAGATATTTTTTAAGTTCTTCGAAAGATTGAACATTCTCGGGAATGTGAATCTTTTTTGCTTCTATAGAAAGGCAACCACAGTCCGTAACCGACTTACATAGGGCCCGGTTTACCCTGGCGGAGGATTCCGATAGCTTGGAAAGGACGTCGAGGATACTATGATGGCGGATGAGAAGTTCACTTACCACATTCTGAAACTCATCACAGATCAAATCCTTCAATGGGGTACCCTCCTTTTTTCCCTGCTTATTCTATTTTTCTTCATCATAGTTCATTATAGCTTCGGAACTAATCCCCTGTCAATTCGGGCACGGATACAGAAATTTACACTCTGGCGGCGGAAACTGTAAAAGTAAATCGGAAGAAAAAATAGACTTATTAATAGGAGTTTTTAGCTGAATGTATAATAT
>JAAYAC010000037.1 GCA_012719535.1 Syntrophomonadaceae bacterium | reverse complement strand
CCATTACCCAGGGCCGCGGCAAGTTCCGCATGAGTTTCAGCCACTATGAGGAGGTACCCGCCGCGCAGGCCGAAAAGATCATCGAAAAGGCCAGGCGGGAAAAGGAAGAAAAATAAGGCCAGCAACGGGAGCAATGCTCCCGTTTTTTTACGTCATGGGTGTGAGCGAAGAGGCCCCGGGCAAGAGTCCGGGGCCGTTCTGGTGTTTCAGTCCAGTTGATACATGTTACATTCCGTCTCGCTGTCGCTGCGCGCCTGGTTGCCTGAAATGCGTATGTTTTCCGCGGTACAATACCCCCTCCGGTTATGCTTGCAGATCTTTACACTGCACAACACCTCCGGGTTGCTGCCTCCCTTGGCAAAAGGCTCGGCCAGGGTTCCCAGCAGGTTGATGTTATCGATTTCCTTACGGGCTGCCTCCAGGGAGCGGGCTTCAAAAGTGGAACAGTTGGCATCCTTGCCGGATGGCACCACTTCGATAGAACGGGCACTGCAATTATCGCCGGGCATCCAGTGAATGCAGTTTTGCACGTTGCACTCGGTAATCGTGCGGGGCAAGCTTGATTCCTCCTTTTTTCAGTTAGTGTGTGCGACGCAGGCGCAAAATATTTGGGGAACTGAAGTAAGTAGAAGTTAAGTAATAATACAGAAAATTTTTTGGTAAGAAGGGAAGGAGCAGGAAATAAAGAAATAATGTCGAAATAAGAGGCAGCTTTCTGGCGACACTATGGCAATCAAACTCAGGGGGGAGTAAAAATGACCAGCATCGGAATTGTCGGGGGCGGCAAGGGCGGGAGTTCCGTACTGCGAGCCTTCAGCGGTATTAGCGAATTTCAGATAGTTGGTGTCTGTGATGTCAACGCTGACGCCCCGGGCATCAAGCTGGCCCGGGAGTTGGGAGTCCCGGTGTATACGGATATCGGGGCCCTATTACAGACCCCTGCTCTCAATATCGTTATCGAAGCCACAGGCAGCGGCAAGGTTAAGGAGACTATCCTGGCCACGAAGCAGGAGCAGACTTTGTTGATCGATTCTCAGGTGGCCAATGTCATCATGACCCTGACCGAGTCGCACGACCAGATGGTTGAGCGCCTCCACAGTAAGAAGGAGGCCTTTAAGACCTCGGCCCCTCTCTTGGTTCAAACCTACGAGAGAGGGGTAATCTATTTCACCACCGATCTTGAGCGTTACGATTTCGTTCTAAGTAAGGGGATAGAGATACCAGGAATCAAGGTGGGAGAGAGGATAGTCGCGGGCGGCTATGTAGCCAGGTGTATCGCAACGAAGAAGGACGTGATCGGCCTGGTTGACGCCAAAGTCTATGGTATGCCCCTTAACATATGGATCATGCCGGTATTTGCCGGCCGGGACTCGGGAGAAGTCATAGGCACCTGCGGGGTGATGGTTCCGCACGTTCACCCGGTGGCGGCAGGCTTTGATATCTTTGCCCCCATCATGATACAGTCTCAGCTGGAAGGGGCCCAGGTGATGATAACCGACCGGGAGAAAGTAACGCACAGCCTCGCCAGCGACAAATTTAAGATCCACGAGCTTGGGCCGGGAAGTGTACTCAGGGAGGGGGACGCAGGGACAGAGGTTCTCAAACGCAGGACACCGATCGTGCGGGACATAAACAGCCGAAAATACGGCCCCTTCCGCATCACCGGTGTTCCCTTGTACGATGAAAACGGTGAGGTCGTGGGCACGTTCGGTATCCTGGTACCGCGCAAGCTTGCCCAAACCCTGCGGGAGATGGCGGCCCGGCTGACTAGCAACACGCAGGAAGCAGCCAGCGTGATGGAAGAGATTGCGGCTTCCGCCAATGAGATCAACATCAACGAAGGTCACCTGGCCGAGGTCATCAGAGAAGTACAGGACATTTCCGGCCAGATTAATGATATCCTGAATTTTATCAGGAAGGTGGCCGATCAGACCAAAATGCTCGGTTTGAATGCAGCTATCGAAGCCGCACGGGCCGGGGAACACGGCCGCAGTTTTGGGGTGGTGGCGGAGGAGATCCGGAAGCTTTCCGATCAGTCCAAGGAAACGGCAGAACAGATCAGGAAATTGACTGCCGATATCGAGACTAAGGTAACCATAGCCGCCGAGGCGTCCCAGGGAAGTGTGCGACAGAGTCAAGAACAGGCAGCCGCTACCCAGGAAGCGACAGCCGCAGTTACGGAAATGGCGGACCTGGCGTCAAAGCTGGCTGAAGTGGCCGGGTCGCTATAAAGGGGGACAGACAGCATTTTCCAGAGAATAGCGGTATCATTAAGCCTCCGCGTGGCACGAGTCTGGTCTAATCTATGGTTTAAGCCTCGTGGTGCGCGAAACCCCGGGGACAGTCAACAGGTTAAACCGAGGAATGATTTGCCTTCGTAGGTGAGGCAGGGGTGAAGCGAGAAGATGTACATGGTCTTTCAGATCCTGCTGGTGTTGTTCATCGGGGCATGCACCGGCAGTTTTCTTAATACGTGCATAGAGCGCATTCCCGCGGGAAGATGCGTAGCCGTCCCACCCTCACACTGCGAGGAGTGTGGTCACCGGCTGGGCTTTGTGGACCTGGTGCCAGTGCTGAGCTACATATACCTGCGAGGCAGGTGCCGCTGGTGTGGTGCTCCTCTTCCGTTGCTGTACCCCCTGGTGGAGTTGCTGACCGCGGTCCTGTTTTTCCTGACCTGGTCCGGTTCCGGCTTCAACGAGGTAACCCTGGCGTACTGGGTATTTGTGTCCATCCTGGTGGTGGCTACGGGTACTGATCTCCGCCACCAGGTAATTCCCAACCGGCTCGTTATAACCGGTACCGTGTTCGGCTTACCACTGGTGGCCGTGCAGTCGTGGGCAACATTGTGGTCCGGGGTTGCCGCCTTCGGCGGGGCAGGTTTGTTTATGCTGGCTCTGGCCGCAATATCCCGAGGCGGTATGGGCGGCGGCGACATCAAACTGAGCGCTCTGATGGGGCTTTACCTCGGGCCTGTCGGTGTGACGGTGGCGCTTTTTCTTGCCTTTCTGCTCGGGGGATTAACCGGTATAGTCCTACTGGTAACCCGGCTCAAGAGGCGCCAGGATACGATACCCTTCGGGCCTTTTCTGGCCCTGGGAGGCATCATCGCCTTGTTATGGGGCGGGCGGATTGTTGATTGGTACGTGGGCCTGTTGATTTAGCAATAAGCGACGCCGAACCTGACGCGGCGGGCCAAATGAGGGCGCCCCGCGTTCTGCCGAGTTGAATTAGTTTCACTTTGCCCCGCGGTAGGCCCGAGCCAGGATCTGCACCGGGTGCAAAACCCGGGCGCGATAACCGTGCCGTTTCAGACCGTGCCGCAGTTGGATGGTGCAGCTGGGGCAGCAGGTGGCTACCGTATCGCAGCCGGTGGCCTTGATGGAGTCTATTTTCCTGTCCAGGATTTGCATAGACAGGTCATAATGGGTGAGGCTGAAGGTTCCGGAGCCCCCGCAACACCGGTCAGCCTCGCTCATCTCGGTCAACTCTACACCCGGGATGAGACCGAGCAGCTCCCGGGGCTGCTTACGGATGTTTTGGGCCTTGGCCAGGTGGCACGGATCGTGGTAGGTAACCCGGACGGGACCGGTAGCCCGCAGTTCCCAGGTATTAACCTCCAAAACGTCTACCAGAAAAGCCGTCAGGTCGATGACCTTACGGGCAAACTCCGCTGCCCGCCCTGCGAATTCCTTCTCCCCGAGTACAAACTGCAGATTCTTTGCCGAAAGCGCCGAGGAACACGAGGCGCAATCGGTCACGATATAATCCAGCTGCAGGCGGGTGAAAACATCCAGGTTGTGCAGTACCAGGCTGCGGGCCGTGTCCAGCTTACCATTGGCGATGTGAGGAAGACCACAGCATTTAAGGTCGCGGGGGATAACTACCTCGCAGCCGTTGCGGGTCAGAACCTCTACGGTTGCTACCGCCACGTCGGGGTTAAAAAGATCCGTTCCACAACCGAGAAAGTACCCGACACGCAACTTACGTTCTCCTTTGGCCCGGTTGGTTTCCGCCAGCCGGCTGCGGGCGGAACGAAGTGGTATGCGGGAGAGTATTTTCTCCGCCCGGGGAAGATCTCCGGGCAGAAGCCGGGTCAGGCCGAGTCCACGGGCCAGCTTCTGCAAGCCGCTGGCCTGGGCTCCCCACATCATCAAGGTAGCGTGGCGCAAGAGGTGCGGGTGGGTCCACAGGCCGTCGAAGATAAGGTGCTTGGCCACGGAGCCCTGATTCTTGGTGATGTAGGCCCGGGCAGCTGCGTTCAACTCGTGTACGTCTATGCCGGAAGGGCAAAAGGTGGAACAGGTTTCACACAACAGGCAGTTTCCCAGTTTTTCATATATTTTCGCATTCGGAGCAACCACTCCGTCGCGGAGCATCTGCACCATGAAAACATGGCCCCGGGGAGCCGCTGTTTCGTTTCTTATCTCGGCGAACACCGGGCACACCGTACGGCACCTGCCGCAGCGCACGCACTTGCGTATTTGATCCTTTACCGGTGGCAACTCCTTGAAATTCAAAACAAGTCCTCTCCTATTCCCGTGAAAGTCAGGTTACAGCTACAATCCGGTGCCCGGGCCGCTTAGAACAGCTTGCCGGGATTCATGATGCCTTTGGGGTCCAGGGTATTTTTGATGGCGCGCATAATCCCCACCGCCTGGCCGTGTTCCAGCTCCGCGTAGCCGCGCCGGACCGCTCCTACACCGTGTTCGCCGGTCGTGGACCCCTCGAGCTCTATGGCCAGCAAGTGGATGTCATGGACCAGCTGTTTTACTTTTTCCACCTCGGCCTGGTTTTCCGGGTCAATAACCGGGGCCGTGTGAACGTTGCCGTCTCCGATGTGGCCATAGTTCACCACCGGAATGCCGTATTTTTGCCCCAGTCCCCGGATGGCCCGCAGGGTCTCGGCGACCCGGGACAGCGGGACACTGATGTCTTCACCGGCGAATACCCGGCTCCCATCGGGACGTACCCGGGCCGCGGCAGTGGCGGTAACACTTCTCCCTTCCCACAGGCTGGCCATCCGTTGGGGATCCGTGGCCCACTCAACTTGAGTGGCGCGCCGCCGGCAGATCTCGGCGATAGTGGTTCCCTCCCATTCCACGCTGGCCGGATTGCCGTCCACCTCGAACAGGAGGATGGCTTCCGCATCGGGCAGGGCGATCTCCGGTTTAAACTGGTTGACGGCCCGGATGGCCGACTGATCCAGTATTTCTATTCCCGAGGGGAGGATACCCGCCTGGTAAACGTCCAGTACGGTGGCGGGGGCATCGTCCAGGGCGGGGAATACTGCCATGACGATGCCGCGAGCCTTGGGCTTCGGCCAGCAGCGCAGCCGTATTTTGGTTATGACCCCGAGCACCCCCTCGGAGCCGACCATCAATTTCGTCAGGTTAAGGCCGGAAACATTCTTGATAGCTTTTGATTTCATTCCGCCGGTGGTGATAACCTCCCCGTCCGGCAAAACGACTTCCAGCCCCAGGACATATTGTTCCGTACAACCGTATTTGACGGCCCGGAGGCCGCTGGCGTTGTTGGCCACCATGCCGCCGATGGTGCACATCTTACTGCTGCCCGGGTCGGGGGGGAAAAACAGATTATACCTGGCCAGGTAATCATTGAGGTCTGCATGTATGACCCCGGGGCGGACTATGACCTGCATGTTGGCCACGTCTACCTCCACAATTTCATCCCAGGTGGAAAGGTCCAGAACTATACCCCCGGTAAGGGCCACGCTGCCACCGGTTTCGCCGGTGCCGGCCCCGCGCGGGGTTACGGGGATGCCATGTTCGTAGGCGAACCGCATAATCTTCTGAACCTCTTCGGTAGAACGAGGCAACACCACCACGTCGGGATAGAGCTTCTCAATCTTGGTAAGAAAAGAACTGTCATAGGAATAATACATCACGTCCAGGTCATCGGAAAGAACCCGGTCTTTGTCCAGTATTCTCAACATCTCATGTCTTAACGTACGCTTGTCCATCGATCCACTCCTTGTCGCGTCTGGTACCTGCCCGTTTCCTACAGGGGGTGAGCTTCCTAACAACGGATATTATAGCACAATGTCAGGAAGCGAAGGGGGAAATTTAACCGGCCGGGGGTTCTTTGTTGGCCTGGGTCTCTTTATTGTATAATGTAATGAAGTAAGTTCATGCGGAAGAATCCGGAGGGGGTATAGAGTTGCAGATAAAGCTGGCCTATGGCAAGGGTTACCAAGAGGTAGACATCCCTGACGCCCAGGTTGCAGGTATTCTCCGAGGAAATACAGCTATCCCGGGGAAAGAAGGCCGGGAGATGGTAACCGAAGCCTTGCATAATCCTCTTGGCACCCCGCGTTTAAGGGATATTATCCGGGGGAAGGGGGCCCGGAAGGTGGTGGTGGTAGTAAACGACATCACCCGGCCAACTCCCTATCATGTCATGTTACCCCCCCTGCTGGAGGAAATACATGCAGCCGGTGTCGGTGTCGATGGCGTCACGCTGGTGGTGGCGACCGGAATCCACCGGGGGCACACCGCCGAGGAAAACCGGGAAATCTACGGTGCCGAGGTTGCGGAGAAGTACCGCATAGTCAATCATAACTGCGATGAAGAGCTGGTTTCCCTGGGACAGCTGGCCAACGGACGGGAATTGCTGCTAAACCGTGAGGTCGTGGAGGCGGAAGTGCTGGTTACTACCGGCCTGGTGGGCCTTCACTATATTGCCGGCTATTCGGGGGGTAGAAAATCGATACTTCCCGGGGTGGCCGGGCGAAAGCTGATTGAAGCCAACCATGCCCTGATGACCGACGAACGGGCCACGCTGGGCAACTATGAGGACAACCCGGTACATCACCTGGCCATGGAGGCCGCCCGCCGGGTGGGGGTCGACTTTATTCTTAATGTGGTCACCACGCCTGATAAGAACATCAGCAAGGCAGTGGCAGGTGACCTGGAACTGGCATGGTTGGAGGCGGTCAAGTTCTGCGAAGCTAACCAGATTATTGCTATCCATGAACCGGCGGACCTGGTTATCGCCGGGTGCGGGGGATACCCCAAGGACATCAACCTGTACCAGGCGCAGAAGGCCTTGGACGCAACTGCTGCCGCCGTTCGCCCAGGGGGTACCATTATCCTGGTGGCGGAATGCTGTGAAGGGCTGGGCGAGCCGGTGTTTGCCGAGTGGCTTGACCAGGCCTCGCAACCGCAGGATATCATAGAGCGCTTTAGCGCAGGTTTTCAACTGGGGGGCCACAAGGCCTACGCCATTTGCCGGTTACTGGAGCGGGTGCGGGTGGTACTGGTAAGCCGGATGGACCCGGGGATGACCCGGAAAGCCTTTTTAACACCGGTTGCCAGCTTGCAAGAGGCCTGGGAACAGGTGTCCTTCCACCACGGTCCTGCTGCTAGGGTTCTAGTGGTGCCCGAAGCACCGTCCGTCGCGATCAGGCTGAGGGCATGAGAGGTTTTGGGACAAACCCGGGAATCATATAATGTACTGAACGACTATGTATTTGCACAAGGAGTTGGCTGAATGTACGAAGGGCTGGCGGGGATTGTTCCGGTGGAGAATCTCCGTTTCAACGAACCGATGGCCAGGCATACCACCTTTCAGATCGGTGGTCCGGCTGACGTTATGGTCTTTCCGACTGGTGTCGAGCAGGTAAGAGCTGTCGTAGCTTGGTGCCAAGCGAGAAACATACCCTTCCTGATAATGGGAAGGGGGAGTAACCTGCTGGTAAGAGATAAGGGCATCAGGGGAGTGGTGCTTAAACTCGGGGAGGAGTTCCGTAAAGTCAATATTTTAGGGGAGCAGGTCGAGGCCCAGGCGGGCGTTCTGCTGGCTGAACTGTCTGACATGACGGCGGCTGCGGGGCTATCAGGCCTGGAGTTTGCCGAGGGCATCCCGGGCTCACTTGGGGGAGCGATTTATATGAACGCTGGGGCTTATGGAGGAGAGATGCGAGATGTAGTAGAACAGGTGGAGGCCATGAGCGAAGATGGCTACGTGCGGGTCTTTTCCGGCAGGGAATTGGGCTTTGGTTACCGTAACAGCGTTTTTCAGAGAAACGGCTGCATAATCCTTTCCGCCCGGCTAACCCTGAAAAAAGGGGACCAAGGGGAGATCAGGGCGCGCATGAGGGAGTTGGCCCGGCGCAGGCGTGAAAAACAGCCTCTGGAACTTCCGAGTGCGGGCAGCGCCTTCAAGCGACCGGAGGGGTACTATGTGGGGCCATTGGTGGAGAAGCTGGGGCTCAAAGGATATCGCATCGGAGGGGCCGAGATTTCTCGCAAGCATGCGGGGTTCATCGTCAATACAGGGGGGGCCACGGCGAGTCACGTGCTGGCTTTGATATCCCTGGTGCAGGACCGGGCCCGGGAACAGTTCGGCGTAAACCTGGAGCCGGAAATGAGGATAGTGGGGGAAGAGTAGGGAATCGACGGGCATAATGGCCCGTGCCCCGTACCGGCGGAAATATCAAAAAAATCGCCACCATAGGTAAACCGTGCTGATGAGGATCGACACAAGCATGACGGGATAGCCCACCTTGAGATACCTCCTGAAGGAGATGGGGTGGCCCATCTTAGCGGCAATTCCGGTGACAACCACGTTGGCCGAGGCACCGATAACTGTCCCGTTACCTCCCAGGCAGGCACCGAGAGAGAGCGCCCACCACAGGGGTCCCACGTCCATACCGGATAATGTCCCCAGGGTCTTGATCAGAGGAATCATGGTAGCTACAAAAGGGATGTTGTCAATAAACGAGGATAAGAGGGCCGAAGTCCAGAGAGTCAACATAGTGGTCAAAAACAGGTTGGTACCGGTTACGGCCAGGGTTTCCTTCGCTATCCACCGGAGTACACCGTATACTTCCAGCCCCCGCACCAGAATAAAAAGCCCGGCAAAAAATAAGATGACCGGCCATTCAACCTCTCGGAGCACCTTGCCGATCGGTTGCCTGCTGATTAACAGCAGCAAGATAGCTCCGGCAAGGGCGATGGTAGCTGCCTGGAGATGGAGGTAACGCTGTAGAACAAACCCTCCGATCATCAAGGCCAAGATTAAACTACTCCTCACCAGCAGCGTCCGGTCCTGCAGGTAATCGGAGGGGTCGAACTCTTGCAAGCGGTCCCTACTGGGCGCCTTGCTCTTGACGTCCTTGTGGTACACGAGGTGAAACAGCCACACGGTTATCGGTAAAATGATAAGGATAGCTGGTGTGTTGAATTTAATAAAGTCGTTGAAAGAAAAGCCTATGGCCCCGCCGATCATGATGTTCGGGGGATCGCCGATGAGTGTAGCCGTTCCTCCAATGTTGGAAGCAAAAATCTCGCTGATGAGAAAAGGTACCGGGTTAACCTCCAGCACCCGGGTGATGGACAGGGTAACGGGAACAATGAGCAGAACGGTGGTCACATTATCGAGAAAGGCCGACACAACCGCTGTAATCACTGCCAGGGCGGCCATAATCAATGCCGGGTTACCCCGGGTTAACCGCGCTGCAGCAATAGCCAGCCATTCAAAGATTCCGGTTTGCTTGATGATTTCCACCGTAGTCATCATGCCAAGCAGCAGACCGATGGTGTTCCAATCCACAGCACGGAAAGCTTCCTCCTGGCTCAGCAGACCGCTCAGTACCAACAGCGCGGCACCGGCGAGGGCTGCCGTGGTCCGGTGGATCCTCTCCGATATGATAGCAGCATAAGTGGCAGCAAAGATGATGACCGCCAGTGCCGGTTGGGTCTCCGGGCTCAACGCTACCCCTCCTTGAAAAGGATTATAAAGCTAGTTTGAAATTCATACCATAACATTATACTCCGCGGCACGGGGTTTACAAGTAAGAATGCTAAAGCTCAGCATGAGCTCTGCTAATATGTAAATGAAACAGGTGTTCCCCGTGCAGGCTGGCTGGGACTCACCTGACGGTTGAAGAGGGCATTCTTCGTTCTTAAGTTTGGGCTCCTTTTTTCACTTTTACCCTTGTCGCCGTGGTTCGGCGGAAGATTTCCGTATGGACAAGTCTTTAGTGTTTCGGGGGTACCACATGAAAGTGTTACTGGTAAGCCTGAATGCGAAATTCGTACATACCTCGCTGGCCATACGCTACCTGCAGGCTTACTGTCGCCAGGAGTTTCCGGAAATCCGGATACGCGAGTTTACCATCAATGAAGACCCCGGCGAGGTGATGGCCGAGATCTATCGGGAAGAGCCGGATATCCTGGGTTTTTCCTGCTACATCTGGAATATCGAAGCTACTCTGAGGCTGGCCCGCAATCTCAAAAAAGTCAGGCCTAACCTGATTATCGTGCTGGGCGGGCCGGAGGTTACTTTCGATTCCCGTGCTCTCCTCAGCCAGAACCCGTATATCGATGTGGTGGTTCGCGGGGAGGGAGAAGTCACTTTCCTGGAGTTGTTGCGGGGTCTGGCGAGTGGTGGGGGACAAACGGTCAGAGGAACCACGTGGCGCTGTGGGGAGCGGGTAATACACAATGAGGACCGGGAACTGATTGCCGACCTCGGGCAGGTACCCTTCCCTTATGCAACGGGAGTGGACGAGCTGGCCGGGCGAATTATCTATTACGAGTCTTCCCGGGGCTGCCCTTTCAACTGTTCCTACTGCATTTCTTCGACCGTTCGGGGAGTAAGGTGGTTTCCCCTGGAAAGGGTCAAAAAGGAACTCCGGTTTTTTGTGGAGCAGGGGGTGCGCGAGGTCAAATTTGTCGACCGGACCTTCAATGCAGACCCGCGCCGCAGCCGGGAGATAATGAAAACGCTGGTGGAAAACCGGGGGAATACAACCTTTCACCTGGAGATAGTCGCCGACCGGCTGGATGATGAGACGTTGGAGTTCCTGAGAACCGTTCCCCGGGGGCTGTTCAAGCTCGAGATTGGAGTGCAGTCCACCAACGAGCGGGCCCTGCGTGCCGTTAGCCGTTCCATGGACTGGCAGCGCCTGCAGCACGCGGTGATGACCATTCAGCAACAACATAACCTGCACCAGCACCTTGACCTTATCGCCGGCCTGCCGGAAGAAGACTACGCATCCTTTGGCAGGTCCTTCAACATGGTATACAACCTGGCTCCGAACTATTTACAGTTGGGATCTCTGAAAATGCTCAAAGGCTCCCGGGTCAGGGAGGAGGCCGCCAAACACGGCTACCGGTTTACCGACGAACCGCCCTACGAGGTGCTGGAAAACCGCTATCTCGGTTTCGACGAGATGCGCCGCTTAAAGCGAATCGAGGACCTCCTGGAGAAGTTCTACAACCCCGGGGATTTCAGGCATTCCCTTCGTTACCTGGTGCAAACGGTTTACCGGGGGGAACCATTTGCCTTTTACGAAGATCTGGCCTCCTTTTGGGAAGAAGAGCGGCTGCACCGGGTGCAGCACCGCAAGGAGCATCTTTACTCACTGCTGATGCGCTTTGCCTCGCAGCAGTGGCCCGAATTTGCCGGAGCCGTAAATGAACTGCTCAAGTTCGACTACTTGTTAAACTACAAGTCCCACGCCCTTCCCGCCGGGCTTCGCCGGGTGGAAATTCCCCGGCAACGGGAGCGCTTTGATAAGTTCCTGGCCCGGGAGGACAGCTGCCAGCTCTATTGGGCCGACCTGCCGGAGAAAGCACTGGGCAAATTGAAAAGGCAGTTACACCTGGAAGTGTTTGCCGATGACGTGCTGTTCTTAAGCGGAATGCGGCCGGAAAAGGTGACCCGTTCCTACTATCCCTTGCTGTTCAGATACCTTCCCGGTGGCTGCAAGGCGATACGCTGGGATGAGGTGGAGCTATGAGGGCTGGTTATGATTAGAGGCATTACTTAGAAGGGGAGCATGACATGAAGCCGATTTACGTGATTGGACACAAGAACCCTGACATTGATGCCGTCGCTTCCGCGGTGGCCTATGCCGTCCTGAAATCCCGTACCGCTTCGGGCAGCTTCGTTCCGGCGGTGGCGGGGGAGATTAATGCCGAGACTCGTTTTGTGCTGGACTATTGCGGAATCAGCCCACCGGTATTGGTCACCGATGTAGGGACCAAAGTGGAGGACCTTCTGGAGGATGAGCCCCCGGTTGTTGTGCGCCCAGATGCAACATTGATGGAAGTGGGGAACTTGTTGCGCCTGGGGCAGGCCAAGACCTTGCCGGTGGTGGATGATAACTCGCGTTTGCTGGGGTTGTTGACGGTAGGTGACGTGGCCCAGATTTACCTGGACGCGCTGGGAAGCCTTCACCCTGACACCAGCAAGACCCCGGAAATACTGGCCGGTATCTTGGCCCGCAAGGTGGCGGGTGTAATGAAAACGCGGGACCTGGTGCTATTTGAACGGCTAGAAACTGTGGATGAGGCCAAAAAACAGATGTTGATGACCCGCTTCCGCAACTACCCGGTTGTCGATGAAGAGAACCGGTTATTGGGCATGATCTCTCGCTATCACCTGTTACAGATGAAAAGAAAGAAGCTCATTCTGGTAGACCATAACGAAAAAAAACAAGCAGTGGACGGGGTAGAAGAGGCGGAGATTCTTGAAATTGTGGACCATCATCGGGTCGGCGACCTGCAAACCGTTTCGCCCATCTTTTTCAGGAACGAACCGGTGGGAGCGACCTCGACCCTGGTCGCGGGACTTTACGGAGAGCATGGCCTCGACCTTGACCAATCCCTGGCTGCCCTGTTACTGGCCGGCATCCTTTCCGACACCATGATCTTCAAATCACCCACCACCACCGCCAAGGACCGGAGGACCGCCGCCCACCTCGCGCAAATAGCCGGGTTGAACCCCGAGGAATGGGGACGGGAGATCTTCCGCCGCACCACCCATGACGAAAACCAGAGCCCGGTCGAGCTCATAACCGAGGACCTGAAAGAATACCAGTACGGGGATATAAGCTTCGCTATTGCACAGGTGGAAACCATAGACCTCCGCGCATTTCAAGCCCGCAGGAACTCTATCGTGGAGGCGATGGAGGAAATGTGCACCCGCCGGGGATACCAGCTGATGCTGCTGATGGTAACCGATATATTCAAAGAAGGAACCGAGTTGCTGGCTGCCGGGGCGAAAAAAGACGTGGCGGAAAGAGCCTTTGTCGACCCCTTGCAGGGCGGAAGTGCTTTCCTTAAAGGAGTCATGTCACGTAAGAAACAAGTGGTTCCGGTCATCTACAAGATACTCGCCGAACAGCAACTGGTATGAAAAGGGAAGCTGTTCTACAGTGACTCATACTGATTAACGCTAACCTCTGGACAAAAGCACCGGGCGGGGTATAAAATAAAGACTAGCTGAACTGATGGGGCCGTAGCTCAACCGGGAGAGCGCCTCGTTCGCAACGAGGAGGTCGAGGGTTCGAGTCCCTTCGGCTCCACCATTTAGATAACTGGTCGCAACCCTGAGACTAAAAAGGGGTTGCGATTTTTGGTTTGGTAAAATGGTCTTTAATCTGGCAATGAAGATGTATTTATGGTAACCAAGGAGGAATTTGACGAAAAGAACTCGAACTATAGCTATACAAATATACAAACAGCCGGGGAAGGAGGAGAGTGAATTTTGACTACGGACTTCTTCAGCCAACTCGAAGCGGTGGCTCCACAGGTGGTGGAACTCTTCCCGGAAGGAGCCGTGCTTTATGCGACCGACCGGGAGAAGTTCCTGTGGGTGCAACAGTCTTCAAGTTTTACCGTTCCCTTTGCCAGAAAAGGGGAAAGGTTCAAGGAAGGTGGGGGCGCTCACCGGGTGGTGCAGACGGGAAAACCGGTCACTATTGAGCTGGATGAGAGTTTCTACGGGATACCAATCAAGGTTTTAAACTATCCGGTATTTGACGAGCAGGGACAGGTTACGGGCACCTTCGGCACGGCGATAAATCGTGCTACTGCTTTCAAACTGAGAGCTATGGCCGACAATCTTGCGCGGGGACTGTCGGAGGTGGCCAGCGCGGCGGAGCAGACCGCGGCCGCGGCTAACAGCATCAACGAAAACGAAGCCAGCCTGCACCGGAACATAACGGAGATCCGCCAGTTGTCTGGAGAGATCAACGAAGTCCTCAACTTTATCAAGAATATAGCGGATCAGACCAAAATGCTCGGCCTGAATGCTGCCATTGAAGCGGCCCGGGCCGGGGACGCGGGCCGGGGATGCGGAGTTGTGGCGGAGGAAATTCGTAAGCTCTCGGACGAATCTAAAGGGACTGCCGATAAGATTCGCGCCTTGGTAAAACAAATAGAGCAGAAGATCATCGAGACCACCAGGAATTCGGAGGGGACTTTACGGGCCAGCGAGGAACAGGCCGCCGCCACCCAGGAGATGACTGCCGGTGTAGAAGAAATGACCAGCCTGGCCGAGGAACTCGACCGGTTGTCAAAGGAGATATAACGGGCACAACCCAGACCCTATACCAACCAAAAAAGAAGGGCCTCCTGACAAGGGGGTCTTTCTTTTGCGTGTTTGCCCGGCATGTTTGCTGAAGCCGGTGGGTTGAAAGAAACCCCATGTCGCCTAACCAGCGTGAAGACAACCCGAGGGCAAGGGTGCCACTGGTAACGGTGGGGTGGGAAGGAAGCCGCAGGGGGGAGCCGGAACATAGCAAAAGCGAACCGAGGTTGGCTCGTCAGGTGGACGTATCATTAGAATAGAATCGTAGCGAATAGGAGAGCGGCCTGCCCCCGAAATACAGGCGGCAAAGAAATTGTTTTCCATCCTTTGAGTTGATGATACAATATTGAAAGTAACGGGCATGGGGAGGGTGAACTTTGAAAAAGTTCAGTATTGCCAGGGAGGGTTTGCCCTATATTCTGCTTTTGCTTCTTTTAGCGGTGGCGTTTTACCCTTGGAGGCCGTACCTTTCTACCGTTCCTTTCAGCCTGGCGCTATTCTGTGCCTTCTTTTTCCGCAATCCGTACCGTTGTATCCCCAATACAGAAGGAGCTATAGTCTCTCCCGCCGACGGGGTCGTTCTTGACATTGCCGAGACCTACGAAGACAATTACCTTCACGATGAGGCTATCAAGGTAAGTATCTTCTTGAGCCTGTTCAATGTGCATATTAACCGTATCCCTTTCAACGGAACCGTGGAGTATATTTCCCGGGTTAGCGGCAGATTTGTTCCGGCCTTTCACCGGAGTGCCTCCCAGGTTAACTCCCGTAACCTGGTAGGTATACGAACGGATTGGGGAAAGTTGCTGGTAGTACAGATTACTGGCCTGATTGCCCGCCGCATAGTATGCCGGGCCAAGGTGGGAAGCAGCTACCGGACCGGGGAAGTCTTCGGCCTGATTAAATTCGGTTCCTGCACGGAGATATACCTACCCCGGAATGTGGTGTTGAGTGTTAAGTTAGGCGACAAGGTTAAGGGCGGGGAGACCGTAATCGGGAGGATAAACGATGGGGTATATTCCTAATGCTTTTACGCTGGTTAACCTCTCCTTCGGGGTACTTGCCTTGCTCGGTATAATCCACGGCGAGTTTACCGCAGCGGCCATTTTTATTCTTGTGGCCGCGTGCTTGGATCGTATGGATGGCCGGGTGGCCCGGCACCTCAACGTAGAGTCGGAACTGGGCAAGCAGCTGGACTCCCTCGCGGACCTGGTGTCTTTTGGAGTAGCGCCAGCTGTTTTAGTCTATACACAGGTACTTGATCCTTCCTGTGCCCAGCTGGTCAGTGCCGGGGTTACGGTTATCTTTATTCTATGTGGTGCTTTTCGCCTGGCCAGGTTTAACGTCTTAAACATCGGCACCTATTTTGTAGGAGTTCCCATCACCCTGGCCGGTGGATTGGTAGGTCTTTTCAGCCTGCTTTCCATCTACCTGCCCGCTCCTTTTTACCTCATTAGCCTACCCATGCTTTCCTACCTCATGGTGAGCAATATTAAGATTCCCAAGCTCTAAAAATACACCAGTCATACCGTGCCCGCTTCACGTCATCGGATACTAGATCCAGTTTGCACAAAATACCATCTGTCTCCCCACTGCAAAACCTGATCCTTACACCTAATTCATTGTTATATAATTAACTGAAGGTCGGAACAGTTGTGAAGACTAAATGCTTGGACGAGGTGGTTTCACTTGGCGAGAAAACTTGCATGGCTTAAAGCTGCTATAATAGTGGCGGTGGTATTCGCCGTTTTCTTTCTGGTGGGGACCGGAATACCCCTGGTAATGGCGGAAGTCTACAGCCTGAATCTGACGGACTGGTACTATCATGCCCCGGCCCAGACCACGATTTATACCAGCGATGGAAAAGTATTAACCGAATTTGGCTATAAGCGCGTCCATAAGGATGCTTTCCCTGACCTGTTGAGACAGGCGGTGGTAGCCGTTGAAGACAGGCGCTTTTACCAGCATAGCGGTATAGATCCCCGGGGAATGTTGCGGGCGCTGTGGGTCGACCTGAAACTGGGGGAGAAAGCACAGGGTGGCAGCACCATTACCCAACAAACAGCCCGCACCCTTTTTCTGACCAACAAGAAAAGCATGCTGCGCAAGACCAAGGAGATCATCATCGCCACCGCGTTGGAGAGGAAGTATGCTAAAGACGACATACTCAATATGTACCTCAACGAAATCTACATGGGCCGGGGAGTATGCGGGATGGGAGCGGCTGCTCAGGAGTATTTTGGCAAAGATGTCTTCCAACTTTCGCTCGGGGAGATTTCCTGCCTGGTGGCCATGATAAGTGCCCCTGAATACTACTCTCCGGACCATGATGCTGAGGCCTTGAAGATGCGCCAGGCGGTGGTACTGAACGTAATGGTCAGGGAGGGGCTTATATCACAGGAAGAGGCGACTGATGCGCTATCGGAAAACCTACACGTCCTGCCGCAGGATAGGAAACGCCTCCAGCATCCTTATTTTACATTGTACATCCTGGAAAAGCTTAAAGAAGAGTACGGAGACGACGCCGTTTACCGGGGGGGACTCAAGGTCTATACTACTGTGGATTCGAGAATGCAGGATACGGCGGAACGTACCCTGGAATCGCACGTGCGGCGGCTTGGGCCCCTGGGTATTACCGCGCGCGATGGTGCACTGGTATCGGTTGAGCCGGGCACCGGGGCGATAAAAGCCATGGTAGGTGGGGCCGATTTCCAGCGCAACCAGATTAACATGGCGGTCAAGCCCAGGCAACCGGGATCCGCAATAAAGCCCTTGATTTACGCGGCGGCTATGGACAAAGGCCTGGTGAACGACAGTACTATGCTCAACAACCGTCCCCGCGACTTCAACGGCTATCGACCCCGCAACGCAAAGAGCGGCCCGGCCGAAGCCAGTGTCAGGAACGCCCTGGCCTTTTCATATAATGTACCGGCGGTCGAGGTTCTAAATGACCTGGGTGTAAAGGAGGCTATTCGTTATCTCAAACAGTTCGGGGTGAGCACGGTAAAACCCGGGGATGTCCACCTGGCTCTTGCGCTCGGCGGGATGGAAAAGGGAATTTCTCCCCTGGAAATGGCGGCCGCCTACGCGGTATTTGCCAACGAGGGCACCTGGGCGGAACCTTATGCCATCGAAAAAGTCGAGGACTCGGACGGCACAGTGTTATACGAGCACACGGTAACTACTCGGCAGGTAATTAGTCGCTCCGTTGCCCGCGAAATGACGTCGATTCTGCGGGATGTCGTCCGCTACGGCACCGGGACCGCAGCCCGTATCTGGGTCCCTGCGGCGGGTAAAACCGGTACGACCAGCCAGAGTCGGGACCTGTGGTTTGTCGGCTACACCGGGGAACTTTCCACGGCGGTGTGGCTCGGCAACAGCAATAACGATGTGATTCGAGGAGTGGCTACGTACGGCGGGACGCGCTGTGCGCCTATCTGGCGTGACTATATGAATGCGCTGCTGGATAAAGGTTTGTTGAGAGGCGGGGCGGATGCCATAACAGCTGGCGGGCAGCCTGACGCCCAAGAGGTGCCCGGGGAAACCGAATCACCGCAGACGCCGGCAACACCCACCACACCGGGACAGGATCCGCAACCCGCCCCGGGTGAAACCCTCCCCGGGGAACCGGGGATGACGCCTGGGACGCCTCCCGAAGGGCCGGCTGAGCAGTCGCCCGGCCCTGGTGCTGGCCAGTCGCCGGCCGGTACCGGCTCTCCGGCCAACCCTCTTCCCGTGGAGGTTCCCACCGGCCAGCCAGTTGCTCCGAGCCCCCTCAGGCCGGATGGATGGCAGGCCTTGCCGAATTAATCTGGCCCGTGGCGCGGGAGTCCCCACTGCCCGCCACGGGCCTGTGGTCCAACTGTTTGTTTCTCCGGCCTGGCAGGTTAGGTTGTTTCCTTTTTCATCATCTCCAATACCAAGTCCTTCTGGTCCCTAGCTTTGTCCTTCAAAGTCTGTTTTGCGCTGGGGGAGGTTATCACCTCACCCAGCCAGCGCAACGCTCTGGCATAGTTGCCTGTTCTTCTACACAACTCTCCCATAAGATACATCTGGGTGGTAGCATCCATTCCAAACGCGGGAGTATCCTCCGTTTCATAGGCCTTTTCAAATTCCTGGCAGGCCCAGGTCAGGTACTTCACCTCGTTGGTTTCGTCTTTCATCATCCGGTAAATCCAGGCCGTCTTCAGGCACAGCATGGCAATTTCACTGCTGGCCGCATGCCTCACCGTAGCGTTGTAAATGGCCAGCTTGAACCTTTCCAGGGCGATGGCCTCGCTGTAAACGGATTGCGGGTAATCTCTTGGCTTCCATCTTGCCGTAATGTTGGTTTTGATCAGTTGAATTTGACTCTTGGACAGTGGTTTGTGAAAAAGTGTCTGCAGGTTGGCATAGCCACAATGGTTGCACAGCCACACGTCATACAACAGAGGATTTATATCCTTGTAAACCGCCATTGAGTCCGTATCGCGATGAATGATTCTCAGCCTGCTTGCCTTAACTACTTTTACGGTTATTTTACTGTTACAGACAGGACATACTACGGTTTTATCGTACAGGTAGTCCTGTTCAATTTTCCCGGTCGGCGTTGCATCACCCCGTGCAGGCACTTCAGTTCCCTCCCAACCGCGCTAGCTTTACTAATCACAAGTATTCTCCAACGTAAGGGTATTTCCTGCGAGGGTGGTATATAAAGCAAGGAGGAACCTTCTTTAGGCTCCCCCAGGAAAACGGTTACCTCTATTCAAGAATGTTTTTTTAAATTAACGTATCAAGAGTTTTGAACAGTTCGCGCTTATCCAGGAAAACCTGGCGCCATTCACCCTCCTGACCCCCGTATTCAACCGCGTACACTGCAACCGGTTCGCGCCCGGGAAATGTTGCCTGGCCCCTGGTGACCGATACCCGGGAAGCCTGAATATTTCCAGGTACCGGCTTGAAGGCAGCCGGGTTGATGTTGGTAGAGAACTCCCGAGCAGGTTCAACGCCAGGGGTCGTACCCGGGGCCGGTTGGCTTTCCATCTGTTTACCCAACTGCCGGCGGGAGACGGTAAAAGCGGTTCCCGAGGCAACGTCTTTCACTTCGAACTGACCGTCGCTCACTCCCGTAATCACCACTTCTTTGCCGACGTTGAGTCCGGTTTCCTCCTTTATCTTGTCAATCGTTCCCTGTCCAATTGTCCAGACCTGTCCTACAGCTGGATTCATTTTTACCCTCCTTACTTTTAAACTTGTAATAAAATTCTTACCCAAGGGACGCATATTATACGTAAATTCCAGGGTTTGCATGTACGGCAAGTAATTTGCGGCCAGTGGTCAAAACGCGGCAAGCGACTCATCAACTGCCCACCGTTCCTGTACCAGCCCTTATTCTTGCCACATCTTCCGCAGTAAAGTCGTAGGCTTCGTTGCAGAAGTTGCAGGTAACCTCCAGCTTACCGCGCGTCTTTAAAGCTTGGTGGATATCTTCATCGCTCAGGGCGGCTATGATTGAGGTAACCCGTTCCCGGTTGCACCGGCAGCGAAAAGCCAGGGGTTTACTATCGATTACCTCATGGGCGATTCCCTGTAATACTACATCCACTACGGTTTCGAGTTGTTCCTGTCTGAGCAGCCCGGTAATGGGCCCCAGGTGCTGTACCCGGTCTTCGATAAGCCTCAGTACCTCATCGTTGGCTCCGGGCATGGCCTGTATGATGAGCCCGCCTGCAACTCCCACGGAATGGTCACGTTCTACATAGACCCCCAGGGCCACCAGGGATGGAATCTGTTCGGAAAGGGTGAAATAGTAGGCGAGGTCTTCAGCAATTTCCCCTGAAACCAGGGGAACTGTTCCGGCAAACGGATTCTTCAGTCCCAGGTCCTTTATCACTTCAAGGTGACCGTTGCTGCCGACTGCGCTGCCCACATCCAGCTTGCCTGGCCATTTCTCCGGCACGTCAACCGCAGGTTCGGCTACGTATCCCCTGACAGTACCATCACCGCAGGCTACTGCCAAAAGGGTTCCCAGGGGACCCCCACCGTTGACCCGGAGGGTGACAGTCTCCGCGCCTTTGATGTCTGCGCCTATCATCACCGCTGCGGTTAAAACCCTGCCTAGAGCCGCGGTTGCCGTGGGCGTGGTATGATGGCGGCGGCGGGCCTCCTCGACCAAGCGTGTGGTGCGCGCCAGGAGTAGCCTGACATTCTTTTCCTCGTTCATCGCCCTTACGATACGATCAGTCTCCTGCATCAATAGCCTCCTCGTGAAAACACTCATTAATCTTAATCTGGCGGGAAGCAAGCTCCCGGGGAATTTGACGTGGCAGTCGCTTATCACTATTACCAAGAGTATATCATCAAGAGTAAGAGAGAAAAAAGAATGGTCGAGGTATTATTCCGGGCTGTGCCGGTTTGGACATCAAAAACATCCGGTGACATGAATTGACAATTTTCTTGGGCTGCAATATGGTAAAGTAATCTTGTTGATCAGTAAGGTCACCATGCGGAGGTGAAAACCGGGTAATGAACAAACAACCGACATTAGATGAACCTGAGCCGGCTGTGGCCGGTCCTATAACTTACGAACACCTCGAGGAGCTTGTCAAGTTACGCACTGAGGAACTTAACCGGACCAAGCAGCAATTAGCCTTAGAGATGAGCAGGCGTTTGGAAACCGAAGAGGTGCTCAAGGCAGAGAGAAGACGCTTTTGGGCGGTTTTTGACCGGCTTCCGGCCCTGGTGTACCTGCAGGCCTCCGATTACTCCATTCCGTACGCCAACTTCTTTTTCCGGGAACGCTTCGGCGCCCCGATGGCAGATCCCTGTTACCGGGTGCTGCGGGGCCGCTTGGAGCCGTGCGAGGTATGTCCCATCTTGCAGGTACGCGGCAACGGCACCAGCCTGCAGTGGGAGTGGACAGCTGGTGATGGGCGTGTATATCAGTCTTACAGTTGTCCTTTCCCTAACGTTAAGGGCGGCGAGCTGGTGTTGACATTTTCTGTGGACATTACGGAGCGCGGGCAAGCGGCAATGGTCCCGTACTGGTCGGAACAAAAGTTTCCCCGATCTTTTTACTCCTCCCCGCATCTGGTCACCGTCAGCACCCTAGAGGACGGGCGATACGTGGAGGTAAACGACAGCTTCCTGCGCACGATGGGATACGACCGGCGAGAGGTCATAGGTCGTTCTTCCACTCATTTGAACATTTGGGGGACTCCCGGGGATCGCGAGCGCCTCGTCCGGCTTTTGCGGAAAGAGGGGATGGTACGCAACTGGGAGGTAGACCTTCGGTTAAAGTCAGGCGAGATCCGCACCATGCTCATGGGCGCGGAAGTCATCGACGTGGGCGGAATACCGCACCTGCTGAGCATTGCCAAGGATGTCACCGATTGCAGGCGAGCCCAGAAGGCACTTTCCTTGTCGGAGGAACGGTTTGCGAAGGCTTTCAACCACAGTCCGGTGATGATGTTCATAGCTTCTCTCCAGGACGGGAAGTTGATTGACGCCAACCACAGTTTCTGCCGCGTCACCGGGTACGAGCGTCAAGAGGCTCTGGGCAAGACCATGGGGGAGCTTAACTTCTGGGCGGGGTCAGAGAATGCCCACGGCATCCGGCAGAGCATTATCGACAACAACGGTCTGATCGACCATGAAGTCAGCTTTTGCACGAAATCCGGTGACATGCGTGTCGGCCTGTTGTCGGTACAGATGATCGACATCGGGGATGAGCCTTATATGCTCTGCATATTGAACGATATCACCAAGCGCAAACGGATGGAAAAGGAAATGGTACGTCTAGAACGTTTGAACCTGGTGGGAGAAATGGCAGCCAGCATCGGGCACGAAATAAGAAACCCGATGACCACCGTGCGCGGGTTTCTGCAGTTATTGAAGGAAGCCAAGGAAAACAACGAAACGAAGGAATTCTTCGATATCATGATCGAAGAACTGGATAGAGCCAACGCCATCATTGCTGAGTTTCTTTTCCTGGCCAGGAACAAGGTAATTGACGTCGAAGCCAGGAACCTCAACTCGATTGTCAACAGTATCTTACCGCTGATTCAGGCCGGTGCAACCGCCCAGGACAAGCATGTGGAATTGGAAACAGGCGAGGTTCCCGACCTCTTCCTGGATGAGAAAGAGATTCGCCACCTGATACTTAACCTGGCCCATAACGGCCTGGAGGCAATGTCTGCGGGGGGAACGCTGCTTATCAGGACGTTCATAGAGGATGAAGACATTGTCCTGGCGGTTCATGACGAAGGTAGCGGCATAGCGCTGGGTGTGCTCGAGAAGCTTGGTACTCCTTTTGTAACCACCAAGGAAAATGGTACCGGGCTGGGGCTACCTGTCTGCTATGGTATCGCAGCCCGTCACGGAGCGACAATCGACGTGGAAACCGGCCCGTGCGGCACTACGTTCTTTGTCCGCTTCAGCCAAACTCCGGGCCGCGTTGTATTAACTGGCTGAAACGAGGTGGTCCTATCATCAGACCAGAGTTGTGGCTTCTGACAAATTGTGGCAACATTCTCTGGTGGGTTGTGGTACGTTTATCAATGGGAAGGGGAGAAGGGAATACCACGCTGGTAACTCTGGCAGACTGATAGGAACAGGATACACGCGTCTGCAGTAACCATCGGGCTTGTTGGTATCGGGCCTTATAAGTTAGTCACCAAATGTAGTGACGTATGGCCGACTGCGATCAGTGACAATGGTCGCAACAAAAAACCGAACTATTATGTTAGAATAATGATGGCATTATTAACCATTAAAAGGAAAAACCAACTCCAGATGTTCAGATCCCCAGAGGTAAGAGTGGCGTAACGGGCGGTGAGAAAATGCTAGCAAGTCTCAAACAAGAGGTGCAGCATCGGCAGCGTTTTCAGTTCTTGACAGAGATCTTTGAGCATTCCTTTCAACCGTTTATTGCTTATTACCCCGATGGTAGCTTTATGATGTGTAATTCCGCCTTCAGGAGGCTTACCGGCTTTATGGAAGAAGAGCTACGGAACATGTCTGCCTCCATTGGGCTTGGATTTCAGCTCCATCATCCTGACAGAAGCTGGCTGGCTCTAACCAGGGCTACTCAGGAACCATTGCGTATTGAGGCAGAGTTACAGACCAGGGACGGGGCCAGCATACCCGTAGAGCTGCTGGTACATAAGGTTGTTGATGACGGCGGGGCTGTACTCTACTATTATGCCTTTGTGTATGACCAGTCGCCACAGAAGCAGGCGGAAGAGTCTTTAACGAAGTTGAAGGAGACATTGGCCAAGATTTTTCGTGTTTCTCCCGGCCTGATGTTTGTCTGTTCACTGGCTGAACGGCGCTGCATAGATGTCAACGACCGTTTTCTGGCCGCCATCGGCTTTCACCGGGAAGAGATGGTGGGGCATCAATTAAAAGATTTGGATATATGGGTAGACATAGCAGAACTGGAAGAGGCACTGCAGGAAATTGCTGAGAGCAAAGCCTTTCAGGAACGATGGCTCCGATACAGGAGCAAATCGGGTGAGGTCCGGCTGGCGCTGTTTGGCGCCGAACTGGTTGATATTGATGGTCAGCTTTGCATGCTGGGAATATTGACGGACATGACCGAGAAGACACGCGTGGAGAGAGAACTGGCGCGTTTGAACCGGTTGAATACGGTGGGAGAAATCGCGGCCAGTATCGGCCATGAAATAAGAAACCCCATGACTACCGTCAGCGGTTTCTTGCAGATGCTGCGAGAGAGGGAAGAGTACTTTCAAGAAAAAGGCTATTTTGATATCATGATTGAGGAACTGAACCGCGCCAATGCCATAATTCGAGAGTTTCTCCTGCTGGCCAAGGATAAGCCAGTTAAACATGAACCGGGAAACCTTTCTTCCATAGTTGCCACCTTGCTTCCCTTGCTTCAAGCGGCTGCTACCGCACAAGATAAGAATCTGAAGGCACACCTGGGCAAAGTCCCAGATATACCCCTGGACGAACAAGAAATCCGTCAGGTTATACTTAACCTGTGCGGAAATGGTTTGGAAGCAATGGAACCGGGGGGAACACTGGTTATAAGAACCTATCTCCAGGACGGCGAAGTGGTTCTGGCCGTACAGGACCAGGGCTGCGGGATACCCCAAGAAATTATCGACAAGCTGGGAAGGCCGTTTGTCACCACCAAGGAAAAAGGGACGGGCGTGGGGCTATCCGTCTGTTACAGCATAGCTGCCCGGCACAACGCCGTTATAGACGTTGAAACCGGGGCAACGGGTACTACCTTCTATGTTCGCTTTGCCCGACCTGTTCCGCCTGGTCAGCTGCTCGAATCGTCAACTGCTTCCACGAGATAGCTGGCTGGCGGGCTGGTAAGCGAAAGCCCGTTGCGTAGTAACACCCGGCAACCTGGTATGCCGGGTGTTATGTAAAGACCACCCCTGGCAGGTGGTCTGGGTTAACCGGGCAGAACCCCGGGTGCAAGATATTAGCTGTCCCGGGATTGACATGCAGAGTCATCTTTACTGCTTTCCAGCCGGTCTTGCCTGTCGCTTTGCTCCCGCCTTTGTTGCGACTTCTGCTGGCGGGCGTTATCTCTGTCGGACATTCTGCAACCCTCCTTTTACAGATATAAAATCAGGACAAATCAACTGACACACCTGGGTTTGAACAGGAGAACCGGTACAAGCGCCTGCGGGCGCCACCGGCTATCTGGTTATCGTTCTTAGTGTGCCCGAAATAGAAAGAAGTATTCAAGGAAGCAAGGGGACGATCTTTTTGCATCCTTAGTTTTTAGGAAGTTTGCAGAGGAATAAGCAATCGTACGCCATAGTACCACATATTCCTGGAGGAATTACCGACCCACAGACTTTGCGGAAGATTGCCGATGTGGCGGAAAAATACAATGCCGCCGTTCTTAAAATTACCTCCGCCCAGCGTATATGGCTGGAATGGTACCGAGTCAGGGCGGAAAAGGAATAGCGGAACGGGTCAGGTATTACAGCCGAATAACTGAGCAGGTTTAGTTCTTTAGGACAACCCCTTTCTTCTCCAGCCAATCCCTACCATTTGCTTACCACGATTTGCCACAATATAGAGATTGTGTTGCGGATTATGATTGACAATATTTAACTGCGTTAACTTGAGAAACTCAAGGAAGGAGCCTCTTGGTGTTTGCTCTTGCGCAGGTTTAGTAAACATTAACAAATACGGTTTGCTCTACATAGTATAGAGTAAATGCCTGAAAGGGGGATTCTTATATGAAAACTACTGACGAGATGCAGCTGGCCAGAGCCTATATCAAGATCCAACAATACACCAAGAAGCTCTCGCCGATGGAGGGGCTGCAAAAAGGTACCATTTTTCCAGAGCTATATATGCCGTACGAGCCCCAGCGCAGTGGCAAGAAAGAGACCGATGGGGGTAGGAAGGGAGTGAGGTTCTTTGGACAGAGAGCGTAAACAGCTGCTTATGATGATAATGGCTGAAGAATTCACCGCCGTTGAATTCAACTTGTACCTTGACACTCATCCCGACGACAGAAAAGCCCTGGACGATTACAACCAGACAGTCAAGAGATTGGCAGAATTAAAACAGCAGTATGAAAAGAAGTACGGTCCCCTTACCAACTTCGGTTATGTCCCTAGTGAGTACCCGTGGAGATGGGTCGAAGAACCCTGGCCCTGGGAAATTAATTTTGCCTAACGAAAGGGGATAACAGGAATGTGGATTTACGAAAAAAAGCTGGAGTACCCTATCAAAGTGTGTAGCACCAACCCCAAGCTTGCCAAGGTGATTATTACGCAATACGGCGGCCCCGATGGCGAGCTTGCCGCCTCATTGAGGTATTTGACGCAGAGGTATACCATGCCGACAGGAAGATCAAAAGCCGTTCTCAACGACATAGGAACGGAAGAATTAGCCCACATGGAAATCGTGGCTTCCCTTGTCTATAACCTCATTAAGGATGCTACTGTCGAACAAATAAAGGCAGTCGGTTTGGACGGGTACTTTGCTGATCACGATCGTGCCCTCTATTTCGTGAATGGTTCGGGGGTTCCCTGGGTAGCTTCCTACATTCAGTCGAAAGGGGACCCGATTACCGACCTGCATGAGGATATGGCTGCGGAACAGAAAGCCCGGTCCACCTACGAATACCTGATACAGCTTTCCGATGATCCGGGAGTAACGGAAACCCTGAGATGGCTTCGCGAAAGAGAAGTAGTACATTATCAACGATTCGGCGAAACCCTTGAACACCTGTATGACCACTACGGGAAAAACCACTACTTTATTATGGAACGTTGACTTGTCGTAAGCGTGACACGGGGACGGTTCTTCTGTCACGCACAGATGCCACGAGCGTGTCAGGAGATGGTCCCCTGAATAACGCAGTTAACAAAACCAGGGGGAAGCCCCTGGTTTACTGTGCGTGCGCTCGGGGGAAAACAGACAGGTTGAAAGCTTGGCAGCAGGGTGGCGTAATAAGTTGTAGCAGGAACTATTATGAAGCAAAGGCAGGGGATTCGCGGATGAAAAAAACTATGGCAGTGTTATTCACCGCATCTTTTCTGGTGGCCAACCCGGCGGCAGGACTGGCCAAGCCGGCCCCCGGTGGTTTTATTGATATCAAAGGGCACCGGTACCAGCAGGCTATTCTGGAGGTATACAACCGGGGTCTTATGCAGGGTACCGGAAGCAATGCCCAGGGGTTTCCCATCTTCGCTCCGGAAGCAGTGGCAACCCGGGCCCAGGCGGCTTGTGTTTTGGCCCGGGCGTTCCGGCTGGACTATGGTAAGATGCACTTCATCAAGCAGCCTTTACCCAGCGATTATTATCGGGATCTTAACAACCAGGCCTGGTATGCGGATGCGACATTGCTGTGCGCCATCAACGAAATCTTTGCTAGCAGTGTCTATTTTTACCCTGACAGACCCATAACTAGAATAGAAATGGCCCGGGCTATTAAGAATTGTTTTGATGTCAAAGGAATAAGCATACCCATGATTATGGTCATGCCCGTTTACCAGGATACCGGCGATTTATCACCACAGGACATGAATGCGGTGGCCTTTGTGACCAATACCGGCATCATGAAAGGCGACGGCCGTTACTTCCGCCCCGCAGATGCAGTGAAAAGGGCTGAGCTGGCCCAAATTATAGCTAATGCCCTGAGTGTAATGGAAAGCCAGGTAGATGTAGATGAAAATTATAACGGCAAGGAATACCCGGTAGCGCCCGGCCGGACTTTCGTATTATCTCTACCTGCTAATAATAGCACCGGCTACCAGTGGGACTTCACCAGTCCTTACGACAAAAAGGTATTGACCCAGACGGACCACTACTACCGGGCTGATAAAAGTGCCGGTTCCCCGCTGCCTGGTCAAGGGGGGAGAAGCTACTGGAGATTTGAGGCGCTACAAGTGGGCAGTACTGAGCTCTGCCTGGCTTATTCCCGTCCCTGGGAAAAGAATGCCCCGGCTCAGACCTTCAAGCTAAGGGTGGCTGTAACCCCGGCTGCGGATTCGGAACAAAGGATTCCTCTTATCACCAAAAAGCTGAAGGAGCAATCAGAAACCTTGGGTGTGGACATGGAAATACCGGCTATTGACGCACTCGAGGATAAAGATATCCAGTCGTCCCTTAATTCCCGTTGGGAAACCGAGGCTATGGCGTTCAAACAGAAAATAGCTGCGGAGTTGGAGCAGTACGTAAAGGCATGTAAAGAGCAGGGTTATCCCATCAGGCCTTACGAGGTGGTAACTCGCTACCAGGAATGTAGTAATAGCGAAGGGTACCTGAGCCTTTATGTTGATTATTACGAGTATACCGGCGGGGCTCATGGCTTTACTAACCGCAGAGCCTACAATATAGACCTGAATACCGGTAAAGACCTTGCCTTAAAAGACCTGTTCCGGGACGGTTTTGATTACAAGGCAGTCCTTAACCAGGCCATCCGGGAACAGATTGCCGCGGCTCCCAGTGACTACTTTGACCAGCCCGGTATGGGATTTACCACCATCGCCGATGATCAAAGCTACTATATCGCAGACGGAAACCTGGTCATCTATTTCGGGCTCTACGAAATTGCCCCCTATGCGGCAGGAATACCTGAGTTCAAAATACCCTTAAGCGACCTCAAAGACGGGCTGAGGGTACAACTTCTTCAACAATCTAACCACTAGGGCACCCGGCCGTCCAGCTGAAGGTGTATACAACGAGAGGAATATGGCCTCGCAAAATTCCCTTCGACTCCAACTCCAGCCCGCCTGGCTGAATATCCCCGCTACGGTAACCATGATAACAAACGGTGTCACGGATACGACATCAGTAGATACCGGGCCGATTCTATAAGGTTAGAAGATTTGTCCAGCCAGACAAGCCTCATTTGGCCGGGCCGACAAAACACGACAAAAACTCTAAAGGTAACACGTCGTTCGCCGTAGAAAATCATAGAACTGTGCTTACCATTGAGAGTTAACGGGTGAAACCCGGAATTCTTTAATTCTTGGAGGGAGTGAATCAGTGGGATACCAATTGGCAGATTTACTTGATATTCCGGCGTTACAGCAATTGATGGAGGATTTCTACGCACTGACCGGCATGGTTTGGGCCATCCTGGACCAAGACGGTACTGTACTGGTCAAAGCCGGTTGGCGGGACATATGCGAGAAGTTCCATCGCTGCTGCCCACAAACCGAGTTTCGCTGTCGGGTGAGTGATAGTTTCATAAAGAATCATTTGAGACAGGGAGCCTATATCGCCTACCAGTGTTTGAACGGGCTCATGGATTACGCCTCTCCCATCATTGTGGACAACGAACATCTGGGGACGATATTCACCGGGCAGGTACTGAATGAGCCTCCCAACGAGGAGTTTTTTCGCCAGCAGGCGCGAGAGTACGGGTTTGACCAATCAGCCTACCTGGAAGCCCTGAGCCGCGTCCCCGTCATCCCCGGCGAACGCATGGAATCCATCATGTCGTTTTTGTTGAAATGTACCCGACTTCTGACTTCCATGGGAGTGGAGAAAATGCGCAGGTTGGAGGCCGAAAAAACAATCAGGGAGCGCGAGGAACGCCTGCAGCTGGTTTTAGACGGGAGTAATGACGGCTTTTGGGATTGGGATATCAGGAAAAATGAGGTTTATTACAGTCACCGGTGGGCTGAAATGCTGGGCTATTCTCCGGGTGAAGTTGAACCGAATTTCAGCACATGGGCAAGAGCACTTCACCCGGACGATAGGGATGCGGTGATGAACGAACTTAAGCGACACCTGGAAGGGAATACCCCCTACTATGCAGCCGAATTCCGGCTCTTAACCCAAACCGGGGAGTGGAAATGGATTCTAGCCCGCGGCAAGGTGGTGGCAAGAGACGAACAGGGGTACCCGCTTCGCATGGCCGGTACACATACCGACATCACTTGTCGTAAGCATACTGAAGAAGCCTTACGTAGTAGTGAGGAACTGTATCGTTCGCTGGTAGAAACATCCCCCAACGCCATCACTGTTACTGACCTGGAAGGAAGAATTTTACTGGCCAACCAACGAACCGCAAGCATGTACGGATATAGCGATGTATCCGAGATAATTGGTGAGGGTCTTCTTGCGCTGATTATCCGCGAGGATGCGGACCGTGCCAGATTGAACCTGGAAAAGACCCTGAAAGAGGGCGTCCTTCGAAACCTTGAATATACCTGCGTTAGAAGGGACGGATCGCGATTTCCGGTAGAATGCAACTCGGCTGTGGTTAGGGGTGCAGACGGTAAACCCCGATTATTGATTAACGTCATGACTGACATCACCAGCCGCAAGCTTATGGAACAGAAGATCGGGGAATATCATGATTACCTTGAAAAACTCGTGGAAGTACGCACCAATGACCTGAAGGCTACGAATGAACGGCTGCAAGAGGAAAACGCCCGGCGGCAGCATGCGGAAGAGGCATTGAAGGTGGAAAGAAACCGGCTATTTTCCGTCCTGGACGGGCTCCCGGCCCTGGTGTACCTGCTGAAGCCGGACTATTCGATCCCGTTTGCGAATAAGTTCTTTTGGGAACGCTTTGGTAAACCGAACGGTCAACCGTGTTACAAGCTCATGTACGGCCGTATAGAGCCGTGTAATGTATGCCATGCACTGCAGGTACATGAGAAGGATAGCCCTTTGTGTTGGGATGGGACCTTTCCGGACGGGCACACATACCGGTGGCATGGCTTTCCCTTTTATGACGTTGACGGGACTAAAATGGTACTGAAATTCGGGCTTGATATTACGAACCAGAAGCAAGCGGAGACGGCCTTACGCCTGTCGGAGGAGAAGTTCTCCAAGGCCTTTCGTTCCAGCCCAGACCTGATTACCATCAGCACCCTTGAGGAAGGGGTATATGTTGATGTAAATGATAGTTTTTTGAATACCACCGGTTATCTTCGCCACGAAGTCATAGGCCGCTCGGCTACTGACCTCGAGTTTTGGGTCAATCCGGAAGAGCGTGATAGGGTTTTCATGGGAGTACGGGAAAGTGGTACGGTCCGGAACCGGGAAATTACCTTCAGGACTAAATCAGGGGAAGAACGCACCGGGCTTGTTTCTGCAGACGCAATGGACATTGGAGGCAAGCTGCATGTGCTGGGTGTGATTAGAGACATTACAGAGCGAAAACGGATGCAAAAGGAAATGGCCCAACTCGAGCGGTTGAACCTGGTGGGACAAATCGCGGCCAGTATCGGCCATGAAATCCGTAACCCCATGACCACGGTGCGCGGTTTCTTACAGGTGCTCAGGGGTAGCGAGAAAAATCTTGAAGGGCAGGAATACTTCGACCTCATGATTGAGGAATTAGATCGTGCCAACTCAATAATAACTGAATTCCTCTCTCTGGCCCGGGACAAGATTGTTGAACCGAAGGCGAGAAATCTCAACACAATCATAATGGCTATCCTGCCTTTGATTCAAGCTAATGCCATGGTTAAGGACCAAAAGGTAAGGGTGGGACTGGAGCAGCTACCCCAGCTGCTCCTGGATGAGAAGGAAATACGACAACTCATACTTAACCTTGCGCGTAACGGGCTGGAAGCTATGCCCCCGGGGGGAACCCTGGATATAAGGACGTTTAGAGAAGACGACCACATTGTTTTAGTTGTTCAAGATGAAGGTCACGGGATGAATGGTGAGGAACTTGAGAAACTGGGTACACCTTTCTTTACCACCAAGGAGCAGGGAACGGGCCTGGGGCTTGCAGTCTGTTACGGGATAGCCCGCCGCCACAATGCGAGTATTGACGTTGAAACCAGTCCGGCTGGGACCATATTCTACGTCCGTTTTAGTCTCAACTCAGTAGTGCCGTCATAGGTCCGCGGGAATCCCCAAATTCATAGTCGGGACGCCTGTATTAATTAGCCTCAAAAGTATTTACTGCAATCCTTGACAAGGCAGGGTGGGGACCGTGAGAAAACCAATGTGGCCAGGATAGCAGACACTGGTGCCAGCCCTTATGCCTGCCAGCGAATTGGCTGTGGCCATCCCCAGGTCATTATGGCAGCATTGGTTTTGCTGTCAACAGTTGTATGGTTTCCTTAACTTTTGCGATGTTTTCTCAAAGCATAATTTGGCGCAAGGTGGCAGCAACTTCATGGATTGTTTCCGTGTAAAACATCCGGTCAACAACAGTCTTGAAATGCCTTATGGTTTCCTGATAGTACTTATTGTCAAGGTCCTTGGTTCGCGGGTCTGGATTAAAAAGGTACAAGCGCTTTACCTTGCGCCGGAGATTGTTCAGTGGTGCCAGGGCAAAAAACTTCTCATAAAACTGGCAATCGGTGAGCAGTATAACCACTGTACGTGCCGTCAGCAAATGCGAGTAATTGTCTCGGAGCTGGGCCAGGGGACGCCATAATTCAGTGCCGCCAAAATTCCACTGCGGCAAACGACTTACTTCTTTCAACAAGGCTTTGAAATCGGGCTGCAGATAGGGCGTAACATAATTCAAGTGGTTGCCAAAAATAAAAACTTCGACACTGCGCAATTCATGCTGCAAAGCGTAGAGGAATTGGAGCATCATTCTGGCGTGGCGCACCATCGAGGAAGAGGTATCCAGGATGAGTATAACCCGGGGTTTTCCGGGTTTTCTCATTCGCCAACTCATTTTCAGGAGGGTGCCTCCGTGGAGCATGTTCCGGTGAATTGTCTTTCTCACATCGACGGTCTTGCGTTTGCATCCGTGTTTCCTGCGGCGCGAAATGGTAGCGGCCAGCTTCTTGATTAACCTGCCTGCTTCAGCAGTTGCTCGTAGATCAATGTCTTCCGGCATTGCATCACTATGCTTGCCCCCGTCCAATCCAGCCTGGGGCGGCCCCATCCACTCCTTTGCCTTGAACATTCGGACGGATTCTTTGGTTAATCCCGATGCAAAAGGTTCATTTCCTCCAGCCTGGTTTCCATCAAATTGACTACCGGCATTGTCAGTCTGATAACGCCGTGGTTTTGCGGGCAGGCCTTGTTTGCCCAGGCGTAAGAGCCACTTCTTGAGCCTGTAAACCGTAAACGCCATTAAATCTCGCCGAGCCATTTACCCCCGCCTCGCTTGCGTACCATGGCAATATCTTCCTTGTTCTTCAAAAGCGTCGGCAAAAACTTATCAATGGTTTCCGCATCCACGTTACCAGTACCTTCCAGAGTCACTGCGCGGGCGAAATCGATTCCTTCCGCAATGCTTGGTTTCTTCAATAAATCCACCTTGGAACGCAGGGTATTCATCAGTTGAGCAATCTGTTGGGCCACGGCGGCTTTAATCCCCGGAACTTTTTTGAAGAGGATATCTTGCTCTTTCTCGACCGTCGGGTAATCAATGTAAAGATATATACACCTGCGTTTGAGTGCGTTGGTCAATTCGCGTACGTCGTTATTCGTAATGACGATGTGGGGTATAGTCTTGGCCTTCACTGTACCAAACTCGGGAATGGAAACCTGAAAATCCGAAAGAGTTTCCAGGAGAAAGGCCTCAAATTCTTCATCCGCTTTGTCAATTTCGTCGATTAACAGTACCGGAGGTGGGCCCTCGGTGAGAATTGCCCTCAACAACGGGCGAACCATCAAGAACTCTTGGGAAAAAACGTCTTCAATGCCGCACTCTTTTCCCTGAATGTACAGCAATTGTTTTTGATAATTCCATTCGTAAAGAGCTTTGCTTTCGTCCAGGCCTTCATAACACTGCAACCGAATCAATTCTGTACCCAGCATCTTGGCGAGAACCTTGGCAATTTCTGTCTTTCCGACTCCAGGTTCTCCTTCAATTAACAACGGTTTTTGCAGAAGCAGACTCAAGTACACGGAATCAGCGATGGTTGCGTCGCACACATAGTCCAAGTCGGCGAAGTTTTTGATAATCTGTTCCACACTGATTGCATTCCCGCTTATCATCAACATCCCCCGCTTAAATTGACCGCGGATAGAGCCGTAGATACTTAGCAACAAGTCCCTCCACCGCTGGAGGCAGGTGATACTTTGCCTGCGTAGACGCAGGTAATCTTCCGCCCCTGTCAAAATAGGGTCGATATCACTGACCTTGAGAAGCCCTTTGACTACGTCATAGTAAACTTCCCGTTTTAGAGCTTCCAAATACTCCTCTTCACGGCTCGATATTTCCGCCATTATTGCACCCCAATGGGCCTTCCCACCTAAACAAGGCCTTGTCCAACTAATACAAGTATACCATCGTTGTATGCTCCTTGAAGCTAATCCGAACCACAAAAATCATTGCAGAAGTTATTACCCGGGTATTAACTCGCGGCTATCGGGATGCTAGTGGAACCCTGAACGCAGGAGATTACCTTAAATGCTGGCGGCGCCATAGTCCTGACCGTAGTCTTTGCCACCACCACGGCCTTTCTTCTGCAGAACAGTATGCAGAAATACACACCCCCACCCGCTTTGCCTTGGTCCTGGCCACGGAACCGGTTTTCGCCGGTATCACTGGCTACTGGTGGGGTGGGGAAGTATTATCCACCAGTGCACTTGCAGGTGCCGTACTCACTCTGATTGCCATGCTTATGGCCGTACTGTCCCGATTGGAGTAAGGAACGTCATATAAAATGGGCCTGGCAGCCGGTCTGCTCATTGATCTGCTGGAGCCTGTCAATTACAATGTCCTGGTAAACATCGGGGTGGCGTAAGTAGTCTTCCAGATACGGCAGGGCAGAGGAGAAATACTGACGGTAGATGTTTCTTAGACGTTGCACGACGGCTGGATAGGGATTCAGGGAATCCAGCAAAATTTCCTTTATGCCCATATCATTAAGGGTACTCAAAAGGTTGACCAAGGACTCTTCAGTATCCGATAATCCAGGAAGGAGCGGAGCTATAAATACCCAAACAGGAATACCGGCCTGCATCAACTGGCGGGCCGCCACCAGGCGCTGCCTGGGAAGAGAAGCGCCAGGCTCGATAAGCTGCGCTGTCTTTTGCTCGAGAGTGGTAACGGTAAAACCGACCTCACAGGCACGGAGCTGCCGCAGGATAGCTAGATCCCTGACTACCAGAGCAGACTTGGTTAAAATGTGCACTTCCAGCGCAGGATGATGGGATAGTATCTCCAGACAGGAACGAGTGATTCCATAGTGGGCTTCGGCTGGCTGGTAGGCATCGGTAACAGTCCCCACTATGAGCCGCCCTTCCCGGCGTGAGCGGCCGCTTAACTGCTTCTCCAGCATGGCGGGAAAATTCACCTTTACATCCAGAAACTGGCCCCAGCTCTCCTGGTGGCCGGTAAAGCGGCACATGAATGAAGCGTAACAATAAGCGCACCGATGGGTACATCCTGCATAGGGATTCATGCAGTATTCATAACCAGGAATTCCCGTCTTGTTCAATGCAGATTTACACAATATTTCTCTAGGGATAATCTCTTCGGGCAACCTGCATCCCTCCCTTCTAGCGTAACACGGGGACGGCTCTCTTGTCTCCTTCGAACAAAAGCTCAGGCAGAACCCAACTTCCTTAAGTTGCAAGGGGCCCCTTCTACTGGTAAGGAGAGCCTCTCGAGTTATACGTCTATTTGGAAGTCCAATCTTGTACATTCGACCACACGCCCCAGGGGAGGGTAAAGGCTTTACCCCACATCACCAGGAAGCTCTTTCATACCTTCCCGACGCATGCCGAAATATTCTTGCATTAGTAAGAAAAAGCCTGATACTTTTGTGATATGGCTTCCCTCCGGTGTGAAGCGGTCGAAACCGGCTCCCTTGTCCTTCCGGTTGTGTTGACGAAACCGCGGGCATTTTCCTACAATGATGTTTAGTCTTAGCGGAAATGCGAAACAGTGTAAGGTGTTGGCATGCATAAGAAGGGTTTCTTCTATTTGATAGTAACGATAGTATTTTTCAGCACATATGAGGTCGTTAGCAAGACGGTAGCCGAACACGTTGATCCGGCCCAGTTGAACTTCATCCGTTTTCTTGGCGGCGGACTCATCCTGTTTCCCCCGGCCGTAATGGATTTGCGCCAGAGGGGAACAAGGTTGAATATGAAAGACTACATTTACTGCCTGTTTCTTGGCCTATTGCTGGTGGGCATAAGCATGATACTGCTCCAATACGGCATTAATCTTACCCGCGCCAACCTGGCGGCAGTCATTTTCAGTGCAAACCCCCTGTTTGTAGCACTGGCTGCCGTCTTTCTACTGGGTGAACCCCTTCCCCGCACCAAAGTTCTAGGTTTGGCTCTAGGCTTTGTCGGCGTTGGTCTGACTTTATCTGGAGATGATGGGATGCATGGAACCTTTTTCAGTGGTGTCCTTTGTTTGGTGCTGTCCGCTTTAATCTTTGGAATCTACACTGTGGCAGGCAAGAAAATTGCTCTGCGTATCGGGTCACTGACCATGAACTCTCTGAGCTTTGTTCTGGGCAGCCTTACTCTTGTACCGTTTCTGCTCTTCCGCCACATCCCTTTATTCAACTTTGACACTACAGTCTGGCCTCAGATGGTTTATCTCACGGTCTTTGTGACCGGCTTAGCCTATTATACCTATTTTCTTGGTTTGTCAATGGTGGACACCAGCCTTGGGTCCATGGTCTTTTTTATTAAGCCGCTACTGGCCAGTCTTCTGGCGGCGGTAACCTTGGGGGAAAAAGTAACCTTGAACCTCGCCGTGGGTACTCTATTGGTGCTGGTGAGCATTTACCTGGTCCAGTGCTCTGTGGTGAGAACTAATGCAGGACAGTCACCAATCCAGGACGCACTGCCAGAGCCCTCCATCCCCAGCAGCAAGCCTAAATAAAGCCTGCTAGAATATCACCGTAAGAGCCCACAAAGCATGAATTCGCGTCACTGTATTTCCGAATACCTGGCGGGTAGAGCATCAGCCCCTGGCGAATATGTTATTGAAGAAAAATTACAGCCGGGAGGGACGTTCAAGCTCTGAGGTCAGACTTCTCAACAGTCGGTAGATTCTGTCTCTTTGTTTGGAATCTTGCGGAGCTATCAACTCCCCTTCCGGGTAAAGATGTTGTCATGCCCTAATGACTCGGCGTTCCCTTCCTATTCCGGATAAGAATTTCCCTGTCTCTCCAGGCTACATCCTGCCGCAGGATGTTTACGAGTTCGCTAACCCTATGGGTTTAAGGAATTATTTAGCCTATCATCCCGCCTCAACGGCAGGTAATGATGTAGGGCGGACTACAGAATTGAAAATGAACTGTTTAATGTCTCTTTAGCTTTCACCAGCTGGGTAATCACCTCATTGACTGGAGTAGGTACGCCAAATCTTTTGCCCAGTTCAACTATGGCGCCGTTTAGGGCCTCGATTTCGGTTCTTCTACCACGCTGGATATCCTGCAGCATGGAGGCATGGTGGGCGGCAGTGGTGGGAACCATTTTGCCATAAAAATCCTGCAGATAGGAATCGGCGTTTGGCCACAGGGTTGGCTCTTGCATCGCTGCCATTACCGCGAAAATCTCACGAATGATGCAGTCCATCAGTGTGCGTGAATACTCCATTTCGGCTAATTGGCCGTAGTTTACTTCCAGTATGGCACCAAGGGAATTAAGAGCAGAATTATATATTATCTTACCCCACATATACTGCATAACCTGGTCGGACACACGGGTGGGAATGCCGGCCTCGGTGAAGAAACGGGCGAATTCGGATAAGAGTTGGTTGTCAATGAGCTTCCTGGGGGAACCCAGGATAACGTCATCAGCGATGACGGTGACTTTAGACGTTCCCATTTCAAGTGTTTCAGCCCCGAATATGACTCTACCAAGGATTAACTTATCTTCAGGTATGTTTTCGGCTGCTGCCTGATAATTGCCGTACCCGTTTTGTGCCAGAATCATATATGTATGAGGTCCCATTAACCTGCATACCTGGGCAGATACCTGGGCGGTGTTAAAAGCCTTAACAGTCATAATAATAAGGTCAAAATCCCGGTCCACTATTTGCTCAGCATCAGTATACAGGTTATCCAGGTAAACTGCGTGCTCTCCCCAGATTCCAGTTACTCTCACACCAAAGTTCTTAACTGAGTTGACTACCGTTTCCTGGTCCAAGCCTGCGACCTGATGCCCCTGCTCTTTCAGTAAACACGAAAAGACTGTACCCAGAGCTCCCAATCCTACTACCAGTACCTTCATTTAATACCAACCTTCCTAAACATATTCTGCTTAAAAATGTCACACAACTCATATATCGATACATTAATTTTGATAATAGAATAATCCGCCAGCAGGTTCAACCCCGTGTGGTAAACATTTGTGTTGTAGGTTGGAATTTTATCGGCCCTCGATCTGGACACCGGTACCACCAACCAGGTTCAGAACTGTTAAGAATGAAAGCAACGATGACATTACCAGAAAGAGGGAACAGGCCCGCAAGATGGCCCAGGAAAAGGCCCGGGCCCGCACCCTGGCCAAGCAGCAGGCTATGGCGGAGAGGATCGTCTCGGCTTCGGAGCAATTGTTGGCCGGGATTGAAGAAACCAACTCTTCCGCCCAGGAGTTTTCCCAGTTAATGGATAACCTGGCTTCCGCGGGCGAGCAGGTGGGAAGCAGTGCCTAGCAAACCCGCATTGCGGCGGTTCAGATTAACCGGGCAACCATAGAGCTGCAAAAGATCCTGGGATCCCTGGACCAGCACGCCCGTAACGGCATCAACGCCGTCTCGGAATCGGTAGCCCAGATGAATACCTGCCAGCGTATTGGCGAGCTCGAGGTGCAGTCGCAACAAATAGGGGAGATAGTTCAACAAGTCCGCTGCTTTCTCTAAGTTTACATAATGTTCATTATCGGAAGTTGGAATATAAGGAATCAACGGTCTTGAACCAAGCAACCAGCCGCTTGAAACGCTTACTCTGACCACAAACTGACGAGCCCCAAAAGCTAAGAGCGGTTTAACTCGAGTTTGACAGCTAGAAATTCCAAACGCCGGTAAGAACGGCGTTTCTAAGGGTAGGAGTAACGTGTGCCACTACAGGTGTTGTAGTGATGCGTTTACGCACGTAGCACTCTGGAGGGTACCTGCATCCTGGCCACCTT
>JAAYAC010000187.1 GCA_012719535.1 Syntrophomonadaceae bacterium | reverse complement strand
CGTGGTCCCCGGCGCCGTGGAAAAAGCGGTTAATAGCATGAACAAAGCCTGGGGGAAGGCGGTGGAAAAGGGCAAGGTAACCGCGGAGGCCGTTGAGAAATTCAATGCCCTGATTGCCACCGGCTCGGACAACAGCGCTTTTAAGGACTGTGACATTGTTATCGAAGCCATCGTGGAAAACATCGACATCAAGAAGAAAGTCTTCAAAGAGTTGGGCGAAATCTGCCCGGCCGATGCTATCCTGGCCAGCAATACCTCGGCCCTGAGTATCACCGAAATAGCCGCGGCCACCAACCGACCCGACAAGGTGGTCGGCATGCACTTCTTCAACCCGGTACCGGCCATGAAGCTGGTCGAGGTAATCCCCGGAGCGGAAACGTCGGATGCCGTGGTGGAAGCAACCATGGACCTGGCACGGAAAATAGGCAAGGAACCGGTTAAGGCCAAGGAATCCCCGGGCTTTATCGTAAACCGTATCCTGGTCCCCTACATCAACGAGGCGGCCATAGCCTTCCAGGAAGGAATAGCTTCCGCCGAGGAAATCGACAAGGCCATGAAACTGGGAGCCGGTATGCCGATGGGGCCACTGGCCCTGGCCGACCTGGTGGGCATAGACATTGTTTTCAGCGTCTGTGACTACTTCTGGCGTGAATTTGGAGATTCCAAGTACCGGCCGTCCCTCGCCTTCCGGCAAAAAATTCGGGCCGGGCACCTGGGTATCAAGACCGGCAAGGGATTCTATGACTACTCCAAAAAGTAGGGGGCGAAGTTTGTGGAATTTAATACCCTCCTCTATGAAAAGGAAAACGGCATCGGCATCATAACCCTGAACCGTCCCAAGGCCTTCAATGCCTTGAACGACGAGATAATGAGGGAACTTGGCCAGCTCCTGGATGCGATAGCAGCCGACGACGAAGTGAAGGCGGTAATCCTTACCGGCGGAAACAAAGCATTTGCCGCCGGGGGCGACATAGCTTACATGCTGAACGCGGACCCCTTGAAGGCGGAAGCGTTTATAGCCCTGTGTCACGAGACCATTGACAAGATTGAAAACCTGGACAAACCGGTAATAGCCGCCATTGCCGGCCTGGCGCTGGGCGGCGGGTGCGAGCTGGCCATGGGCTGTGACATCCGCATTGCCGCTGAAGGAACGAAATTCGGGCAGCCCGAGATAAACCTGGGTATCATGCCGGGCGCCGGCGGCACGCAACGCCTGGCGCGGCTGGTGGGCCCGGGATGGGCTAAGCACCTCATCCTTACCGGAGACCCCATCGATGCCGCCGCCGCGCTGCGTATCGGGCTGGTAACCAAGGTGGTTCCGGTGGAAAGCCTGATGGATGAGGCCAAGAAACTGGCTGCCAAGCTGGCCGCCAAGGGTCCCATCGCCATGCGGATGGCCAAGAAGTGTATCAACTACGGGGCGAATGTGGACCTGCCTTCCGGGCTGGTGTTCGAACAAAAAACCTGGGCCTTCCTTTTTGCCACGGAAGACCAGAAGGAAGGTATGCAGGCGTTT
>JAAYAC010000036.1 GCA_012719535.1 Syntrophomonadaceae bacterium | reverse complement strand
TATGCCCCGTGGGGTCCACATACACTACCGGGTTGTTGGCGCAGTAGAGGTAGAGGTTCTGGGACAAGGGGTCGTCCAGTTCTCCGAACAGGGTATCTTCAGTTAAGAATCTGCCCACTACCGGGTCATAGTACCTGGCCCGGAGGTAGATGAGGCCGCTGGGGTCATACATCTCCCCGGAGAAGAGTATGCGGTTGTCTACCTTACCTTTTATGGAGCGCGGTTGTCCGAAGGTGTAACGTGTCGGCCTAAGAGCTTTCCAGATATGTCGGATAATCCGGTCGTGCTTCCCAAACATGATGGGGAGCACGATACTAACCTAATGACAGGAGTGTGGCAGTCACGTCCCTGCGCGACACTTCAGATTAAACACAGCGAGTGGCGAACCCAGAAAGCCTTGCGGGGGCGAATACAAAAGGATGCGACCCGAATGCACCTGATGCGCAGGAAACTCAGGACCAAACATGGCAGGGAGCGCTACCGGCTCAGGCAGATATCCATTGAACCGGTATTTTGTTTTATCAAAGAACAGTTGGGACTTCGTCAGTTTCTATTACGGGGTATTGATAAGGTATGCTCTTTATGGCGATTCACATGCGCAGTGCTAACCTGTTAAAGATATTCTGGGCGGGAACCAGGTTACAGACCACCTAACATAACCCCGGAGAGAGGCAAAGGTTATTCTTTTTACTAAAACCGGTTTGCTTGTCAGCTGTTTGACTAGGTCTAACAGCTTGATAGTACAGTCTCTCAATATCCATTTTACTAACATGGGCCTGCTAGGCCATCCCAAGGGGCGACGACTGGTTGCAGAATCAGGATTCTGCGGTCAATCTTGGTCTTCAGTTTTTGGCCAGATTCCTAGCGGTTGCGTGAGTTTTACCTTCACGTTTGGGTTCTCGCTGTCTTGCACTGGTTTGCCTGGAGTTTTACCGCGGCTTTGTGCTTAGACCCTTTCCCAAGTCCCCTTAAATGGAAAATCAGGGTGAACCAATCGCCATATCCCACTACATTCTTTACAACGAAACCACTGTTCAGGGAAACCCGCATATTTTTCCTTAACAGGGACTTCCCTCAAGTCCCCCGAGGCAATCAACCCATTCAGGTATTCCTGAAACCTCTCGAACTCCATGATGGAAAAGAATTCATCAATGGGTTCAAGAACCTGACAAATGCAATCTACCTTATCAGCCATGATGGATCCACCTTTTCAAGGTATACTTGGTTTCCGCCGCCAACAAGTCCTCGTTGAGGCGCAGCAGCCCCTTCAAATACGGTAGTACCTTTCGGTACTCTGATGGCGGAAACCTGCGTTGCCGTATTGCCCCAGTTCTGATCCAAAGCACTGTCTATGACCGATTGCAATGGCCCGCCTGGCTTTGTACGAGTCCAGTATCCACTCAGTTCTCCAGCTTTCCCTCCGTATGCACGATACAAAACTGTTTCTTCTTGGGTAACAATTTGGGAGTAAATAGAGCTTCTAAAAGTCTTGGCGATACTTTCAGGTAGCGGTCCTGGATTGATTGGGGAGAACTTACCAAGATTACCCGTCGCCCTGCTCGCACCTGCAACCCTGGCCAGAGCCTTACCCAACTTGGGAGCAGCTTTGGATATGACCTTACTTGCCGCCGCCCCAGCGGCCCCGCCGCCGGCTATCATCTGCAGGGTGGCTCCCATGTTGCGGCCGTATTCATAGACCTCT
>JAAYAC010000035.1 GCA_012719535.1 Syntrophomonadaceae bacterium | reverse complement strand
TTCGCCATTCGGACCGGGATGAATTGTTACCTATCCAGGGGCAACACCGTGAGCGGAACCCTTTGGTTAAGTCATCGTCGAGCGCTGGGCTGTAAAGATGAATCCGGAAAAAGCGGAACCACTATTGACGGCCCCATATAATGGGTATATCATATAACTGTATTAACTGTCATATATATTGTAATACAGGAGAGGAGGTGCCTATGTTTCAGCTGGATTTTCGGGATCGACGACCCCTGTACGAACAAATCAAGGAAAGAATTAAGACACTGATTATCAGCGGGGTGTTGAAACCGGACGAACGGATACCTTCAGTGCGTGAACTGGCCCAGTCACTGACCGTGAATCCCAACACCATCCAAAAAGCCTACAAAGACCTGGAGACAGAGGGATTCATATACTCCATCCGGGCCAAAGGCAGCTTTGTCACCCCACTGGACCGGTCAGTCCAGCACCCCCGGCGGGAAGAACTGCTGCGGGAACTGGAAAGAAACGTGGCCGAACTGATGTACCTGAACGAACCGATGGAGCATTTGATAGACCTCATCCACGCTATTTATGAAAAGGGGAGGTATGATTGAGTGATTGAGGTCAGAGAGCTCAGCAAAAGCTTTGGCCAATTCAAGGCTTTGGACAAGGTCAATATCAATGTCAATAAAAGCTCCGTTTACGGCCTCCTGGGCCCCAACGGCGCCGGCAAAACCACACTCATCAAACACCTGGCTGGTGTCTATCGCCAGGACACGGGAACCATCACCATTGATGGCCAGCCGGTGTATGAGAATCCGGCTGTTAAGTCATTCCTGGTTTACATCCCCGACGACCTTTATTTTTTCTCCCAGTACAGCATTGAGGAAACAGCCAGGTTTTACGCCAGCCTGTACCCCACCTGGGACTGGGAAAGATACCGCCTGTTACAGCCGGTGTTTTCGATTGAACCTCAGCGAAGGATTACCCGTTTGTCCAAAGGCATGCAGAAACAGGTAGCCTTCTGGCTGGGCATCTGCGCCACCCCCCGGGTGATGATCCTGGATGAACCGGTCGATGGCCTTGACCCGGTTATGCGGAAGAAGGTCTGGAACCTGGTGCTGCAGGATGTCGCCGAACACGAAACCACGGTGCTGGTTTCCTCCCACAACCTGCGGGAACTGGAGGATATCTGCGACCACGTGGGTATCCTGCACAACGGCACAATCCTGGTGGAAAAGGACCTTGATGATCTAAAGACTGATGTTCATAAGCTCCAGGTTGCTTTTGCCGGAGAAGTACCGCCAGATCTCCTTCAAACCGGAACGGTTCTACACCGGGAACAAAACGGGAGCATCGTCTTGCTGATTGTGAAGGGAGATAAGGACCGGCTTCTGTCCGAGGTGCAACGGGCCAATCCGGTTATCCTGGATGTTCTGCCGCTGACACTGGAGGAGATTTTCATCTATGAACTGGGGGGAATCGGCTATGACATTCAAAGTGTCCTTATTTAATAAAGGGTTGGTGATTAGTGATCTCAAACGGTTCTGGTGGGTAAGCGCCCTGTACGGCCTGTTCCTGATTTTGATCCTGCCTTTTCACCACATGGTGCAGGAAATGCCCGCTAATAACTCGTGGGGCAAGGAAATGCTGCAAAGAACACTGGACATCTTCTCCGTCGGCCAGAGCGGGCTGCAAGCCATCCTAATCTGTACCGTGCCCGTCATCCTGGCGGTGCTTGTATTCCGGTACCTGCACAGCCGCCGGGCGACAGCAGTGATGCACAGCCTGCCTTTTAACCGGTATACCCTTTTTTGCAGCCATAGTGCCGCCGGATTACTGCTGCTGCTCCTGCCCGTCATGGTCACCGGGCTGGTGCTGATGGGCCTTAATGTGACCACCCACTTGAAGGAATATTATTCCCTGTGGCACATCCTGCGGTGGATGGGCCTGACCGCCCTTTTTGATACCCTGTTATTCTCAATCACCGTTTTTGTGGGAATGTTCACCGGCAGCACTGTGGCCCACATCGCCTTTACCTATATACTGCAGGTCCTGCCCACCGGTTTTCTTGTGCTGCTGGACGAAAACCTTCGCAACTTGCTCTACGGCTACGCCAGCATCAATAATCCCGGCAACCTGCGGCATGACTTTCCAGTGATGATGTTGGCCGGGTATCCCGGAAACGATTATTTTACCACCGCTACCGTCGCCGCCTATCTGCTGGTTGCTGCGCTTTTCCTGGCTGCCGCCGCCTATGTCTACAAGTTAAGACACGCTGAGGCAGCCGGCGAGGTCGTCGCCTTTGCCATTATGCGGCCGGTTTTCAAGTACGGAGTGACCGCCTGCGCCATGCTGCTGGCGGGAGCGTACTTTGCCGGTGTGTCCAGGGGCAGTTTTTCAATTATCGTTTTCGGGTACATACTCGGTTCCCTGCTGGGCTACGTGACGGCCGAAATCCTGCTCCAGAAGTCCTTGCGGGTCTGGTCGGCCTACAGAGGTTATCTGGGATATGTGGCCGTCATAACCGTACTGCTGCTCGGCATCACTACCGACGCCACGGGCTATGTGCACCGCGTCCCCGAACCGGAAAATGTTAATAAAGTCTACTTCGGCACCAACATCGGCGAATGGATGCGCCTGGAGAAACTGAATAACACAATAGATCAGAACGCGGAGTACATGGGCGGCAACTTCTTTGAAGACCGGAACAACATCAGGAACATCCTCCTCCTGCACCGGCAGCTGCTGCAGAGCCCCCTCACTGAGAATGGGATTGACTACTATATCGTTTATACCTTAGATAACGGCGATTACCTGGCCCGCCGGTATTCTATTGATGAGAAGCGGTACGCCTCCCTGCTCAAACCCGTGTACGAATCTCTGGAGTATAAGCAGGCCAGGTTCCCGGTGGTGACCCAGGACCCGGCCAACATAAAACTAATCGAAATCGGCGATGACCGGACCCCCAAAAGGCCGGTCGTACTGGCAGACAGTGCGGAGATTCGAGAATTCGCCGCCCGGTTGAAACAGGATGTGCTTCATGCTACCTTCGAAGAACTGACTGCCAATTGGGAGGAAAACGTACACATCAATATCGTCGATGTCAACGAAAAACCGGTGCATTATAACCTCCGTGACAGTTACAGGTCGGTTATCAGCTGGCTTAAAGATAAGGGATATTATGAGAGTATCATGCTATTGCCGGAAGAAATTGAGTATGCCACCCTGGAGCGCCCTACGGTTTCAGAAGGATATAAGACTGGCCCGGCAAGTCCGGCGTCCAAGCGGGTCGAAATCAGGGAACGCAGATTAATCGAGGAATTGCTTAGCGTAAGCGGCCCGGACGAGTTCACCAATGCGGGGAAAATCATCACCGTGACGTTTTACGGTAGAACAATTGCGGGCTCCTTCCAGTTCAAACGCTCAATACACCGGGACTGGCCGGCTTCGGCATCATTGAGGGAGTACATGAAACAACTGGATTAACACGGATGGTGTCGCGAGCAATCCGAGGATGGCCCACTCGGTGAGCCATCCTCGTGCGGCCCGCGGGAAAACCCAAAAAGTGAATAACCTGGGGGGTAAAGCGTACGATAAGAGGCAAGCTGCGAATGGTAAACCCAGAAAGGATTGCTCCATAAGTGGAACTGGAAATAGTCTGGGGATACCGGTAAACAGCAGAACCGTTATCCCCAAACCAAGAGACTCTGGACCGGCGGAACGCTTAATCTACCGGTTTGGGGTATAGCTTACTGAACCCCGTGGGATGGTCAGTCAATTCGTGTGTACCTGCTGCTTATGGGGTTTCTGTTCTCTTTATCGAAAACAATACGGCATTGGCACTGTCGGGACACTGAAGTTCAACAACCGAGTTTATCCAGTCCTCTGGTGGGGTTTGCCGACAAGCGGCCGTCAGATATGGGAACATGGCCGACAAGGCATATAGACAAAGTGGTGATTTACCTTGGGGAATTACTAGTGGGTCTTCAAAAAGAAATCTTTGCCCTACCTGATACCCGGCGGAACAAAATCCCTTGACCTTCGTTACCTCTATTTCCAACATCTTCCTCCACCTCCCTGCCCCTGTGTAATACTATACCACATACTTGCCGGCTGCCGAAACAGCCGCGGCAATCTCCCGTCTTAGCCCAATAGTATTGACGGGGGAATTCACCTCCTGATGGAGAAGCATGCCGAACAAGAGCTATAAGGTGCACCTCTGGACCAACGTAAGAGCAAAATCCGTGCCAGGCTTTGGGATAGAATTCAAAAAAGATAAAAAAGGCCTGGTTCACTTGATATACCGTGAATTTCGACCAAAACTTCATTTGCTATTATTGGGTCCAATAACCAATCCTGCACTAAGGTTGCAGAGAACCTACAAGATTTGGTATCTATACCGATACACTGTATCAAGAATGCAACCTTATCCTATCCTTGTCCTTTGTTTTCCGGTAGAGCACAGTGCGGTGGACCCCCAGTCGCCGGGCTGCTTCGCTTATCCGGCCTTCACACTCCGACAGCACCTGATTTATATACTCTTCTTCTACCGCCCGCAATACGCTTTTTAGGGTTCCTTTATAGACTGCATTTGTCTCCGGTAGGCAGTTTGTATTATTTGCACGACTACTACTATTTGGCAGGGAATAATCTTCCTCAAAATTCAAATAGTCACTGGTGGACGTAACAACCAGCCTTTCTACAACGTTACGCAATTCGCGCACATTCCCGGGCCAGCTGTAGTTCATGAATGCTTCAAGTACCTGCTTGGTAAATGTCTTCTTAAAAGAATATTTCCTATTCAATTCATCTAGAAACTTGTTGGCAAGAACAGGAATGTCCTCAGGCCTTTCCCTTAAAGGGGGCAGCTTTATCGGTACTACATTGAGACGGTAATACAAGTCGCTGCGAAACAACTTTTGCTCCATCATTGCTTTTAGGTCCCTATTGGTGGCAGCAATCACGCGCACATTAGTCCGGTGGATGGTCGTGCTGCCCAATCTTTGCACATCGCCGGTCTCTAGCACTCTTAACAGCTTGGACTGCATTGGTAATGGCAATTCAGCGATTTCGTCCAGAAATAGCGTTCCCTTATGGGCAATTTCAAATAACCCGGGTTTTCCTTGGGCACTGGCACCCGTAAACGCCCCCGAAACATACCCGAAAAACTCCGACTCCATAAGTTCACTGGGTATCGCAGCGCAATTTACCGGAATAAAAGGTTCTTTGGCCCGGAGACTGTTTCGATGCACATACCTTGCCATTACTTCTTTACCGGTTCCTGATTCGCCAAACAGCATTATTGTACTGTCGGTTTTCGCAACAGCACTGGCAGTAGTCATGACTTGCTGCATCTTCCGGCTTTCAGCCACTATTTCCTTGCTCTCGAGATCCACTTCACTTAAATATTCTACCGCCGTCTTGTATCGAGCAGCTTTGGATCTTTCGCGTTCCAGAAGCCCCATAAACTTGTCAAACAAGTCTTGATCTCGTGAATTGGTGATAACCATAATAATATCGCTATTTTCGTCGAACAGGGGCGTACTGGTGGCCATCAGAGTAGTCCCATGCTTACTCCTGATCAGACCGGTGACTACCGAACGTGTTTCGATCGCCTCCAAAGCTGTCGAGCGATCATATATCCCTTCCTTAACCAAATCCCTGACGTTTCTCCCGACCAGTTCCTTATGATCAACCCCCAGCAATCTCCCCGTGGAGCGGTTAGCCAACAGCACATTGCCAAACTTATCGGTAACAAATATGGCATCGTAGGAATTGATAATAACCTGAATCAATTCTTCTCTTGAACAGACTTTCGCAACTCCCGAGCTTTCCGAAGCCATATCATCTCCCCCTTCATAAAACCGGAAGCCTCTCTCTAAAATTCCCTCTGTCAGTATAAAGTGAGCGCTTTGCTTTGGGATTTGACCATCCTTTCTCCTGAAGAATACTCAATGCGCGCTCCAGGTGGCTCTTTTGTCTTGTCGTGGTGGTTGGTTTACGACGACATCACTCAATTCCCTCCTTTCCAATAAAGGTTGAAACGACCTCAGCCAACCCCTAGTTCGCGCACCTCCATTGACAGCAACCTGAAATATGGTCCTTGATTGATAAGCTGGACAACAGCTTTGACGTGAGCAGTATTCAACTCTCTCATTATTCCCCCCCATCTTTGTCTACTCCAGCCTGACTACATGCCTACTCCATTATCCACTTTTCATGATTACCCTGTCGCAGGTCTTCGCCAGACTTCAGGAGTCCCTGCCCAACTCCTGGCAACTGTGCAGGCTGGGAAGCTCCAATGGACAAAGCATATAATTGCATGAGTTAACTTACAGGTAACAATCTCTTCAAAACCTTTCCGGAAGGGCTTTTGGGTAGCTCGGGTAAAAAGTCTACCTCACGCGGCACCTTATAAGAAGCCATTCTCTGCGCGCAGAATTCAACCAGTTCCTGCTCTGTCATCTCTTCGCCATCCTTTACGCGGATAAAGGCTTTCGGGATCTCATTCCGCACCGGATCTCTGACTCCCAAAACGGCTGCTTCCATGACCTTGGGATGCTGGCAAATAATTTCTTCTACTTCTCGGGGATAGACATTGTAACCGCCGCACACAATTACCTCTTTCTTGCGGCCTACGATATAAAAGTACCCTTCCTCATCGTACTTGCCCAAGTCACCGGTGCGAAACCATTCCCCGTCAAATACCTCCTTGGTGGCTTCCGGCATTTCCCAGTAACCTTTAAACACACCCGGTCCCTTGACCAGAATTTCGCCTATTTCTCCCGCCGGTAACTCGTTGCCTGATTCGTCGACCACCTTGACCTGGTTACCAGGAGCTGCTAGTCCAACCGATCCGTTCTTACCGTGCCCCAGCCTGTTATAGGTTACTGTGGAACTGGTTTCGGTAAGGCCATAAAGCTCGCTAAAGCTGACTCCAAACTTTTCCTCTATTTCATTGATATACTGCACCGGCATGGAAGCCCCTGCAGCATAGGCACACCGCCACGCCTTCAGATCGTATTTCCTTCTGTCGTATTGCTGCAGCATAAATATATACATGGTCGGGACACCGGTGAAGTGGGTAACCCGGTAACGTGCTATCAACTCCAAAGCTTTCTCAGGGCTAAACTTCCGCATGGTTACCAAGCCTGCGCCGACGTTAAGAGGCCCGAGTACGCTAAGAACGAAACATATGTGACAGAAGGGGGTGGGCGTTAGCAACACGTCCTGGTCGTCAATGTGCAGAATTGTCGAGCTCAAAGTGCCGACGGCCATTAAGTTGCCGTGGCTGAGCATGGCTCCTTTCGGCTGCCCGGTAGTGCCGGATGTATACAGCAGCGACACCAGATCATCGGAACTGCAGTCCACCGGCTCAAGCTCTTCAGACGCCTCTGAAATTAAGGAATGGAAATCAACACTGGCATTTACCGGTTTTCCGACTGTAATGATTTTTTCCAGATGAGGCAACTCGGTGTTTGCCTCAATCAAATACTGTTCGGTTTCGGCTGAGGCACCAACCAAAATCTTGGCCCTGGAACTATTAAGGACATAGGATAATTCACCAGTCCTAAAGAGAATATTAGATGGTAGGACTATGGCTCCTATCCTTGCTACCGCGAAGTAAGTGAATAGAAACTCCGGGGAATTCGGAAGATAAATTGCCACTACATCCCCCTTTTTCACCCCCATATTTAACAGGGCATTGCCGACTTTGTTGACGATCTTGTCAAATTCAGACCAGGTATATATCCTCCCGTCATCCCCGCAAATAACCGCCTTGCGGTGGGGGTGAAGAGAAGCCTTATTACTGACTAAACTTGAAACGTTCATCCTGCGTTCACCTCCAACATCTAAGGAATAACCCGTTCAATGCATGAGACCTTTTTCCTACGAATTGATAAATCCCCGGCTATGGGTTCCGGCGGAAGGGTTCAGGAATGAGTGGACAACCCCAATCGCCTGCAAGTACGGCATGTTTAACAGGATAAAGATTATAAGTGTGTAATGTATGCCAGGTCGGCTATGGCTATATAGACATGCTCGCGATCGCCACCCCTTGCCCTGATGACTCCTTCCGCTATCAACATCCAGAGCTCTTAAGCCCTCAGGATCTCCTTTCCGTGGTCAAGAAAGTTAGGGCAACGGTCCTGGAACCGTTGCCCGCATATAAGGAGGTAATTGGGTCGGAGAAGCAGATGCTTATCCGCCAAATCTGATTTCTCATGGTAGACTCGCCCAGGTAATTACTGCCTGCAGGTTGGCAAAGCCAAGGACCCGCCAGTTTGATGTAGTTACTTGCCATGAACCTGTCAGAAAACAGAACAGCCATATGACTAACGAAACCTGCCTGGAAGGGTTTATCCTCCCTTCGTCTCCTTCAACTCCTAAGCTGAGAGCTATCCCACAATTGTTCTCCGTATAAGGCATTCTCGGAACGTATTTGCTTCCACAAAGCATTAATACGTGAGAGGCGTCGGGGCTAGGCTTTGATGCTGTTTTGCGGCTGGGCCGCTTCCGTTGCTTGTATAATCGGTCCTGGGCAGGGATAGACTTGTCGGCCAAAGGTTGTATTAACTATTATACAGGCCCCTAACCAAAGACCAAGAGAACCAGCAACAAGAATAAGCCATCCAATTATAGGAGCAACGGTAGGTGCTAGCATACCGAGTTTCATCAGGGTGAGCATTGGACAAGCTACATCCATTATTAATATTGCTACAAAGAGATACAACGGTGCCTTGAGATAGGCTGGTGTCCACAATATTAAGGAAATAGACAATGCCATCCATGCCCAACCTTCAATAGCCGGGTTCATGTGCCAACCAAAAGAATAGCCAAAATACTCTAGAAGAAATACACAGCCGGTAGTGAACATAAAGAACGCGCTGAACCAGGTGAAAATGTTACCACCAGGCAGATTACCTTCCCGTAACTCGATGATCCCCGTTACTATCTGGACTATGAACCCGCCAAGTAACCAGAAACCCATGATTGGTAGACTAGAATGGTCCACCCGTCCCGTAAGCAGCGCAAAGAAAGTGAAACAAGCCATGGCTAACGCTACCAGACCCGCAGGGGTCGGATTCGCAAACCCTACACCCGCATTGTTACCCGACATTTTGACTCCTCCTTCGCATTTACTTTGGTCATCAAAGGTCAACCTTGCACCAATCCGAAGAAGGTTTCGGCCAACGGCTGTTCCGGGTGGGACAATCTGTTGTCTATCACTTGCCCGTGCCCGGCAGCGTCAAGTCAGTCATGCCTTGACAAAGCCAAGCAAGGGTCAACTTTAGATATCATATCTGGTCACAAAAAGGCAATTCGGGTTGACGAAGTTCCTTCCCTGGACCATGTTATACTACATACTTAGAAGCTGCAGAAACGGCTGCAGCAATCTCCTGTCTCATAGCTATAGTGTTGCTGGGCGTGTACTGGCACAGCTTCTGCAGGTCCTTCAAGAGTCCCTCCAATTCCTCACCATCGGCAAGGCCTGCTAAGACCTCCTTGACCAGATTGAAAACAGTACCGACAGCAGAATTGATAAAGACTTTAGCCATGTTTAGCTTAATCCTTGCGCCAGCCTCGCCACTATTGGCTACTGCCTTCTGAGCCCGGAGCCAGCCACTCTCCATTCCAAAGATCAGCATGGCCGTATCAGCTATCTTGCCGACAATTTCCTGGTACTTAAGCAAACCCTGACCATACTTGTCGATTCCCACACCAAGGGTCAACAGCAACATATCCTTGGCTGCTTGTACCAGTTCCCCTTCATTCATCCGTACTGGGACTCCAGCTGCTAATCTTGTCCTGACATCTTCGATAGCTTCCTTAACGGGAATGTCTCCTTTGAGCCCGCGGCGAAGTAGCGTACTGGTAATCACGGTTCGGTTAATCTCGTTAGTACCCTCGAAAATCCTATACACTCTGCAGTCTCTGTACAGCCTTTCAATGGGATATTCGGAGGTAAACCCATAACCTCCATGAATCTGTACGCCCTCGTCCATGACATAGCCCTGAACTTCGGTAGCAAATACTTTGTTTATCGAGCACTCCAAGGCATATTCCTCGATCCCCTTGGCCGCCACCTGGCCACTGTCAGGACCCGATAAATCCAGAGTGTGCATCATCCCGTCCAGCAGGCCTCCGGTACGATAGACCATACTCTCCGCGATATACGTCCTGGTGTTCATTTCGGCCAGTTTCTCTTTTATCAAGCCGAATTCGGCAATATGTTGGTTAAACTGCCTGCGTTCGTTGGCAAATTGGGCAGACAATTCAATGGCATACTTACAGTTACCCACAGCATTTCCAGCTAGCTTGTAGCGTCCCATGTTCAGAATGTTAAAAGCGATTACGTGGCCCTTACCGATTTCGAAAAGAACGTTTTCCACCGGAACCTTTACATCTTCCAGGATCAGGGTCCTGGTAGATGAGCTCTTGATACCCATCTTGTGTTCTTCGGGACCGGTGGAAAGGCCCTCAGAATCAGCATCTACGATAAAGCCTGTGAACTTTTCTCTGTCTATCTTGGCAAAAACTATAAATAGGTCGGCAAATCCGGCATTAGTGATAAACTGTTTAGTGCCGTTCAGGATGTAGTACTTTCCGTCGGGGCTTAAGACTGCCCAGGCCTTTCCAGAAAGAGCGTCTGAACCGGCTCCCGGCTCAGTCAAGGCATACGCTGTGGCTTTTTCGCCGCTCACAATTTCCGGCAAGTACTTGAGTTTTTGTTCATGGGTTCCGAAATAGACAATCGGCAACTGGCCAATACCGGTCTGGCCGCCATGGGTCATGGCGAAGCCACCTGCACGACCCATGCACTCAGCCACAATGCTGGTGCTGATTTTGTCCATGGCGAATCCGCCATATTCTTCCGGGACGTCGGTTCCCAGGAGCCCCAACTCCCCAGCCGCCATCAGAAGTTCTTTGCTAAGCCCTTCCTTCTTTGCTTCCAGGTCGTCCATGTTGGGCAGAATCTTGTCAGTAACGAAGCCTAATGCGGTCCGATAAATCATTTTATGCTCATCGGTAAAATCCTCCGGAGTGAATACACTCTGAGGATCGGTCTGACCGAGGAGAAAGCTTCCCCCTTTGGGCAGGTCGCTCATTTGTTTCACCTCACACTTCTCTCGAATATCTAACATCTATTTGTCCGTGTAATTTGGTTTCCGTTTTCCTACAAAGGCTGAAATACCTTCTTTGCCGTCAGCACTGGCAAAGGCGATGACAAAATTCTGGATCTCCGCTTCCAAACCAGAGGTAATATCAACATTTCCTCCAAGGTTAATAGCTGCTTTGGTCATTTGTATGGCAACCAAGGGCTTCGCAGCCAGCTTGTTGGCCATTTTCATGGCCTCTTCCATCAACGCGTCGGCTGGTACCACCTTGTTAACCAGCCCAATTTTTTCGGCTGTAGCAGCGTCAATTATGTCGCCGAGGAACATTAATTCCTTGGCCTTGGTTGCACCGATAAGCCTGGGCAGTCTCTGGGTTCCGCCACCACCGGGTATTATACCCAGACCGGTTTCGGGGAAGGCAAATTTGGCGTTATCTGCCGCTATACGGAAATCACAGGACAATGCCAACTCGCAGCCACCACCGAAGGCTACGCCGCTAACAGCAGCAATAACTGGCTTGTTTAGGTTTTCCAGTTTTGAGAATGCTATTTTGGATCTCTGGCAGAAATTGTATGCTTCAACCGGAGTAAGGGTACCCATTTCCGAAACGTCTGCACCAGCCGCAAAGGCTTTACCGCCAGCACCCGTTATGATAACGACTTTAACTGTAGAATCCACCCTGAATTCATCGGCGACCTTAGCTAAATCCCTGAAAACTGCGCTGTTTAAGGGATTCATAGGAGGACGGTTCAGAGTGATGATAGCCACTCTGCCTTCCTTGGTTACCTGAATTGCTTCGTAGGACATGGGCAATTCCCCTTTCATTCAGCGAATCGTAAGATTCGCCTGGAATATGAATGCTGTAAGAAATATGAGCAGGAGGGCCCTTTGGCTAAAAGGGCCCCTACTCCTCAGTCTGCAGGTGAGGTTTCTTTGATTGCCTTTCCCAGCCCGCAAAAGTACGAACCTTACAGGCAGCCTCTACTTTGGCGAATCTACCTTTGCCTGAAGGTAGAGTTTATTTGCTATAGTCGTACCAGCCGGCACCGGTCTTTCTACCCAGCTTACCAGCATTGATTATGGATTTTAACGTGAAGGGGGGCGCCCAGAAAGGATTCTTCGTTTCATTGTAGAAGTAATCCAGAACGAATTTGGAGATGTCAATTCCGGTAAAGTCCATCAAAGTGAACGGACCCATCGGATAGTTGAGGCCCAGGGTTACGGCGGTGTCAATGTCTTGAGGAGTGGCAACCCCTTCTTCCACCAGGCGGATGGCCTCCAGGAACTGGGGCATCATAACCCGGTTTACAATGAAGCCCGGGGTATCCTTCTTCACTTCCACAGTTGTCTTGCCAAAAGACTGGGCCAGCTCGGAGGCAACCTTAACGGTCTCATCACTAGTCTTATAGCCGCGGATGATTTCACAAAGTCTCATGACCGGAACGGGATTGAAGAAATGCATCCCCACAAACTGTTCCGGCCTGTTGGTGGCAGAGCCTAGAACCGTAATGGACATTGATGAAGTGTTGGTTGCCATGATGGCGCCGGGTTTCAAGACCTTGTCTACCTTGGCCAGGGTCGATTTCTTAATTTCCAGGTCTTCAATGATAGCTTCTATAAAGTAGTCGACGCCGGCAAAGTCGTCTATGTTGGTGGTAAGCGTGAAGCGGCCCATGATAGCATCTTTTTGTTCAGCAGTCATTTTGCCCTTTTCTACGTTCTTGTCCAGAAGCTTGCCTATATTGGCAACGGACTTCTCAACGAAGGCCATCTCCAAATCACCCAGGACTACTTGATAACCGGCCTGTGCAGCCACCTGGGCTATACCGGTTCCCATTGCGCCCGCTCCCAAAACGCCTACTTTCTTAATTGACATGATACATACCTCCTGTCTTATATTCATGCTCTTGCGTTTGCCTGCTGTACCCGTGCCTTTCAATCGTTCAGCCAGGTACAAGGCATACTACCCAGCTTGGTTTCGGGAAGCCCCAATCCGGACGATTGGGGCTTCTCTCCATTCTCTCAACGTTAATCCCTAGATAACAGCTACCTGCTGTCTTGAATTGATTTGTGTGGCTTTAGCCGGGTACCCCATTCTTTCCACAGACTTTAGTCAATAATGCCTCTTCCTTTGAGCGATTCAATTTCGATATCACTGTATCCCAGCAATTCACCGAGGATCCTCTCGGTATCAAAACCAATATCTACTTGGCCGCGCCATACCTGGCCCGGAGTGTCCATGAACTTGGGAA
>JAAYAC010000034.1 GCA_012719535.1 Syntrophomonadaceae bacterium | reverse complement strand
TCTTTCATCAAAGATAATTTTCCTAAAGCCAAAGAAGCAAAAGAAACCAAAAAAGCCATAAAGGCCTGGATTAGGCGTAAAAATACCTAATAATCCAAGCAAACCAAGAAAGCCAAGATACTGTAACCAATTATTCATCTGAAAAACCCCTTATGTTATATATTTGTCACGTTCTGTTATAAATATATAACTACACGGCAGTGATGTCAAGTTATTGGTAAGATTTGTTTGTTGCACATAACAAAGAAAACACACAGGACGAACTTACTACCTGCGCTCAACATGCCAACTGCAGATTCCACTAATAACCGACTCTTTCAACCGGTAGGACTGGCCGTTCACGTTGAGAATATGAGCATTATGAGTTAACCGATCTATTAGGGCAGCGGTAAGCAAGTGGTTCACTTTTAGTTGACATTCGCAACCTCTGCTGACTCCTGCCGGTTCAACCGCACCTCTCGATGCGGGTTGCCAAAGTACTCAGCGTTCCCGACAGGCCTCCCCGGGTAAGCGCGTTGACTTTCCCTCCATCTACCCGTCGCATTTACCCCTGGCAGCCTTCGGTGGCAAGGACTTCGCTTTGTTGTGCAAGCTCATCCAACTGCCATTGGTCTCTAATGCCGTTCCTGTACGTCGGGCCGAAGGTTTGTCGCCAGCTTCCTTCAGCACCCACCTGCGTGGGTACCCGGCGTCGCCGCAGACACCCTGGCCTTGAGCTAACGGCTACTGTCACCTTCGCCGTTCGGGACTTCCCCCCTATAGCCCATGCCGGGCGCACACAAAAATAGCCCGGAAAAGTACCGGGCTACCCAACCAGTAATTTACACAAAACACTCATTCCAGTTTTGATAAGTTGGCAAACCATTTGGCGTTGTGGTGAGCTGTAACTCCGGCATCAACATACCCGTCGAGCATCATCGAACTAAACTCTACTCTCGATTGGGGATGAATAGCCGCGAGGAAAAAATGTCCCAATACCGCCAGCATCATTATCATCGCATCCCAGAAATGAACCGTGTAACAGAAGTCGAGAAAAGCTGGCGAAACGGCATGGCGCCAGAGCCACATAGGAAATCCCGTTAGTATGAATAGGAGGCATCCAAGGATGACCACCCACCCCAGTATCTTCTGGCCGGCATTGTATTTGTCCTGGGGCGGAACCTTCCCTTTCAGGAACGGGATATACCCGCCCATGGTTTTCAACCACTGGATGTCATCCCTGGTAAAGGTCGAGATAGTGTCAATGAACTTGGAAAATCGCTCAAAATTCAATAGAATATAGATGGCGGGCCCGGCCGTAAAAACTACCGCCGTCCACCTGTGCACGAGTGAGGCGTTGGCTGGCCCGCCGAACAGATCGTTAATCCAACCGATGTTCCAGTAAAAGCCGATTCCGGTCAAACCCAGGATGAGAAAGCATATCAGGTGAAGCCAGTGCATGGTTCTCGTTTGCTCTCCGTGTTTCAAGACTTTCCCTTTAACGTCGCTCATCTATCTCCCTCCCTATAAGGATTAAGCCGCTTCCCCTTGGTAATGCCTTAGCTCCTCAAGCAAGGCGGGAATGTCCTGGCCATACCTGGTATGCAGCAGGTGGTGGGCTTTTTCGGTCATCGGCTTCACTTCACCGGGGGACAGAAAGTCCTTATACAATTGAATTATCTCCGGGTTCTCGTGTGATTTTCTGATAGCCATTTTCTCGTCCAGGGTATAGAGCCCGGCAGCCCTCTTCGCAATGTAATCGTCGCTGACCTTGAACATGTCAATCCCGATCTTGGCAAAAACCCCGGCTACTACGGCTACAACTGCCAACACTCCCGCACCCTTGAAAAACTGCCGTCTCGTTATTCCACCTTTTTCCGCCAGAATACTCACCATGACTCACCCCTTTTAGTATGTGTCTCTCCTAATCGGCTGCCCGCCGCCGTTCACGCACCCACCCGGGCAGTTCATAACCTCAATGAAATGGTAAGGACTGCGACCGGCCAACACTTCTTCGATAACTCCATCAACGTGCTTTATTCCAGTCACCACGCAAACGTTTACCGGGAGCGTCCTACCCAGGTCTTTAATCGGGATGTCAATGGTAGCCTCACGCACCGGTTTCAGCCCCCGCACGTTATGCAGCTCAACTTTGCCCAGCGTTTGCCCGCTCAGTAGCTCATAAGCGGTTCTCAACGCGGCCTCCATGACACCACCAGTAGTACCGAATATGGTGGCAGCACCAGTGGAAAGACCGACCAGGTTATCCGCAGTCTCGTCGGGTAGGTTGACAAAGTCGATGCCAGCCTCCTTGATAATCGCTGCCAGTTCACGGGTGGTTATCACCGCATCCACATCCTTGTACCCGCTCGCCATCATCTCCGGCCGGTTACACTCGTATTTCTTGGCAGTGCAGGGCATGACAGAAACCACAAACATCTTGGTCGGGTGCACGTTCAACTTCTGAGCTGCATAGGTCTTGGCTATAGGCCCAAACATCTGCTGGGGCGACTTCGCTGAGGATATGTGCGGCAGAAGGTCCGGGAACTTGTCTTCCGCGTACTTAATCCAGGCGGGGCAGCACGAAGTAAACTGAGGCAGAGGTCCGGCGTGCTCAAAACCGGCCACCCCCAGGTGCTTAAACACCCGGTGAATAAGCTCCGTCCCCTCTTCCATGATGGTAAGGTCGGCCGCAAACTCGGTGTCATATACCCGGTCAAAACCAAGTCTACGCAAGGCTGCATACATTTTGCCCTTAACGTTGGTTCCCGGGGCCAACCCGAATTCCTCCCCCAGTGCGACCCTCACTGCCGGGGCTTCCTGAACCACCACAAACAGATCCGGGTCAGCCAAGGCCCGCTTGACGGTATCAACCATACTGGTGTCCTCGATTGCCGAAAACGGGCAATTGATAAGACACTGACCACAGCTTATGCATTTCTTGAGATCAATATGGTGCTTTTCACCCATTTCCCCAGATATTGCCCCTGTAGCACATATTGATGTACAGTGGTCACAACCCTTGCAACTGCTTGTGACCCTGATAATTCCAACCTCCACGGCGTTCACATCCTGTACCTCCTCCTATTGCAGTTTTTCTCCTTACACATTTCAAGGTTCCTCACTCAACTGCTCTCACCCCCTCCTTCATATGTTCCAGGAGTGATGCTTCCCGCGCCAGCTTTCTCGAACTCCGGACCACCTTCAGCATCCTTTGGCTTTGCTCCCCGTCAAGCTTGAAGCAGGTGTCCCCACCACCTCCTTTCGTATAAATAGAAGAGGCGGGCCGTGGAAAAAGCCGGCTTCCCACCGTTGCATGCGGTCGATTTGGGGCATCTCCTTTCCTCCCTGGGAAGCATACCCGTTTCCAGATATACCTTAACGACTTGGTATCTATAGCACTGGCCTTGGGAAATCAGGCTCGGAGATTTAATATTGTTAAAAAAAGCCCGGCAGAAAGAACGCCGGGCATACTTCACCTATGTAAAAGAAGGCGAGTTGTGGAAAGCACACTCGCCCCTTAAGCTGGTGATCGAATTTGGCTCTCCTTTCCACACTGGGAGGTATACCCGTTTCCAGATATACCCTAACGGCCTGACATCCATAGCACTAGCCTTAGGAAATCAGGCTCGGAGATTATTCACTTGTGTTTCAGCCTAATAGTAATTCTTCTTTCGAAATGCTCGACCTCTCGCTATATTTTGGCTTTATACATGCATTATTACTGTAAGTTGCATCATACCATGGTAAGCTTAGCCATGGATATAATAATGAACATGCCTCTCCTGGTCATGCACATGGTAGTAGGCATCGATCAAGTTTACCTCCATTAGAAGTTCACGATTCTGCAGCACCTGGGCGGTGGGTCCGTCATAAACCAGGTTATGCCCCTCTGACAGGACAAGGGCCCGTTCTGAAATCACATGCGCAAGTTCAAGGTGATGGGTAGCGGTGATTATGGTTCTTCCCTGATGGTTAAGCGCCAGCAGCAGGTCCACTAGCCATCGCTGGGTCTTAGGATCTAACCCGTTGGTTGGCTCATCCAGTATCAACACCTCCGGGTTCAAAATCAGTACAGACGCCAGGGCCACCTTCTTTTTCTCCCCCCCGCTGAGGCGATAAGGAGAATGATCCTGCAAATGTGCGATACCCAATAACCGCATGACATCCTCCACCCGCTCTCGAACGGTCTCCAAATCCAATCCCATCTGCAGAGGGCCGAAAGCGATTTCGTCCCACACCCGAGTAGTGAAAAGCTGGACCTCCGAATTCTGAAATATAAATCCGACCCGTTGGTGATACTCCCGGGCAAACCGGTTATCCTCCAGCCGCTGCTCCGTTATCTCGGTACCAAAAGCACGTAAAGTCCCGGCCGATGGTAAAACCAACCCGCACAGCAGCTTTAACAAAGTAGATTTTCCAGAGCCATTGGGCCCCAATAAGACGATTTTTTCCCCACTCATAATTTTTAGCTCCAGTCCCTTGAAGAGCTGCCCACCGTGCGGGTAATCGAAACATACCCTGTCAAGTTCAAATATAGGACCTTTACACAAATACAAATCCCCCTGTCGTTACCGCAATGGAAATTAGTGCAATTATGCTAATCCAGGCAATATCGAGCCTCCCTATCCTGTACTTCTCCCGGGCCGTAACCTCCCCGGTATAACAGCGGGCGCTCATCGCCATATAAACCTCCTCTGACAGCGTAAGACTTCTAATGAAAAGCGCCCCTATCGAGGAGCCAACCAGTTCCTGCTTCTTGCGCAGTGGAAGATCTCCGACCGTCCGGAGGGTACGAGCATCAAACATCTCGATCGAGATGGTCAATAACAAGACCAGATACCGGTAACTCATCTCGATAACCATTACGAAGAGAGTAGGTACCCGCAACACTCGTAAAGAGCTAAGTAGAGCGGCCAGCGGGGTGGTAGCTGTCAACAGTATGCCTACCGACAGCGATATGCCCACTCGCAAAACCAAGAACATGGCCGCCCATAGCCCCTGGACTGTGATGTAGATACTACCCGGTCCGCTCAATCCGAACCAGGTAACGGGATGAGAGGTTTCATACAACATTACCAGAGGGGACCCATCCACCACTATATTGAACATGCCCGGAACCGCCGCCAGCAGCGTCAGCAGGGGAATAAAACCCCATACCCGCTTCTGTATAGTCAGTACGGGGAGTCGGGACAGCAGCATTAACCCCACGATAAGACCCCATAGGAACAACAACACCCCGAGACTCTTCGCCATCCCGGCCAGCAGAATCAACAAAACCGCCGAAACCAACTTCACACCGGGATCCAATCTTTGCCATAGCCCCGCTTGCTTGGCCCAATGCCCGGTTACCAGTTCCTCACATAAAGCTTTCTTCATATCCTGAATGCTCTTACTGAGAAAGCTTCTCCGTCCCCTCCGTCCCCCCGCGCTACAGCTTGTCGTCCTATTCGGTTCTGGAACCATCCATTCTGGCAGCATACCTTAACCTCTCTCTCGATTAACCCTCGAGACCATACTTATATACAGGGTAGACATCTATGCCGGCCCGCCGCCACCACTAGGGAGATGGAAACAGTATATTTGTTGGAGTGTGTTAACCGGCTCACTCTGGTACTCCTCGACTGCAACACATCCCCGGCACTCAGCCCTGTTTGAAGCAGGGAAAGCAGAGACTTACCAACAGTTTATGAATAAGGCAATTGTGTACCAAACTAAACTGAGTACCGGAGCAGCGGTTATAAAATTAAATGTCAGTGTTTATCGGTGTTCATCAGCCTGATACTCAGCCGGGTCAATATACGGAGTATTGAACATGAAGGGATCAGACTCTTGTATGAATCACCTTCAATTTGGGATGTGCTGAGTGCCAGGTCTATGGTTCCATTTTTTATGCCAAATTTACTCTTTTACCACCTTGGCAAAGAGCATGGTTACACCTGCCACCAGGATTACTCCCACCATGGCCGAGATTATATAGCCGATAGCAGACTGTAAAAAACCGGCGCTTAATCCTGGGACGGTATAATCGGGGAAAAGCGAATATGGCCACAGGTCGGCGAATTTGGCCAGGCCGGCCGGAATGAATCCAACCTCCTGTAAGAGCTCATCCATTGCCCACTCTCCAAAGGCCGTGCCGGTAGCGAGCAGACCCAGAGGCGACAGCAGCATCAGTACCACCAGCGCTACCCACAGTTTTTTGTACCTTTTAATCATTCAGCACCACTCCTTTGCTCTCCCTGCCAGCGGATAATGTTTCATCCCTTGCCAACAACTCCGGGTAAGTCCTGGCGATAAAGCCCATCCCCAGGGCGGTAACCAGGGCCTCTACCGGACCGGCCAGGAGGAGATGCTCGGTCATCATGGCCGCTACCGCCACCTTGAGGGGGTACATAAAGTAGAGGGGAGTCCCATCTGCAGCCTGGAACAGGTGATACTGAAGGCCGAATTCAACCGCCGTACACAGGGCAGCTAGATTAAGCCCCACGTAACCACCGATGGCAGCAGCCACAACCGCGCGAGGGGAGAAACCGCCCGCCCCGCCCTTTATCCACCGATACACGTAATACCCGGCAAAAGGCATTACGACTCCTATGTTAAAACAATTGGCCCCTATGGCCAGAATCCCCCCGTCGCCAAAAACCAACGCTTGAATAATCAGGGCCACGGAAACACCGATGGAAGCCGCCCAGGGTCCCAGCAAGACTGCCAGCAATACCGCTCCCACCGCGTGGGCAGAACTCCCTCCCGGTATGGGCAGGTTGAACATCATGATGGTAAAGGAAAAAGCCGCTCCTATAGCTAAAAGGGGCACTTCCCTCTTCTTGAGGGTCTTTTTGACCTTGTGCACTGCCGCTCCCCATATGGGAACCATAACCCCAATGAAAGGAACTGCCGTTTGTGGGCTCAAGTAACCGTCCGGAATATGCAAAACCTAATCACCCCTTGCTGCTAAAATTACCGGGCAGAAAAAAACCATGAAAGACAACCACCGGCTTCCTGCCAGCCCGATCCTTCATGGTTCATTTTGCCTCTACATATGAAATTGACCTTCCGGGCCACCACGGCCCTGAAAACTGCGCAGTTTGGTGAGCACCTTCATAGTGCTCATGTATTGGTTATTATTCGCGCTCAAGCAGTTTATTCCTGCTGGCTCATAATATTTAGTTAGAAACTTTTTATCAGGGTAAACGTACTGATAGTATCACCGTCCGCCACCGAAAAGAGCCAGTTGCCCCGTGCAGAAAGGAATACCCGCGCCCTACCTTCCTCGTCAGTCACCAACCGGAAAGGGTACTCCCGGTTACGGGCGCCCTTATATGTCGCGCGCACCTCCATGCCCGCCAGCGGCTTCCCGTTCTTAAGCACCTGTATCTCGTAGTTGTCTCCCAGGTGAACGTGGCTGTAGCTGCGGGGTACTATCTCCAGGGGCAACCCCACCGGCTTTATACCCTGGTGAGTATGGTGACCTATTTCCACAATCATCTTGGCATAGAGCTCCCGGTCACTGCTTTCCCTGGCGTAGACTGTAATCAACCCGTCCGCCTCTTCCCCCAGATTGATTTCCAAGCTCCCGTGGTGCTCATGCCATTCGACCCCGCTCACAGCTCCGTCTTTGAGCACATGTACTTCGGGGTTGCTGTAACTTGCCTCGCCTGCAGGCTGCATATTGTAGCCCTTGTAGAGCCTAAGACTGACCTCCTCGCCGGGGTGAAAGTGGCCGTGGTCGGTGTCCGGCTCCAACCATATTTCGTAATCCCGCCGCGACATCTCCTCCCTTATCTTATCAAGAACTATGCGGTGATGAACCAGCTCCATTTCCCTGATGCGCGCCCTGACCACCTTCCGCTCTCCGAAAATGTTTTCCAGAAAGATGGTCTCGTCCTCGCCGGGAACTATCCGGTCCACCTTTTCCATGAGCAGTTCCTCCCGCTCCCCGCGATATATATATACATTTGCCTCACACATTATATCCACCTCCGACCCGGTTCAAACAATCAGGACATACCAGTCCCCGCTCTGTGCTGGTGGCACGCGTTTCCATGACTCCCTCCCCGCAAACTTCACACCTCACTGTGGCACTGATCTTGGCCCGGGGCGGAAGTTCAAGGTCTACTTCCCGGTAGGTAAACAACTCCTCGAAGGGCATGGACATTATGACCTCAAACAACACCCCGCGCAGGTCTTCCTTTTCCGCCTCCTCACCAGCAGTCAGAACGTCCTTCCGCGCCAATTCGCGGAAACGGTCAAATTCCGGGCCTTTCAACACGCCGAATTTTTCGTAAACCCTTACGGCCCGGTTCTTTTGGCGGCTGGCAATGGTGTAGACCTGCTTGCCATAGTCCTGAAAAATCAGATTGCCCTTGCCAAAAGTACAACCGAGTACGGCTTGTATGGCATCAACCCCGCACGAATCATGTTCCACGATGGCTACTAGTTCCTCATCGCGATCCGGGTCCACGCCCAGGTAACTGAGGGCGAATTCAGCCACCCGCAAGCCTTTTAACAACCCCGGACAGATGTGACCGTGAAACTGAACCGCCTGCTCCAAGGGAGACATATTCATACACATGTGGTCCTTCACCTTCCCTTTCATCAATTAGCAACATCGTACAGACGACGAACCCGGCTAACCAGGTGATCAACCTGGATGGGCAGCGGCTCGTCAACCACCCCTGCCACTTCAATTCTGCACCGGTTAATAGGCAAAAGTATTTTAACTGCATCCGACGAGGCAATAGCCTCGGCCATTCTCGCGGTTAGTTCACCGGAAAACGAATTGGCGGCGATGATAGCTACAGAACCCACTATGACGTCTACCCGGGGGCAGCAGTACGCAACAGCGTTCTCCCCGGTCGCCCCTTCGTTGGCGCCCGCCTTCAGCATCATGGATGTGGCCACCGCGTTAGTCCCCAGTCCGAGTATGGTAACGTGCTCTCGGAATTCCTGGCGAAGCTTTTCCACTATCAGCCTCCCTATGCCGCCGCCCTGACCGTCTACCACCGCTATCTTCAAACCTGTCCCCCCGTCCGTCCTGTTTTAGTCAACAGTATAGCATATCCCCGGCGGAAATCTACCTCGTACCAACGCGCGTGTATGCCCCCGGCCACCCGTCCATATTCACAAATGACCCGCTTGTCGGCAACAAGCGGGAAGAAAAAGATTGGGAGTATACCAAGCCCTGAAGCTATGGGCATCAAAAAGGCCGTGTTCCCGGAAAAGGGGCACGGCCACAGCATGCCTATGCTACAACATAGACCTCAGATACCCTACTCCTTTCCAAATACGGGAGGCGCAACCGTTTCCGCTTTGCACCCATCGGCCCAATCACCATAGTGACCCCACCTTAGGTTCAAGGGCTCGGAGTTCTGTTCGGTTTTGTTCATGTTATCACACATCCCTAGCAAGGTCAATCGCTTAAAATACTTCGAGTGGTACCTTTCAGGTTAACCTATGGAACTATCGGAACGTTTTTCAGCATGCCCTGGGCAATCTCCTTAAATACCGGGGCACAGCTCTGCCCTCCGCTCACTCCGTCCTCCATTAGTACAACAATCACCCAGCGGGGATGATCGGCGGGGACATAACCCGTAAACCAGGTGTGCAATACCTCCCGGCCGTCTGGGTGAAACCTGCCGGTTTGGCAGGTAGCAGTCTTACCTGCACAGCTGGCCTCGGTCATTCGGGCCCGCTGCCCGGTACCTTTTTCCACCGCCTCCCGCAGCATGGCCTGAAGGCTTCGGGCTGTCGCCAGGCTGAGTACCTGTTTTTTAGGCACCTGTTCACAGGTTCGTTCCCATGCACCGTGAGCCTCCCTGACCCCTAACACCATGCGCGGGGGGGCCCATTGGCCATCATCTCCCACCGTGGCCAGCAGAGAAGCTACGGCTAACGGGCTCAACACTACCCCCTGCTGCCCGATACTGGCATTCCCCAGCGCCGGAGCCGCCGGTTCAATATGGACATTCCCCTGTTTTCCCACCCCGGGGTACCCGAGCACCACGGGATCTAACAGATGTAGCTTCGCGACATAGTCAAGCAGCCCTTCCCTTCCTACCCGGGACGCAATTTGGATAAAAGCCGAATTACAGGATTGAGCCAGGGCCTCTTTCATGGTCACCTGCCCGTGCCCTTCCTTTTTCCAGCACGCAATGGACACCCGACCATTAAAATCATAGCTGCCGCTACAGAGGAAGGTTTCCCCGGGAGCCACCAGCTTCTCCTCCAGAGCCGCTGCTGCAACCACCAGTTTGAACACCGAGCCGGGGTGATACGGTTCCAAAGCCCGGTTGAGAAACGGGCTGTCGCCGGCATCTCTCAAGAACTCTTCGGCCTGGTAAGGGTTATAAGCGGGGCGGCTGGCCATCGCCAGTACATCACGGGTCTCAACGTCCATCACCACTACCGCCCCTTTCTTTACGGCCCGGTCCATCGCCCTTTCCACTACCTGCTGAACCCTTTTGTCGATGGTAAGAACCACATCCTTGCCCGCACGGGCCTTCTCTGACCGGCGTACTTCACCTAAGAGCCCCGGAATCACCTTCCCGTCGGCGCCCAGGACGGCCACCAGCTCCTCGGCGGAACCGCCGTTCCTGAGTACTTCCTCGTATCTCTTCTCTATACCCGAGACTCCCACCCACCCGTCCTCGGAAAAGGCCCCGTCTCCGTTC
>JAAYAC010000033.1 GCA_012719535.1 Syntrophomonadaceae bacterium | reverse complement strand
CACGCAATCCGGTATCAACCGGTTCTCACCCCAGTCCCCGCCCCCGATAACATTGCCCGCGCGGGCGGTGGCCACCGCGATGCCCTTTTCCTGCAAAAAGCTTCTCCGGTAAGCGTAGGTAACCAGTTCCACACAAGCCTTACTGGAACTGTAAGGGTCGTAACCACCCATGGGGTCAGTTTCCCGGTAACCGTACACCCATTCCCGGTTCTCGTAGCACTTGTCACTGGTCACGGTGACCACGGCCCGCACGCTGCCCACCTTTCGTACCGCCTCGTACAGGTTGACGGTCCCCATAATATTGGTCTCGTAAGTGAGCCGGGGTTGCTGGTAAGACAGCCTCACGAGAGGCTGTGCCGCCAGGTGGAAAACTATTTCCGGCTGGAACTCACTCACCGCGGCGGCCAATCTCCCCTTATCCCGCACATCGGCCACCACGTGCGTGATGCTCTCGTCCAGTCCGAGCAGGTCAAACAGACTGGGACTGGTAGGAGGATCCAGTGCGTACCCCAGCACCTCCGCCCCCAGCATCCGCAGCCACAGAGTGAGCCAGGTCCCTTTAAAACCGGTATGGCCGGTAACCAGCACCCTCTTGCCCCGGTAGCCTTTCATTCCGGTCTCTTCCATGAGATAGTCCCCTTTATCGTAATCATATAAGTTTGCGAATGTCCGCCAGGCGGGCCACCACTATAGTTTCAGCCGCTTCCGGTTTCGGTTCTGCGCTGATCAACACCGATGGGCATCCGAACCTCCTGGCCATCTCGATATCACTGGTATAAGTATCTCCGACCACCAGAATTTCTTGGTTAGCCAGTTTCCAGTCCCGGCTCAGAAGTTCCATCATATACGTGTTGGGCTTGCCCACGGCGTAATCCACTTTTACCCCGAAGGACTCCTCGATGGCGGCCACAATAGCCCCGCACCCCGGCAGCAGCCGGTCGTTTTCCACCGGGTAATTCCGGTCGCGGTTGCAAGCAATGGCCGGGCAGCCCCGCTGCAAAAGCCGCAGGGCTTTGGCCAGACGGGTGTAGTTAAACTCCACATCCAGCCCGATGATCAGCGCCCGGGCAGCTTCCTCGTCATCCAACACCTGGACCCCGTGGGCTGCCAGCTCCTCCAGCAGCCCCGGAGAACCGATGCAGTACACGTCCTGCACTCCATTCTCCGCAGCATACACCGCGGTCGCATAGGCCGAAGTATACACCTCACCCGCTCGCGGAGCAAACCCCATCCGGGTCAGCTTTTCGGCCACCTGCCGCCTGGATTTCGAGGAATTGTTGGTAAAATAAAAAACCCTTATTCCCTTGCCCTGCAAGTAGCTCACCAGCTCCGGCGCCCCGGCGGCTACTTGTTCCCCAAACCAGATGGTGCCGTCCAGGTCGAAAGCTATCGCTTTGATGCCTGTCATGACTTAGCTCCTCCGCATTCATGCGTGTGCTCTAATTGTGCACAAAAATTTCAATTTTCATAAATTTCAAGCCTGACCCCCTACTCGTACATTCCGCCGGCGGCGCGGATTAGCTTGTCGTAGCGGGACTGAAGGAGTTCGATGCGCAGGCGGTCTTCCTCGAAGATCATGCCATAGAAGTCGCGCTTGTTCTTCAGCCACATCAGCTCGAAACCAACCGCTTTGAGGATGCCTTTCTCGCCTTTCTCCCCGGATGCCTCCGGGTACTGGAAGATTATCTTGCGTGTCTCGTAGCGGTCCACCAGCCCGGGCGGCAACTGCTCGATGAATTGCAGGGTTTCGGCCGAAACTCCCCCGCCGATAACGCATTCGAGCGACTTCGTTTTTGCCTGGGTAAAAAGGTGGCGGGCGATGTCCAGGATGGCCGGGTGGTTGATGTCCTCGCGGGTCAGGCCCATGGAGCGTGTCATGTCCACCCGCCCCAGCACGATGCCGTCCAGCCTGTCGATCTCCTTGAGCTCCAGCATCTGGCCGAAGTTCTGGTAGCCGTATATCGTCTCGATATTGACCAGGAGGGAGACGCTCTCCATCTCGTCCGGGGGAAAGGCCATCCGGGTCGCCGACAGGAATTTCTTCAAGGCGTACGGCGACTCAATCATCGGGGCCACCAGGCGGCGCACCCCGATGACGCGGGCCTCGTACATATCCCGCAGGGCTTCACACCCCCCAATCTTCAGGGTCAGGCTCAACCCGGCCTCGGACACCACTTCCTTCAACCGGAGCGCCTCCTCCAGGCGGGTGCCCTCCGCCTCAAACTCAGCCTTTACTCCTATAACGTGGTGGTTTTCTTTGAGGTCCTTGAGTACTTCGACCATTCTTCGTTCCAGACTGTTCATTCTCCTGCCCCCCTGCTATGAAAAAAGAGACGCTGACCACGCGCTGACTTATTCTGATTAACACTGGCAACCAGACGTTGCCCCCCTGACAGGGCCAGCGAGGGTTAGTACCGGACACCCCCGCGCCGGCGGCCCGGGCCTCCCCTTACTCCTCTGGTTCCCACTCAGGTACCAGCATGTTGCTCTTAAACTCCCGGCGGTCTAAGAACGGGTACATATCCTCCAGGGGTTTGGATACCACACGCCCATCGGGCAGGCACTCCGACGATAGTTTCGGGTTGAACCGGTATCCGGGGTCCAGGCGGACCTCGCAGATCACCGGCCCCGGCGTGGTCAGAACCCTTTCTATTCTTTCCCTCATTTCCCCCGGGTTATCGATAATTCCGGCGGGTAAACCATAAGCGGCCGCCACTTTCCGGACATCGGGGAAGCTGACCCCGCTGCTCGCATCACAGCCCACATGCCGCCCCCCAAAGAAGGAATCCTGGGTCTGCCGGATGGAAATGTACCCCTGGTTGTTCAGAACAAACAGCTTAACAGGTAGCCGGTGATGGGCTACCGTCTGCAGCTCCTGAATATTCATCTGCAGGCTGCCGTCACCCGCCAGGCAGATTACATCCTTACGGCCGCCAGCAAAACAAGCGCCGATGGCCGCAGGCAGGTCGTATCCCATCGAGGCACACCCCGAGTTCCAGAAAACCCTCTGTCCCGGCTTGACCACCCCTGCCTGGAAGAGGGTCACACAGGCGGTGCCATTGCCCGCCACCGCAATAGCACCCTCCCCCAGGGATTCGGTCAGCATCTCCATGAAGTGATACGGGTTGATAAGTTGCGACTGTCGGTGTTCCGGCAGCACTGCCGGATAGCGAACCCGGCGCTCCCGGCACCACTCCCGCCAGCTCTCCCAATCCGGCAGCGTAGTCTCGCGCAGCTGGGCCTGCAACTCCTCCAGGAACCACCGGGCATCTGCGTGAATGGGGATATCCGGACTGACGCTCGGCTTCTTCAGTTCAGCGGGGTCGATGTCAACCATGGTTTTTCGGGCCGCTCGGGCGAAGGCCCGCCAGTTGTAGCTAACCTGGCGAATATTGTTGCGGGAACCGACAGAGAGCAGGACGTCCGCGTTCTGCAGGACAAAGTTGCCTGCTCGCTGCCCGACGGTACCAATGCGGCCGGCAAACAAAGCGTGGGCGGTGGGCATCAGGTCAAACCCGTTGAAGGAGGTAACCACCGGAATCCCCATCTCCTCCACCACATCCAGGAACAACTCCTGCGCCCCGGCAATCCTTATCCCGTGGCCTGCCAGGAATACCGGACGTTTTGCCTTTTTCAGCAGCTGGACCGTCTCCGCCACTTTTTGCCGCAACTCTTCCCGGTCAAACTCCGGGCCTTGCCGGCCTGGCTCGTATCCGCGCAGCAAACCTTCGTCCACCATAGCGGCCTGCACATCCAGGGGCACATCCAGCCAGACCGGGCCCGGTCGCCCGCTGGTCGCCGCGTGTATGGCCTTTTCCATAAGCACTCCCGCTTCTTCGGGGTGTTTGATGATGGCCGCGAACTTGGTAACCGGTCTAACGATATCCGTGATATTTATCTCCTGGTCGCCCAGCTGGCGCAGCCCGAGCTCACGACAAGACTCGATGGTGGTCTCGCGCTTGACCTGGCCCGAAATGTACAGGACCGGCACCGAGTCCAACCACTGGCCGATTACCCCGGTCAGGGTGTTGGTACCGCCCGGGCCGCTGGTCACGATCACCACTGCCAGCTGACCGGAAGTGCGGGCGTAGCCCTCTGCCGCAATCGCCGAGGCCTGTTCGTGGTGGTTGCAGATGTATTCGATTTCCCGGCTTCTTCCCACCGAATCATTGAGGTGCATGGCGCCCCCGCCAGCAATCATAAAGACGTGCTTTACTCCCAACTCAACCAGTCTCTGCACCATGTAATCGGATACCTTTATCATGCCATCTTCCCCTCAAGTTACTTATCGAATAACAAACACTGTTTATCAATTTTAGCCAGATTCTCCGCATACCAGCCATACAGCCGCCGTATCGCTTCCTCCACCGGGGTAAACTCCAGGCCGGGTATCTCCTCCCGCAGGCGGGCGTTATCGCCGCTGTATTCCGGCCCCATCCCCGGCACTCCCACCAGAATTGGCAGGTCCTTTCCCGACACCGCTCTTACTTTCTCCGCCAGCTGGTACAGCTCAATGGCCTCGTCAGGGGTTACGTTATAGGCACGGTGCCGGGGATGATGCTTAATGAAATGGTCCAGCACCGGCATCAGGTCTTCCACGTACAGGTAGTCGAATCTCCGGTTCTGCTTGATGGTTATGGGCAGGCCAAGAAGCGCCTTGCAGATAGCGTTGGAAATGAACCGTATGGCGTAATCCTCGTAACGGCCGAAAACACCGAACAGCCGCAATTCGCAAACATTGTCCAGCAGTTCTATGTGCCGGGCACACACGTATTTGGAGAACCCATGCTCGTCGGCAGGCACATGCACGTCAAAGTATTCTTCCTTCATTTTCGGCCGGTAGTGCCGTTCATCGTAGACAGCCCCCGAGCTAAGGAAAATCATTTTCCCATAATGCCGGGCATTGCGCACCAGGTTGAAGAACATCCTGGTGTTACAGTAGCAGATGCGGGTCGGGTCCTGGGCGTTGCGGTGCCCGGGCCGCACCGCCGCGTGGATGACCACATCGATGTCGTGTTTCTGGAAAAACCGCCTCACCGCTTCCTCGTCCAGCAATTCCAGCTCCCGGTGCGTGGGAGCCAGTATGTGGTATCGGCTGGACATAGCCTCCCGTATATTCCTGCCGATAAACCCACTGCCGCCAGTCAACAATATGTTCATCTCTCTGCACCTCCCAAGGAAGCAAAAAGATCGTCCCCTTGCTTCCTGTGGTAGACTGTGAGCAGGTATCCTTTCTCGAGGGGCTGGTAGTCATCCTTTACCTGCTGGTAGATGTGCTGTAATTCTTTGAGCCTCTGTACCCGGGCGACTGATTCGTCGTGCAGAAAGCCTACGTAACGGGCCTTCGAGTCGACAATATCCACATTAAGATTTCTCTCAATGTCCGTATCGACGAAAAGGTACTCCGGCTTGGCCTGCTCAATCGCCTGGATGCACTGTATGACCTCCCGCTCGGTTACCAGGAAACGAGATGCCTCGAAGAACGGCATGGCACTGTACTTTTCGGCCAGGAAAGGCAGGAAGTTGTCGTACTTGGAAACGATGTATACGGAGCTTTGTCCCGGTGTGTACTGTTGCAGCAGCTCCACCGCTTCGGTAAAGTACTTCGGGTTCATGGTCGACTTGAACGTGGCCCGGTCCAGGCTCCACTGGTACACCTTGTGGTTGTCAAATACCTGGTAATAGAACTGGCGCGTGCAGTAGTAGACAAACAGGGAAGGGAGGTATGCCACCAGCGCCAACCCCACCGCGGCGGCGACCACCAGGTTTTCGTATCGCTTTCCGGCCCCGGTGCTTTCCAGCATAAACTTCAGGAATACCACCGCAGTCAGCGCAAAGATGGGCGCCAGGCTCAGGAAATGGTAGTTGGAGGTGTTCCAGATGTAATAGACGAGCAGTCCCTGCGAGTAACAGAGCAGGAAAAGCGCGGGGTATTTCAGGTCATGCCGGGCCCCGGCGTACTTGACCAGCACGGCGTAGCCCGCGCTGGACAGAACCAGACAGGCCATTATCACGCCCGCCTTCAGCGGAGAGGCCAGCAAGCCCTGCAGGTAATAGGGAAGCATCACATTGCGGCCGCCGGGGAAGAAAACCAGCCCGGCCAGCCCCGCCGCCGCTCCGAGCCCCGCCAGCAACAGGTCGCGCCGCCGCGCCGGGCCAGGTTCGTTCCAGCCCCGGAACGCCAGGGTAACCAGCCAGGCCAGCAGGCCCACCAGCCCAAAGACGCTGTCGTTGGCCAGCCCCAGCAGGCCTGCCGCCAGGGAAAGCAGGAGAAACACGACCTTGTCCCTGGTAAGGTACAGGTACAGGAAAGCTATAACAAAAACATCGAAGAAGTGCCGCACCGGACTCCACCCCGGCGACATGAACAGGATAACGAAACCGAAGTAGTTGATGGCCCCGCCCGCCAGGACAGAAACCAGCAACACATACCGTATTTTCTTGCATAGCAGGAAAAGGAGCCCCAAAAACAGCCCGTAATAGACGTAATACAGGGCGTGCCATAGCCGGAAGTAGTTCTGGTAGGATACTCCCCCCATCCACTCCAGCAGGTGCTTGATGGCCACCATGTTCATCCAGCCGTACTGGAGGTTGATTTCCCGCAGGGGCTTGCCCAGGGCATACTCGTTCACCGGCCCCAGGATGAAGTAATGATGATGTAGAACCCAATTATTAGCCACCTGCCAGCCCAGCTCAATCCCGTTTTTCTTGAGGAATTCTTCCTCTTCATCGGTGAGGCGCCGTTGCTCCCAGGCTTTTTGCGCGGCGTTGCTCGAGTGATACAGGTCGAGGATGGCCCTTCTCCCGGCCTCGTCCGGGCAGGCGGCCAGCAGTTCGTCTCTTTCCCGGGCGGTCATGGCACCGGTAACGCACAGGGCCTGCCGCTTCTCATCATAGTAGTACCGGGTTTCGTGCCGGTCTATGAAACGGGCCAGCTCCGGGGTCGCGGGGATATGCACGTGGTTAGCTTCCCGCGGTGCGGGAGACTCGCCCCGGTCCTCCTCCAGGTCGTACCTGCGGTGGGTGCCCAGTAGTTGATGCCGGTTGAGGTAGTCGGCATTGTCGACATAGCCGTCCCGCAGCCGGGTCATCTCCGGGATGTCCAGCCACTCGTTGATCATCTTCAGTTCCCCGCCCACCAGGGGCAGGAACACATTGACAAACTGGGCGACGACCAGAACCAGGATAACGTAATAAACCTTATCGAGCTTCGCCAGCCACCGGTTCCACCTGTCTCCCACCACCGAGAAGGTGAAAGGAACGGTAAGGAAGGGCAGAAGCAGGATGAGGAGCCAGCACCACGTCCCGAGCAAGGCCCTGCCTGCTTCGTGGCTCGACTGCCAGGCCAGCAGAAGGTTGCTCGCCGGAACAGCCACCAGGTAGGTGACCAACCGCGGGGCGCTCCCCCTCAGGTACCGGTAGAACCGGGATTCAAATTCACCGTTTACCCGGCGGGACCAGGCGTAAATAACGGTATAGTAGACAAACAGGCTGGCCGCCCCGGCGCAGTATTGCAGTAGCTCCAACCGCTTCCCGGGATAAAACGGCGTGGCCCACTCCTTCAGGTGGAGTGCGGAATCCTCCAGCAGGCTCGAACCAAGCCAGCCGGTCAGAGAACCGGTCACGCCGAGCAGGCCGATACTGCACAGAAAAAGATGCAGGGCCAGGAGGCTTCTATCGTTGGCCAGCCAGGGGTATTTCTCGTACCAGGTGGACATAGGACTATGCTTCCTCTTCGTTCTGATTTCTGGGCTGCTCCATGGCCCGCGCGGGCACACTGAATGAATAGTACTTGTGTCCGGTGTAGCTGATGACCGTGGTAAAAAACAGGATGAGCGCCTGGGCCACCAGGGGATGCAGTCCCAACGCCTCTACCAGCACCGGCAGCAGGATGAGATTGACCAGGAAAGACACCCCGTAGACCAGGTAAAAGCGCAGGTACTCCCGGAGGTAATTCCCCCTGGTCTTGAAAACCGCGAACTTGTAACCCAAGTAGGCGTTGGTAATGCTGATGATGTAGCTGGCGGCCAGCAGCAACAGATAGTGCAAGTGCGAGCGCAGGAGGTAGTACAGGCCCGCAAAGACCAGGTAGCCGAAAACCGTGTTCCAGCCACCCACCACCACAAACCTTATTTTCTCTTCATGCCGGCGCAGGAGCGCTTTCATAGGCCTACCCGGTTCCGGACTATAAAGTTGGGGCGCTGTTTCACCTCTTCATAGATCAGCCCTACATACTCGCCGATGACCCCCAGCATGGTAAAGAGAAACCCGAACAGGAGCAGCATGACCCCCATGATGGTACCGAAACCGGGGAAAGGCACGCCCCAGGCAAACGCCCGGACTACGATGAAGAGCAAAAACAGGAACGAAAACACCGACATGATTAGACCGATTATGGTTATGAAGCGCAAGGGAAGATAGCTGTGGGCGAAAATGCCCTTGATGGCCAGCTCCAGGACCTTCAGGGTATGGGCGTTCGACTGCCCGGCAAAACGGGGCGGCCTCTCGAACTCGATGCCGGTCGACTTGAATCCCGCCCACGCAAACAGGCCCCTGACAAAACGGTTGCGCTCCTCCATGGCGTTAATGGCCTGGTAGACTTTTTTATCCACCAACCGGAAATCGCTCACATTTTTCGGTATTATCCCCCCGGTTATGGTGTTGGCCAGCCAGTAAAAGAGCTGTGAGTTCATGCGGCGGACGAAACCGGTTCCCCCGCGCTTGATGACGATGCCATAGATGTTCTCGTAACCTTCTTCCCACTTCTTCAGGAACTCGGTAATAAGCTCGGGCGGGTCCTGGAGGTCGGCCGCCATGATGACCGCGGCGTCACCAGAGGCGTGCTTCAGCCCCGCGGTAATCCCCCCGTCCATGCGGAAATTTCTGGCCAGTTGAAGGATGCGGAACCGCCCGTCCTGCTCATGGATTTTCAGCAGCTTTTCGTATGTGCTATCAAGGGAGCCGTTTTCCACCATAATCACTTCAAAATCGTACCTGCTGTTGGCGGCAAATACCTCCCGCAGCCTGGCGGCCAGCTCCTCCACGGAGTCCTCCTCATTGTATGCGGGTATGATTATCGAGATAAGCTTCCTCCTCGTCTCCGTCACCTTGCCAATCCCCGTCCTATTCTCTATATCTTCCGTTTACTACTTAACGCACTATAATTTCTAATTAGCACAAACAACTATCTATTCCCAGATCTTCCACGGTGCCCGCCCGCTTCTCCACAGCGTTTCCAATTCCCGCTTGTCGCGTAGCGTGTCCATCGGCTTCCAGAAACCATGATGCTTGTAGCTGTACAGCTTCCCCTCGCCGGCCAGCCGTTCCAATGGCTCCTTTTCCCACAGGGTCTCGTCCCCGGCGATGTAGTCGAACACCGCCGGCTCCAGGACAAAGAAGCCGCCGTTTATCCAAGCCCCGTCCCCCGCCGGCTTCTCGGCGAAACTCTCCACCCGGTCCGCCCCGGCCAGATTCAGGGCCCCGAAGCGTCCCGGCGGCTGCACCGCGGTCACCGTGGCGTAACCGCCATGCCCGTGGTGGAATTCCAGGAGCCTCCGAATGTCTATATCTCCCACCCCGTCGCCGTAAGTGAGCATGAAAGTCTCGTTCCCGGTGTAGTTCCTGATACGCTTAATCCTCCCGCCGGTCTGGGTGTGCAGGCCCGTATCCACCAGGGTAACCTTCCACGGCTCCGCCTTGCTGTTATGGATCTGTACCCCTCCGTCCGCCAGGTCGACGGTGATATCGCTCATGTGCGTGAAATAATTCATGAAATATTCTTTAATCATGTACCCCTTGTAGCCCAGGCACACAATGAACTCGTGGAACCCGTATGCCGAGTAGATCTTCATGATGTGCCACAGAATGGGCCTTCCCCCGATCTCTACCATCGGCTTGGGCCGGGCGTCCGTTTCTTCCGTCAACCGGGTTCCCATCCCGCCTGCCAGTATCACCACTTTCATATCCTGCTCTCCCTCCGGCTCCCAGCGGCTACCTCGTCCCCGAACCACATGGTACCGTCCAGGTCGAAAGCTATCGCCTTGATGTCTGTCATACTTAGCTCCGCGTTCACGCTTGTGCTCTAATTGTGCACAAAAATTTCAATTTTGGTAAATTTCAAGCCTGACCCCGGTAAATCACCGCTGCCTTATCCCGGTACACTTCCCGCCACCACGGTGACTCCTTCAACACAGCGTCAAGCTTGCCATTGGCACGGGTGAGCACGGTTTCCGCCCCGGTGTCGCGGATGGCTCGCCCGGCGGGCTTTTTCGCCTCCAGTAGCTTGATGCACCCGGTCAGGATGCCCTTGTAGACATCAGCCCGGCCGTCGATGTAGACGGGAACCCCTTTCCAGATGAGGTACCCGCCCCAACCGTAGTCATTGTAAATCTTCTCGTAGCCCCGTACCTGGATGTACCGCAGGGCCTTCACCGGGTACCCGTTATTGGCGGCCAGCTCCTCCAGGTCGCCCGGGATACCCTTGGTCAACTTTATGTAGGGAATAATCAGAATGGTGCAGGCCAGCGCCACGGCCAGAACCCTCTTAAAACTTGCCGCCCCGAACTCGAAATAAAGCAACCCCAGCACCACCGCGGTGCTCAGCACGGCGTAGGGCATGTAGATCCTGGACATCAGGGCCAGTACCCAGAATCCCGCCGCGCGCCAGAACTCCAGGTCCTTTTCCCGACCCTGCCGGGCGGCGGTGAACAAGATGACCATACAGATAAGGAAGATGACGGTCATGTCCAGGGCGCCAAAATCGTAAGGCATCCATTCCCCGATCGACCTGCGGTACTGCTGGGTAAGCAGGCCCTCCTGGACCGCGTACATCCACAGGTTCACCCCGTGCGGGTTGACCAGGGTCCCCAGCCCCGCCGCGGCGGCTGCTGTCCAGCGCCAGCCGGTGGCTTCCCGGCGGACCAGCGCCGTCCAGGCCGCTTCGGCGGCCAGCAGCAGCGGAAACATCGTGGCGGTGGAGTGGATGTTAGCCCATAACAGCCCCATGCCCGCGGCCGCGAAGACCTCCCGCGGGCCCCACCGGTCGCGCAGCGACAGGAGCAGGTAGGCGGCAAACAGGGCATACACCCCCGCCTGGGGCCAGGGTCGTAACCAGCCCACCAGCAGCAGGGTGCCCATCCCCCCGGCAACGGTCGCCACTTCCTCGGTAACCCCCCGCGCCTTCAATCCCTGCCGGATCAGCAGGCCCGCGGTCGCCCCCATGAGGAACACCAGGAACCACAGACCGAACATCCCGGTGTACCGGTAAACCTCATAAAGCAAGACCTCCCAGGCCCACTGGTGGGCCGTCCAGGGCCGCCCGCCGGCGCTCCAGGAGTATATGTCGGTCCGGGGAACGGAGTGGTGGGCGACAATCCATTCCCCCACTTTCAGGTGCCAGAACACATCCGGGTCCGCCGTCCATAGCGTCCCCGTGGCTACAATCACCGCACAGCAAAAAACGAAGCCGGTTCGCCAGTTCACTCTATACTTCACGCCTGTTCCACCTTGCAGATTGGTAGTCAAAACCGATGGCGTCCCGCACCAGGTACAGTGGGCGCCGCTTGGACTCGTTGTAAATCCTACCTATGTACTCCCCGATGACCCCCAGGGTAATGAGCTGGATACCCCCGAAGAACAGGATGGTGACCATCAGGGACGGGTAACCGGGCACCGGGTTGCCGTTGATAAACTTGTCACCGATGAGGTAAAGGGCAAACAGGAACGCCGCCGAGGCTATGAAAAACCCCAGGTAGGTGAACACCTGCAGGGGCAGGAAACTGAACGAGGTGATGCCCTCGATGGCGAAGTTCCACAGCTTCCAGTAGTTGAACTTGCTCCTGCCCGCGTGCCGGGGGTCCCTGAGATAAGGCACGCCGGCCTGGGAAAAACCGACCCAGCTAAAAAGCCCTTTCATAAACCGGTGCCGCTCGCGCAGCAGCCTTAGGGCATCGACCACCTGCCGGGACATGAGGCGGAAATCGCCGGTGTCGGCGGGGATATCGATGGGGGTCAACCTGCGAATCAGGCGGTAAAACAGGTGGGCGGTCAGTTTCTTCAGTCCGCTCTCCCCCTCGCGCCTCAGGCGGGTGGCATAAACCACGTCGTAGCCCTCTTGCCACTTGTCAATCAGCTGTGGGATCAGCTCGGGGGGATCCTGCAAATCGGCGTCAATGGGAATCACCGCCTCCCCCGCGGCAAAATCCAGGCCGGCCGTCATGGCCACTTCCTTGCCGAAGTTCCGGGAAAGGTCAATTATTTTAACCCTGGTATCCTTTCTTCGCAGCTCTTTGAGCAGCTCCAGGGTGTTGTCCCGGCTTCCATCGTTCACGCAAATGATTTCGTACGAGTACCCGGTCCCCTCCAGGACCCGGGTAACCCTCTCGTAGAAGCTGCCGATATTGGCGCTCTCGTTGTACATAGGAACCACGATGGAAAGCTGCGGCTTCATACTGATTCTCCCATTTGCGGGCTAGTTGTCACCAAAATACGTTTATTCGGCTATACATTTATCGCACTGTTGGTCCGCTCTGCGGTTATGGGCCAAAATGCCTTTATTAGACAACAGTACCTTTTATTATACATTCTTCGCCTTCCCGGGTTTTCCTCCCTGACCATGAGCACAAAAAAACCGGGTCATAGAGCCCGGTACTTCATTTTTCATTAACCACTGATAACACAAATTTTGAATAATAAACACTGACTTAATTCATATTTCTATATTGGGGGTTACGTACAAGTCCGAGACTGTAATTGTATCCCCTGGGAATTTAGCAAATAGCCTATCAGTGGCCATTATTTCTTCAGCCCGGCGATGATGGCCAGCCGTTTCATACCCCGGCTGAAGCGGACATAGTTGTTGACCACCTTCTGTATCGCCAGCAACTTTTCCGGGTGTTTCCGGTAGTAGCTGGAATGGGATGCCTTACGGGCCCAATTCCTCATCCAGGGCAGCTGGGTAAAATAGATGAGAGGGGTCCAAAACATCGACAGTTCGGAGCCCTTGCTCCCCCGCCCCCAGGCCCACCAGTACATGGCCCGGTACTGCTCCTCCAGCGGGGCGTTCTGCTCTTGCTCAATCTCTTCGCGGGACTTGACCCCCTCCTTGATGGCAATATCTACCACGTCGGTGGCCGGCAGGAAACTCAGGCCGTGCAGCTGCAGCTCGAAAGGAGGCTCCAACTGCAGGCACAGCTCGAAGGTCTGACGGTAATCCTCCTCGGTCTCGAAGGGGTCGTCCAGAATAAAGTCATAAATGACCTCCGGCACCCGGCACCTGGCCAGCACCCGGCTGCATTCGATGATCTGCTCGTTGGTCTCCGGCCGGTGGAATATCTTGCGCCGGATACGGGGTGACCCGCTCTGAATCCCCACCACGATTTTGCTCAACCCTACCTTGACCAGGGGTTTGATGAGGGCCTCCGAGGTTTTCAGAGGATGCCCCCAGATTTCAAAGGGCAGGTTAATCTTTTCCTTATACTGCCGGGCAAAGCCCTCAATCCACTCCGGGTCGTCGGAAAAAATCTCATCCCAAAAACGTACGATGCGCAGGCCTTTCATTTTGGCCCGGGCCTGCTCCAGCTCCTCGATGACGCTCTCCACACTGCGGAAGCGCACGGCCTTGTGCCCCTTGTAGAGCCGCCGCAGGTTGATGCTGGCACAATACGAACAGGCAAAGGGGCAGCCGCGGGAAGCGGTCAGCTCGAAACTGTAGTCTGCCAGTTGCGGGTCCTGGTGTTCCAGAACATCGTTATTGATGTACCAGATGTTATCTCCGCCGATGACCGGGTAGCCCAGTCTGTCGATGTCTTCCACCAGGGGACGCAGGGGGTTCAAAACCACCCGGCCGTCTTCACCCCGGTAACCGACGTTATCGACGTCCTGCCAGGGACTTCCCCCGGCCAGCGCCTTGACCAGCTCGACAAAGGTCTGTTCCGATTCCCCGCGCATGATAAGGTCGGCATGTTCCAGGCACTGTTCCGGCAGAAGCGAGGGTATAACCCCGCCCCAGATGACCGTTTTCTCCGGGAACCGCTGCTTTACCCGCCGGTGCAGTTCCTTCACCGCCTGCAGGTATAGCGATGACATCACGCTGAAACCGATAAGGCTGTAGTTGTTACGGTCTATCAAATCCAGCAGAAGGTCGAACTCCCTCTCGCTGGGCATTCTCATGTTGTCACTCTGAAACTTCTTGAAAAACACCACATCGGCCTCGTAGCCTGCCGCGCGCAGGTGCTGGGCCAGGTACTTGACCCCGAGGGCCTTGAAGTTGTAGAAGCCGATCAGCACCGTCCTGTAGCTGTTCACCCGGACACCTCCCCTGTCTCTCCTGCTTGTCCCTGACATCATATATCAAATTCTAACACAAGCGTGCCCCCAAAACGACCCGCCCGTCAAGGAAATCCATAGAAAAACCGGGGCAAAACCCCGGTTTACACTGACAGAAAATTGTGAACTCCGGCAAAAATGGCCCCAATAAACTCGCGTTTGCGGCCTGATTTCTTAGAAAGCCGGAGTGTCTCTTGACTTACAGCAAGATATACCTTAGGCTATAACTAGAGGTGAGGCTAATGGAAGACATGCTGGGAGTAGAAGAAGCGAGGCGTATCCTGGGCGAACTGGTGACCAACGTTTGCCAGAGGAAGGAAGCCGTCGTTATTACCAGAAGGAGCAAGGAGAAGGCGGTTCTACTCGATTACGAGGAATATAGGCGGCTGAGGGGCCTGGAAAAGGAGGTAGCTGCCAGCAGGGTGGCTGATGCGTTGTCCAGGATTCGGCGGAGCGTTCAAGATGCAGGGATCCCCGAGTCCGTCATTCAGGAAAGCATAGATGAGGTCAGGTCGGGGCGATGACCAGGATAGTCATGGACACCAACGTGCTTGTTTCCGCCATTGGTTGGGGTGGCCTTCCGGGAAGGATACTAGACTCATGTATTGTCGGGAAAATCGCACTCAGCATCAGCACCGATATTATTGAAGAATTGATAGACGTTATCTCCCGTCCCAAGCTCGCCGTTGTGGCGCAACATCCCGACCTCGAAGCGGTGTTACTGTGGTTATACGGTCCGAACCGATTGGTCTATCCACAGGAACGGCTAACAGTCATTTCTGATGACCCAGCCGATAACCGTATTCTTGAGTGTGCAGTGGCTGCCAATGCGGATTTTATTGTATCAGGTGATAACCATCTATTGAGCCTGAAGGAATTCAGGGGTATCCCAATCTTAACCCCGGCGGCGGCCTGCGAGAGAATGAACCTGTAACTACTTGCCTGTGCGAGCGCATAAAGCCTGACCCCCCTCTTTACTTTTAAATGAACTTATGCTCATAATAATAGAGAACTAAGGAACAGGGAGTGGGTTGTATTGCCGCGGCATCGAAAACGAAGGCGGGTGGGTCATATGCCAACATGTTGCCATTTCAAACCGTCGGGAATACCTTCATATGACCTGGAGGAAGTAATTCTCAAGGTCGAAGAGATAGAAGCGATACGGCTCAAAGACCTGTTGGGACTGGAGCAGGAGGCCTGCGCCGAAAGAATGGGTATCTCTCGTCCCACCTTCCAGCGCCTTCTGGTAGAGGCTCACCAGAAGGTGGCCGAAGCTCTGGTTGAAGGCAAGGCCTTGAGGATCGAGGGGGGAGCCTACGATTTCGCCAGGGACCGCGAAAGGTGCCCACGCTGTGACTACAGCCTGTTGGATAAGGAAGCCACGCATTGCCCTAAATGCAACTGGAAACTGTAGGAAGCAGGGGGACGATCTTTTTGCTTCCTTTGGTTTTCTCCGCGGAGTGTCTGGCGAACCGTCCCCACTTGCCTTTGCTAGTTGCGAGAATGGTTCAATGGCTGGGGAAGGAGGTGTGCGCAGTGAAAGTGGCCATGAGCGTCCAGGATGAGCATCCCCAGGCACCGGTGGACGAGCGTTTTGGCCGGTGCCGTTATTTCGCCATTGCGGATACGGAAACAGGTGAGATCGTCTTTGTACCCAATGACGCTGTTGATGACAAAGGTGCCGGGGTTAAGGCAGCCCGAATCTTGCTCAAACAAAATGTTGATGCGGTTATTGTAGGCAACATAGGGCCCAAGGCGTTTGAAATACTGAACAGGGCGCGGATACCTGTTTATGCAGGATTAACCGGCACTACTCAGGAAAGCCTGGAACTTTTCAAACAAGGGAAGCTGAGTAAACTTGCGGTGGCTAACAATTAGAGAAAGATAGATATATGACCAACCCGGTAAACCCGGCGACGTTCTTTGGGT
>JAAYAC010000002.1 GCA_012719535.1 Syntrophomonadaceae bacterium | reverse complement strand
GAATCTTTTGGGGAAGAGGACCAGATCCGTCTTGCCAAGGTGTTCAGGAAGCTGGCCGCAAAAGGCTGTTATGTTATGCTGAGCAACTCCGACACAGAATTTGTCCGCGAACTTTATGCCGGGTTCAACATAACAACCGTATATGCTAAAAGGGCAATTACTTGCCGTGGTGATCGCCGTGGACCTATTGCAGAACTGGTCATAAGGAATTATACCTAGCATTGCGGAGGGACTCACATGGCTGGATACATTATTAACCTGGATTCAGATTCGTCGCTTTCAATGTACATTGAAAATGGAGTGTATGCTACCAAATTATCCACTCCCGATGGTCGCTGGCGTACCCATCATGAGGGAACATTTGCTGATTATGCAACCATGAAACCGAATGACAACATCTATTTTTTCATTAGACGAAAAATCTACGGAATAGGTAGACTGGTTGAAATTGAGGGAGACTGTAAGTTCCTGAACCATCCCGACGCTAATAAGCCATTGCCATTCAATTATGATACAGTAAGAAGTCAGCTACTGTGGGATGAAGGACCAGAAAGTATCAACCAACGGTGGATCTGCGTGTTCGAACCTAATCCCTGGTTTTTTGCTCGTGGTATTGACATGGACGATGTTCTGTCCTCGAACCCCCAACATTTCAAAATGTTGAGAGCTTTTTGGAAAGTGTCTTTTATTAAGATAGACGATGATGAAAACCAGGCGCTCATGGACGTAATATTGAGAGCTAACCAAGACATATTGCTGAAACCTGCAGGACAAGTATTTCCGAGTAGCTATCGCTCTTATCACAATATACTTGCATCCAAGATTAATTCTGAGTATTGTCTTGCCGCTGGAGACATATTGTCAAGCTGTGCTGATGGAAGTTATATACGCCACGAAATGGCGATCGAAGCAGGATTGTTGTATCAACTCTCAATAAGAGAGCCAGGCACTATTGCCGTGCTTGGAGAATGGGATTATTTATCCCACCAGGTAGTCGCTTCTCCATTTAAACCGGTTGACTATATGGACAAAATGGACGTGTTCGGTTATTCCTATATCCCGGGGTTTGATAGAACAAAATCCAAGTTTATGGTAGCCGAACTGAAAAAGGATGGTGCCACCAGCGATGACGTAGACCAGGTGATGAAATATGTTGACTGGGTAAAGGACGAATATTGCTTTGGTGATTATTCAATGATACAAGCTTTTCTAATTGCTTACGATTTCTCCTCAGATGTCATCACTCATGCTAAACAAGTAGGTGAACGCAAGTACATAATCGGCAGAAGACCGGCCCGGTCAGGTGTCTGGTCTAGCTTGAAACTGGTTAAGTATAGGTTTAACCCGACAACCAATTTGCTTGAGTTGCTAGACGTACCTGTTTAATTAGTGTTGGTGTCTTTCTTGTAGCAGCAGATTCAACGCTGTTTTACGGGGCAAACCGGGAAAGTAGGCGGTAGGTGTTGCATCAGGCCACTGCCAGCAGCAGGACGAGCAGGACAAAGAGGGGTATCTTTATCATCCACCAGTTGATGTTTCGTTTCACAGGGCAAATGCCTCCATGGTCAATGGGGTACGCTGGTACGGCGCCCGGACTACCAAAACAGTATTAATTCCTAATCCCATTCGAAGGCCTCCGGTTGGTTGCTCCCGGGATATAGGGGCCACGGACGGTTGTGGTTTTTTGGCCTGTCGCTCGCATCCGGTCCCGACACTTTACCGCAAAGACTCGAATTTTACTTCCCCCTGCTGAAGAGTGAACAGGGCGAACTGGATCGGCTCGTGGACGCTATAGACTGCCCTACCTATGACGATGTCGGTTCCCGGGTGAACCGTATCCTTTACTTTAACGTTACCTTTCTGGGACCTTTCTATATTGAGTTCGAGCGTCTTCTTGCGGGACTCCAGCTCCTGTAGCTCCTGCCTCAGGACCTCATGCTCCTCCTGCAGGTTGTAAAGGATGGCTTTTCGCCGGCTCGAAGCGAATTGGCCGGCTCTTTCCATGAGCTGAAGGTGAATCTCGAGCTGCTGCCCCAGAAGCTCAAAGGACTTTTTCTTCTCCTGGTATTCGGCGCAGATAGCCTTATACTCTTCACGTACCCTCGGTACCACCCCAACCTCCAGCACGGTCTGAACACAGAAAGGTGAACCTATCACCCTGCCGCAAATCTCCTCGCCAGCCTGGATGATGCCGCCAACAATGGTACCTTTCCGCTGTTCGGCTTTGACGGAGCGATTGGCCCGGACCACCGATTGTACGATACCGTTGCCGACCACAATATCCTGCCCTGCCTCTACCGTGGCGTTTTCCACGAAACGGGTAAAAATGCTACCTCCGGCTGTTACCACGGCTTTACGGGCACCTGCGATACCGTTCCGGATAAGAATATTGCCGCCTGCTTCAACAGAGGCGGCTTCCACTACCCCGCGGACCTCGATATCGCCCCCGGCCTTAACCGTAAATCCTGAGAGTATGCTGCCGTTAACCAGGACGCTGCCCAAGAAGTCGATGTTGCCCACGGCGTAATCCACGTTACCCCATATTTCGAGTACCGGCTGCACGGTTACTTTTCCCGACACCAGGGAGACATGCCCGTCCACCGCCGCGTACAGCCTGTTGCCGGTATCGTCTACCAAAGTATTCCTTCCGCGGGGAAGTGCAACCTGTTTCCCCGGTTTAGGGGGAATGGGTACCCCGGTCACCGTAATTCCCATGGTTCCTTTCTTGGAAGGGGTACGAACCACTAGCAGCTCACCGCGACGCACGTTATATATAAGATTGAGATTTCTGTAATCCACCTTGCCGTCTTCCATTTCCACCGGCCGGAACCTTTCCTCCGGCAGGGGGAAATGGTAATCGAGATGTGCGTCTTCGCCGTCTACCGCAGGGAGCCCTCGAGCCACCAGGATAGGTTTACCCCAGTTTTCCAGAGAAAGTGCTTCCGAGATGCTAGCGGGCAGGATACCTTCCACTACCCGGGCCTCTTTCAGGGCCCGAACCGCATTTTCAAAGGTAGCAGGCTTGCCGCCCGGGCGCGGAGGGTGCACGGTAAGGTAGGCTTCCATACTGTCCCTGGTAAGATGAACTTCGACGTAACCGTCAGCCGGTTCGTTTTCGTCACTTCCCGTTTGATTGTGCATGAACTCACATCCCTTCAACAAAATTGGCTATGGTAGCCGATGACTGTTCGACAAAACATCCGCGATCACCATTCCAGCGCCCCGCACCTGCTCGCCCCTACCTTACGGCAGCTGCCTTTGGCCGCCAATATGCGCTCGTTCTTTCGTTGAAACACAACCAGCAAAAGCTAAGTGCCAGACATCAGCAGGAAATGAAAATGGTGTTGTTTCGGACGGTAGCGGGCGTGATTAAACAGCGAATATCTGCATCGAGAATAACTGTAATTCTTAACTCTTCATTCTGAATTCTCGATTCATCAGTGTGAATCTGTGGCTAGCTTTTTCATAGCAGACATTCATGTCCGGCACTCAGCCTCCATTTGCCCATCCTTGAAGATGGCAATGTTGATCACCAGTGTACGCTCGTTCTCTTTTCGGATCACAACCAGCTGAGTGCCGGACACCAGCAGGAGGATAAAAAGGCCGCTGTTTAGGGCTATGGTCGCCATAATTTAGGCAGCGAACATCAGCGTGCATCTGCGGTTTCAAACTATTTTCATAGCAGCATGCTTATTCGCTGTACCTGGTTGAAGTTCCTGCTGTTGCACGGCTGTGCAAGAAAAATTCCGAAAATTGGCTACCCAACACAGCAGGAAGTAGAGCGTAGAGGGCAAAAAAGAAAACGGAAGACAACGAAGGGAGCTGGTAGGAAGAAGAGTGGTGAGCGGGATAACAGGAGCCCGTGGATTTTGGGAAGAAGCAGTAGTTGAATTTAGTGAACAATGGAAACTGTATGAGGGAGGTGGAAGAATGTTATCTGCGAGGAGACGGAGCGAATTGGGAAAAGGAGGGATGTAGTTATTTTCCTGGGGCAGTCTACAGGCTAGATCCATACCGCTTAAGCAAGGTATTGTTAGAGGGCCTGGGACATGATGAGGAAGGCTATGCTGAGGTTGTGGGTGCCCTCCAAGAAGAGAACTTCGAGAAGCTGAATAAAGCTCTTGCGGACGCAGAAAAGAGGGCAAAGGGAGCAAAGAAAAAACAGGTAATGAGGGTAAGGCAGTACCTTAATAACAACTGGGAAGGGTTCTGCTTTTCGAAAGCAGCGGTGAGACTGGGTGCGATAGAGGGGCAAGTATTTCACCATGTAGCAAGGAGGATAAAAAGACACGGGGCAAGGTGGGGTGAACGAGGAGCTGACCACCTGTGTCGGGTCTTGGCTAAAAAAGCTAACGGGGAACTGAAAAAGTCGTTGAGAACAGAATGGAAAACGAAGACGTATGCGATCAAAAGTTGTGGCCAAACCACCTGATTGGGTTGCCGTTAGTATCGCTCTTAATTCCCCAATCAGGAGATTTACCATCCTGGTTAATCTTCTTGCGATAGTTGAGTCTATGGCTACTGCTGAGGTGTCAATAAGTCCCATTTGCTCAGCTTGCTTAATCAGCGATGCAAACAGGGTTTCTAGACAACAGGACCTGGCCAACCGAGCGTAGAAACGGCTAAAGGTGGATATGATGGGAGCGTACCAAATGGTTCAAATCCACAGACGTATCTTAGCGCGGGTCGCAGGTAAGCCGTTCTACTAGTTGAGTAAAACCGTTCATGTTTTCCAGACGCATGGCTATCAGTGCATTGAGCATCGCATCTGTCGGGTAAGGTTTGGGTCTACGGTTGGTCTGCTCAAGTTTATCTAGTTGGCTAAGAACCGGGCTCAAATCGAGGGTGTCAAGGATTTTTTGGAGTCTTGATTTTGGTTGCATTTTAGTGCGTCTTCGAAGGAATAAAGACATTGTTGTCGAATATACAAGGTGGCTTCCCTCTCTTTCGTGTTTAATTTCGAGGTTTTGTCTCCTTATGATTTCGACAAAAAGGGGGGGGTGAAGCCTTTATTTTTGCCCTTCCATTTTAACAGGGTTTTTCAGGATGAATTTTTCTCGGTATGAAGAATTGAACGATTGGTCCGCTGTAACCAGGGTGCAGTTTGGGAACACTTCCTTCTTGCTAACCGGTATTGGCCAAAATCTCTCTTAAACACTTGCCCGGTTACAGCAAATTGCCGAAGTTATATCCGAAAAGAACTCCTTGGCGTTTGCCCTGTATACGGGTGTATTGGGGAAACTGAAAATAAACCGGAGCAGTTCGGTGCGTAAGAGAGGATTGTGACAGGCACAATGCACTACAGCAGCGTCGACATCGATCGCATTCGCTTGGTATGTAAGATAATCAAGCTGGTCATTTATCTCGGTGCAATTTCGTGGCTGGTTCGGTTCGCCGTACGAGAAAGAGACTATCATTCCCAGGCAGTGTTTTGGATTCTGGGCATCGGGACGGTGTTCTTGATGATGGGCCAGATGCTGGACATGGCGGGATTATCGGGACTGGTGCCGCATTTCTGGCACTACTGGGCGGGCGAAGTTGTCCTGGCCAACTTGGGACTGGCTCTGGTTTTTGCAGCCGTATGTCTCTTACTGGCTTCTCACGGCGAGCTCTGTCGCCGCTTAAAGCGCGATGCCGAGACCGACGACCTTACGGGCCTGGCAAACAGGCGAGCCTTTTTCGCTGCACTGGAGGCTGCTCTGGCGGAGGCGCGATTGGGAAAAAGGAAAATCGGCGTGGCCCTACTGGACGTGGACAACCTTAAGGAAATCAACGACACACTGGGCCACGAGGCGGGAGACAGAGCGCTGGTTCTTGCAGCCTGCGCCATACGGCAGAGCGTACGCGGGCAAGATCTGGCGGCCCGCATAGGAGGCGACGAGTTCGCGGTGCTCTTCTGCGACGTTGGCCCGGAGCCGGAGGTCTTTCGGGAACGTCTGGCCCGCAACCTGGATCTTAAAGAAACCGATCTTGCGCGGTCGCTGCGGCTGTCAGTGGGGTTCGCGTACTTCCCCGAGGACGGCGATGACCACGACAGCTTGTTGCGGACAGCCGATGTCCGGATGTACGAGGAGAAAAGGGGCACGGGAGAGTGCGGCCTCTAGCATCGGTGTGGATAAAGCCCCACGACGAAGTTGACAGTCCGCACCAAGTTTCCGGCGATAACCGGGGATATCGGGCACTAGTAAGGGATTCCGTGGCTACAAAAGGAAAAATTTAAGAATTATGACAAGTTGGAGATGGACGACAGGTATTCGTGACTATTGGAAGAAGTACCTTTGTGCCTTTCTAGGCACGGCTGGCTCAGCCGCCGCAAGAGTACCACAAAACACACCTTAAAGCAGAATGCCAAAAGCGAGAATTAGCAGAGCCCTTAGAACATTACACTGCTGTTGACTCAAGAGGTGAATCTGATGAGAACTATGCAAGGCCTTCTACGCCGAGCCGATAAAGTAACACTCTTTGTTATTTTCTATGCATTGGCTTTGATTGTGTGGGCATATATCTTGTCTGCAGTCGCTGCTGCGATACTTGCCCTTTTGCTGGTAGTCGTCTGCGCCGTGCGATGGGGAATGAAAGGAGGTATTGTGTCGGCCGTTTGGTCTACTGGCGCGATGGTTCTTTCCTTCTTCTCTCCTCAGGATTCGACTACTCGGAATTTAATCCTCGGATCATTAGCATGCGTCGTAGTAGGCATTGGACTGGGCAGAGCCATGGACGTCATACGCAGCCAGCAACTGCAGCTTCGGGAGAGTGAGAATCGCTACCGCAGTTTGTTTGAAAAGGCCAACGACGCCATCCTCATCTTGGACGCAGAAGGGCATATTCTGGACTGCAACCCGGCTGCCTGTGTTATGCTGGGATACAGCCGTGAGGAGATACTCAGCAGGAATCTCCGGGACTTTATCCCCCGAGAGGATCTGGCTGCCGTGCCTTCGGCGACTGCCCGGGTTCTGGAAGGGGAACCGCTCTCGGTTGAACAGAAGCTTCGGTGTAGAGACGGGACTGTAGTGATTGTGGGAGCAAGCTTAGCAAAACTGGAAAAAGAAGTGCTTTTGGGCATAGCTCACGACATGACCGAACGCAAGAAGAAAGAAATTCAAATCCGGGAGCAACTGCAAATCCTTACTGCTCTGTACACCGGAGCACAGAGGCTTTCGGAAAGTCTGGACTTAGAGAGAGTAGCTTACGAGATCGCCCGTACCTGTGTGAAAGAGTTTGGCGCTTCGTTGGCCTGGCTGGGCCGCGCTGAACCTGATGACCGGGTAAAGATTCTGGTTCAGTACCCCGACGAGCACTCATACTTCCAGAGTATCACTGTACGCTGGGATGATACCCCACAGGGGCAGGGGCCTACAGGGAGAGCCATCCGCGGTGGCACAACCCAGGTTACCGAGGACATTGCCACCGACTCCCGCTTTGGGCCGTGGCGTGACGTTGCTTTACAGGCGGGGTTTTGCACTTCTGCTGCTGTGCCGCTGGTGAGCCGCGGGCACACTCTTGGTGCGCTCAACCTGTACAGCGACCGGCCGGACTTTTTTAATCCAAAGCGCCTGGAGATGTTTCAGGCCTTTGCCCACCAGGCGGCTGCGGCTTTGGAAAACGCTCGACTTTTTGAAGAGACACAGCGTCGTCTACGGCACATCCAGGCTCTGCGCAGCATTGATATGGCCATTACCGGCAGCTTCGATTTGCGCGTTACTTTTAATGTGGCTTTAGATGAGATCACGCATCAGTTGGGTGTTGATGCTGCTTCTATTCTTCGTCTTAACCCTTACTCTCAGACTCTGGAATACGCTGCCGGGCACGGCTTCCGCGCCTCTACCATCGAGAAAACCTGCCTGCGATTGGGCGAGGGTGTTGCCGGGCGTACCGCACTAGAGCGGCGCACGGTGTACGTACCCAATCTTTCAAAGGATAGCGAGTTCACTCGATCTGGTCTTATTGCTGAAGAGGGCTTTACCACCTACTGCGCGGTACCCCTCATTGCTAAGGATCGTGTGCTTGGGGTATTGGAAGTTTTCTACCGTTTGCCGCATGAGGGCAACGGTGAATGGCTGGAGTTTCTTGAAAACCTGGCCAGACAGACAGCGATTGCCATGGATAATGCTGAGCTTTTCCATGACCTGGAGCGTTCAAACACAGAGCTTATTCAAGCATATGATGCCACTATCGAAGCCCTTTCCTACGCTCTCGACCTCAAGGACAATGAAACTGAGGGGCACAGCCGACGAGTGACAGAGTTGACACTGCGAATTGCCCGGGAGATGGGGATAGAGGAAGAGGAGCTAGTCCATATTCGGCGCGGAGCATTGCTCCATGATATTGGGAAGATGGGCATTCCCGATGCTATTCTTCTTAAGCCCGGACAGCTCACTGATGAGGAGTGGAACGTTATGCGGCAGCACCCGGTCTATGCCTACAGGATGCTTTCACGGATTGAGTACCTGCGCCCGGCTTTGGACATCCCCTACTACCATCATGAGAAGTGGGACGGGACAGGTTACCCGCAGGGCTTAAAGGGAGAGGAAATCCCTTTGGCAGCGCGAATTTTTTCTATAGTGGATGTGTTCGATGCTTTGACGAGCGACCGTCCTTACCGGAAGGCTTGGCCGAAGGAAAGAGCGATTGAATACCTCCGCGAGCAAAGCGGAAAACACTTTGATCCCCGGCTGGCGGAAGTATTTCTCTCCCTGGCAGAGAGAGAGCTTCTTTTTCGGGAAGAAAAAAGGTCTTGACCCGAAGGTGTTTTTTTGAACGGTGTCCGGTTTTAGCTTTTTCGATATTTTCTCATGTCAGATTATCTTTTCTTTGAACCTGGCAAAGCAGCGTTCAGCAAAAGTCCTTAAGTTGTAAATTCTGTTCCAGTTCTTTGTCCCGCGATGAGGGACCGTGAACAATCTGGGGTCGTCTTTCACTGAGGTTTTAACTACCATCCCGTAGTTG
>JAAYAC010000188.1 GCA_012719535.1 Syntrophomonadaceae bacterium | reverse complement strand
TGGGAGCGGGTTGATTTGGCGCGGGAAATGATAACGATTGACCGTACCGCAGACTTGCACGCAAGGACGGTCAAGAACGATACTAAGACCTACAACGGGCGCAGAACAATTAAGTTAGACGGCGAAACAGTCGGGTTGCTCCACGAATGGAAGAAGAAAAGTAAAGTGGTAAGTTTAAACGGGCAAGGATTGGTCTTTAGCTCTCCTACAGGCAAGCCTTTGCATTATTGAAAACGCTGGTCATCACCGAAAGACCAAGCGCGGCTATGGATTTTAGTAAGGTACTGCCTGAAAAGTTTACTCAAGAGGACGGCTATCTGGAGGGATCAACTATCATTATAACGTGAGCGGTTGGACACCTGCTGGAATTAGCTACACCCGAAGAGTATGACCCCGGCCTAAAGAGCTGGAACATTAATACTTTGCCAATCTTGCCGAATCTGTTTAAACATCGGCCAAAAGAATCAACCCGCAAGCAGCTAAACATGATACGGAGCCTGGTTAACAGAAAGGATGTTAATCGGTTTATTAACGCTTGTGATGCGGGCCGGGAGGGAGAGCTTATTTTCCGCCATATCATCCAGTACCTGGATTGCCGGAAGCCTCGCGACCGCCTGTCTAAAACTGGAGGAAGGGAAAGTAGTCTTTGAGTTCCCGAAAAAGAAAGCCACCCGAACATAATATGTGTCAGAGTAACGTGCTGAAATCCCCGCCCAGACGCGGGAGGATGAAAATCCAGCGAGCAAGAAGCTTGTCGAGAAATGTAAATTATTACCACGTCCTGGCGGGCTTTTTTGTTTTCAGTGGGACAACCGATGGTCTAACGAGCTTACCGCTATTTTGCCAACAACTCAATCCTGACTTCGGCGTCCAGTGCCCTTGCCAACCGGGTGAGCGTGCGGACGCTTATATTTTGTCCGCCATTTTCGATTCTGGCGATAACTGATTGGGTGGTACCAATTTTTTTTGCCAGGTCTTTTTGCGTCCAACCCTTTTTGAGACGGAGGGCAATGATCTGCCGGGCGATTTCGTATGCTGGTTCCGACTCCTCCCAGGCAATAGCAAAGTCAGGGTTCTCCAGTTTTTTCTGTATATGTTTACGAAGGTCATCCATAGTAATTAATCCTCCTTGTATTCTTTGAGCCTATCGATCGCAATAGAAATATCACGATTGGAAATCTTATCAGTTTTCTTCTTAAATGCATGGAGCATTAGGAGCCTTTTATCAGGAAGAACAGTGAACAAAATGCGATGCTGGTTTCCTTGCACAACAGTTCTAAGTTCCCAAATGTTACGGCGGACATTCGTTACCAAAGGCCAACCGATATCAGGACCAAACTCGGATAATAAGAGCAGGTTACGTAATAGTTTTGCTTGCGTTTTGGGAGCCTGGTCGTCAATGTACTCTTCCACCGGACTGTGCAAGTTTTCTTTTCTGTAATAAAGTATTTCCCACTCCATGAGTTTAGTATAGTATATTTGCTATTTTGTTTCTCGGTCTTTAAGGAGGGTGTCCGTGTCAAGATTCAGTAGGCAAGCCAGCACAACGGTTTTGTTCGTGAATAACGTTCAGGTTAATATCAACTTCATAGAATTAAGCAGAATTAAGCAATACGCGGCAGTTCTTCCACCAGAAACCGCATCACATACTTCACCCAGGGCGCAGACTGGGCTGACCCATACAACACCGGCATCGTCACCCTCAACCATTCCCCATGGTCTTTAGCTCCAGTAAGAACATCAGCATTTATGAACGGTTTCTTTTCTCCTACCAGCCGTTTTATCACGTCCGGCTTGGTTTCCCATTTCGCCTTTAATACCTTGCTCAGCTCGCCGTTAGCTTTTTTCGCCAACAGCCGCGCCAGATGATCTGCCCCCTTCTCGCTCCATCCCGCTCCGTGCCTCTTCATCCTCCTGGCTACGTGATGAAATACCTGCCCCTCTATAGCTCCCAGCCTAGCTCCGGCCTTAGAGTGGCAAATCCCTTCCCAGTTGTTGTTCAGGTATTTCCTAACCGCCGCTATCCTCTTCTTCTTAGCCCCTTTGGCTCTTCTTTCTGCCCCCAAAAGTGCCTGATTGAGCTTTTCCAGGTCTTCTTCTTTGAGTGCTTCCAAAACACCGCTTAAACCTTCTTCATCATGACCCAGCCCTTCCAGCAAGGTGCGTCTCAAATGGTACGGGTCTAAACGGTATACAGCCTTTGGGAAGTAATCACACCCCTCTTTTATCCACCTGGCTCCGTCTCCTCCAAGGTAGAGCTCATCAACCTCCCAGAGCTTCCAGTACTCGCAGAGCTCCGCCACTAGCTCTTCCCAGAAGCTGTCGGATCCCCTTATCCCGCTTACAACCCTTCTTTCTATCAACTCTCTCCTATCTTTGCCCGTTTCTCTCTTGGCTTCGTAGCCTATACCTATTTTGATGGCGTGCCTCTTACCGTTTCTTCCCTTAACGTAGACCTCGTCAGCTTCAATATTTAACGAGCTCGCCTTTAACTTCCCTTCAGGGATTACTCCGTATTCGAACAAGAGAGCCTTTTTCTCTTCCGCTTCCTTGGCTAATTCCTTCCCTGCTTCCTGGACCTCCTGCCATAGCGTCATATTCCTCAAATCAATCGTTCCCAGGGTCATGGCAGAAAGAAACCGGGCCGCTCTCCGGTAAGGCATCTCTAAAGAAGCCTGGACCGCTATTTCCCTCATCCATGGGCTAAGGCGCTTACATCCCTCTATGCCTAGAGTTTCATCAAGCAAAAACCTTCTTTCTCCGGTGTGTTCATTAATTGAGCCCCATGTAATACTCAAGGTCTTTCATCGGTATTTCCGCCTTGTTTGATTTTCTGAATGGCGGACATTGCCTTTTTCAGGTATACAGCCTTTACCGGACGGGAAAAGGGAATGGTGAGGAGCTCCTCTAACTTTGGGTGAGTGTAGGTGAAATGGCTTGATCCTTTTCACGGTGTACCATCTTTGGGATTACTCGCAATTCGCCTGAAGATGTTATCTGACTTCAATGTTTGCTACCGGTTCCATGGTATCGTATATGGAACCTCTATTCAATACTTGCTTAGCGAATACCTCTTCAGGGGTAATGGGTTTTACTGTACTAGCAGGATTTTCAGGTAACGGCAGAGAAAGGTATCCGCAAGTAAGTACCTAAAGGGAGGAAGGCAATATGGAGGAGATCAAATTAAGTTCCGAATTAGAAGGAAGATTAGATTTTGGAGCAAAGACGTTGCTTAATATACTGGGAAAACTGTTTGGCATTGAAGACACCCCGGAGAGCCAAGAAAAAGCACGGCTTTTGGTCGATTTATGGCGGCAAGCATGCTGAAAAACCTGGCAGGTGTTGATGTTAATGTACAAATCAGGGGGGCTGGGGATAACTAACAGTCCTGCCAATCCTACCGTTAATTTTAAGGGGTCTCGGAAACATAATTCAGCCGCATTTCTGGGGGGCAACTTAGCACCTAGCGGTTGTGAGGCGAAACCCGAACATACCAAGTCCTGGGGTAAACCGGGACTTTCTTTTTTTGAGGAGAATTTTTGAAAGGAGTGATTGATATTAATCTCTAGGGCCGGAGGCGGGTGATTTATTTTTCGAAGCCTATTTCAGTAGGGATGTCCAATCAAGGCACTGGACACCCCAGAAAAACCAAGTGCTGCTTTGGACTTTAGCAATGTAGATTACATTTTTCTACAATACTTGAAATGTAGAACAAGAAAAGTCAAGATAAAAGAGAAGGGGAAAAAAACCTTGATTCCGTTTTCGCAAAGTTCAAGTACCTCACCACGACCGCCTGTAAAATGGGCCGGGGGGAAAAGCCAGTTGCTTCCCCAGTTCAGGCCGCTCTTTCCCGCAGAGTTCAATTTGTATGTTGAACCCTTTCTTGGCGGAGGAGCAGTCTTTTTTGATTTACGGCCGCAAAAGGCTGTTTTAATAGACAGCAACTTTGAGCTCATCAACTTCTTCCAGGTGGTGAAAACCAAACTGGAGGCCTTGCTGGTGGACCTGGACCGGCATGAAAACACC
>JAAYAC010000001.1 GCA_012719535.1 Syntrophomonadaceae bacterium | reverse complement strand
GCATAAGCCGGTGCAATTACCGCAAACCGGGCAGGGGCAGTGAGGTCCGGCATAGTCCGGTCGGAATCTTCGGTTGGAACCTCCAGGCCGCTGTAACCGCCGTCCTTCAGTTTCTCGGCTCCGATCGCCATGACCACGTCATATGCCCCGGATATCACCGCGTAGCAGGCGTTGCGAAAGGTGTCCAACCCGGTGCAACACATGTTTTCTAGGCGGGTAACCGGTTTGTACTGCGATTTCATACGGCTGGAGAAGGTCAGCCCGGCCATCCCGGAGGTAAAAGTACCGAACCAAAAGGCATCAATGTCCTTGAACTCCAGGCCCGAGTCAGCCAGCGCTTCTTCTATCGCCTCCAGCATCAGATCTTCTAGATTGCAGTCAAACCTTTCGCCGAACTTGGTACACCCCATTCCGATTACAGCGGCTTTATCCTTGATTCCAGTAGCCATTTTTCTCCCTCCCTTACAATATTTTACACTACTTTAGGTGTGGCTTTCCAGAAGTAGGTGTGGATGCCGTCCACTACAAACAAGCGCCGAAACGACATCTCCACTTCCATCCCCACTTCAACTGTATTGGCGTCACAGTCCACCAGATAGCAGAACATGCGCCCTCCTCCCTCAAAGTCTACCACTGCCACCACCGTGGGGGGATCCAGGGAATCCGCGAGGTAGTCGACGGTATAAGTGGCTACCCGGGCCATCTTGCCATAAAACCGGTAATCCTGCATCTGGTCCACCGCCTGGCACTGAATACAAATACGGCTAGGTGGAAACTGGGGTGTCCCACAGGATGTGCACTGGACCCCGTAAAAGCCCAGGTTCTTCTTGTAGTTGCGATACATGTCAGGCAATGAGGACCGTTTTTGCACGGGGCGCTTGGCCGGCTCCGTAACAATTAATTCCCGCCACCGCAGGTACTTCTGGTAATTCATGGTGACCTTCTTGTTGTTGAGGTGTCCTCTAACCCCCCTCCGGGGTGGAAGGTCCTTGATGGCATCCGTGACCTGGAACACCAGGGCGTCGCTACCCTCCCCGTAGGTGACAAACAGAATTCTATCGCCAGGACTGGCATCTTCCAGGGCTGCAGCCAGCATCATCGGCGCACTGGCGGTTCCGGTGTTCCCTACCGATTCAAACAGGCTATCCTGTATTTGCGCAGGCTTAAAACCCAGTTTCTTGGCAATAGCAGTCTGATAACGGGGGGTCAACCCGTAAACCGCTATTTTGGCAAAATCCTTGGGTGCCAGGCCGGTTTTCTCCATCGCTCCAGTTGCAGCCTGGGCTACGAATTCGTTATATCCCTGGGTGATGCAGAACCGCTCCTCCCAGCTACGTACGAATCGGTCCTCCTCCGAGCGCCACAGGTCGTGGAAATCTACGGAGACGCTGTGACTGCCCAGGAATTCGGCAATAACGTTGTTATCGCCCAACAGAAAGGCGGCGGCGCCGTCACCAAATTCGTTTTCATAAGGACCCGCGGCTGCTCCCAAACGGCAATCGCTCATGGCCACCACTACCTGGCATCCGGACCTGGCAGCGTCGAGGCCCGCGAGCAAAGCCGCTGAGCCAGCGCGCAATGAATCGGTAAACTCGGCCACGCGCACATCCCGGCGCATGTCCAGGACCCCGGCAATAGTGGTGGCGGCCTGTTTTTCCCGATATGGCGAAGTGGTAG
>JAAYAC010000032.1 GCA_012719535.1 Syntrophomonadaceae bacterium | reverse complement strand
GTGCGACACCGGGCCGCCCGGCTAAAATCGGAGCTATGGGGATCATCCGCGTTGATAACTGCCAGCTTACCCCGCGAACCGTCCAGCATCCTGAACAGCACGAGCTTGGCCCGCAGGTAATCCTCCAGGGTATGGTGGTAATCGAGGTGGTCCTGGGTCAGGTTGGTGAACAAGGCCACGTCAAAGTCTATCTGGTCCACCCTTCCCAGGTCCAGGGCATGGGAAGAGACTTCCATCACCACATACTTCCCCCCCTCGCGCCTGACCTTGTGGAAAAAACGTTCCAGGTCGACAGATTCGGGAGTGGTGTTGGCAATAGCCTCCTGCACACCCCCCCAGCGGGCGTACAAGGTTCCTATCAAGCCAACGGGAAACCCGGCCTCCTCCAGAATAGCCGCAACCAGGTGCGTGGTAGTGGTCTTGCCGTTGGTACCCGTGACCCCGATAACCCGCAGGTCACGAGAAGGTGCCCCGTAGAAATTGGACGCCACCACCGGTAGGGCCTTTCTGGTATCGGCAACTTTCACCACGGCCACACCCTGGTCCGTGGCCACATCCCGCTCCACCAGGAGAGCCACCGCCCCGGCGGCTACCGCCTGCGGGACAAAGTTGTGCCCGTCGGTTTTAAGACCCGGTATACAGACAAATAAATTCCCGGGCGCCACCTGTCGGGAATCATACTGGATTCCCGTAATTTCCCGGAGAACATCCCCCCGGGTCTCAAACGGTTGCAGGCCGCGCAATACTTCTTGTAGGCTCGGCATACTTTCCTCCTTCAGTTTCTCATGCCACCTCCGGGCCGCCCGGTACTCGCCCCGGCCGCCGACAGCATCAATCGGCATTATTCTGCACCTCGTTCTGGCTTGCCGGTGCGAATTCTATGACAACGACCGAACCGGACTTGACCCGGGTTCCCGGGGCCGGCTTCTGCTTGACTGCCAACCCGTATCCCTGTGGTTCCATGTGTAGGCCAATCCGAGACAGCATCTTGGCGACTTCCCGCATTGACTTGCCACGCACATCCGGAACGGTCACTTCTTCCTGCCCGGAGTTGTTCCTTACCTGAGAAAGATAGATGACCGCCCGGGTCCCCTTTTTTACCCTGGTGTAGGCACGGGGGGACTGGCTCCAGACTACATTTCCGGTGCCCTCCACCTGAACCTCCAGGCCCTGCTTGCGCATGTAATCCAGGGCCTCAGCCAGGGTAAGATTTACCACATCCGGAACTGACACCAGCTTTTCCTTTTCCTCACCTTCATCCTGGACCGGCATGCCCTGCAGGGGCACCTCGAGGTAGCGCAGGGCATCCCGCATGATCTCCCGTAGCACTGGAGCGGCTACCGTACCTCCATAGTAAGGATACCCTGTCGGAGCATCAATTACAACTATGCAGGCCAGGCGGGGGTTGTTGGCAGGAGCAAACCCTACAAACGAGGCAACGTACTCGCTGGGCAGGTACCCGCCTGAGGGAGATATCTTCTGGGCCGTACCTGTTTTGCCGGCCACCCGGTATCCTTCTATATAAGCGTTTCTACCCGTTCCGTCCTTTACCACTTGCTCCAGTATTAGACTGAGCTCCTTGGCGGTTTGTTTAGATATAATCTGTTTGACCTTCTCCGGTTCTATTCTTTTGAGCACCTTGCCGTGGGAGTCCACGACCTCTTTGAGCAAGTGCGGCTTCATCATCACCCCGTCGTTGGCCACGGCACAAACCGCAGTCAGAAGCTGAATAGCCGTAACAGCGTTGGCCTGACCCATCGACATGGTGGCCAGGTCAATCTGTTTGGCCCTTTTCTGGGGAACTATTATCCCCGTGGCCTCTCCCGGGAGATCGATACCAGTCTTACGGCCGAACCCGAAGGCCTTTAGATACTGGTAGTATTTGTTCAAACCGAGTTCGAGCCCGGTACTGACAAAGCCCACATTGCATGAGTGTTTTACTACTTCCACAAAATCCTGGGAACCATGACTCCGGTGCTGGTCACAGGAAATGCTTTCTTTTCCTACCTTGATGAACCCCGGGCAGAAAAATCGGGTTTCCGGCCGGACCACCCCTTCCTCCAGGGCGGCCGCGGCAGTCGTTATCTTCATCGTAGAACCTGGTTCGTAAGCATACCAGATAGCCAGGTTACGGCGGTTCTTTTCAGGAAACTCCGCATACTGGTTGGGATCGAAATTGGGGCGGTTGGCCATCGCCAGAATCTCTCCGGTCCGGGGGTCCATAACAATGGCTATGGCTCCCTTGGGCTGCCTGGCTTTCCAGACCTTGTCCAGCTCTCTTTCCGTTATGTACTGAATGGTCTCATCCAGGGTAAGAACCAGGTTGGCCCCGTCGACCGGGGGAATATAGCGGTGAGTGGCTTCGGGAATATCCCGGCCCACTGCGTCCTTTTCGATAACTATACGACCGGGTATTCCTCCCACCAGGTCGTCGTATTGTTTGTCGATTCCTTCCAAACCGGTGTTGTCGAGCCCGCTGATGCCCAGCACATGACAGGCCAGCGTTTGCTTGGGATAAAAACGGCGGCTTTCCTCTACCAGACCTATACCCGGCAGCTCCATTTTCTTTAAACGTGCCGATACCTCGAAGTCCACCTGCCGTTTGACCCATTCAAAAGAAGACATCCTGGTAATACGCTGGTATACCTTGACTTCGTCCATCTGCAGCAATTCGGACAACCGGTGGGCAATTTCCCGGGCCCTTCCTGACTTGCGTACCTCGGCCGGAATAGCATAGACGGAATCCGTGCTTATCGATATGGCCAACTCATGACCGTTTCGGTCGCAGATCGCCCCCCGTTTTGCTTCTACCGGAACATCCCGCATCCGGTTCTTTATCGCCAGCTCAGACAGTTCCGCCCCCCGGATGATCTGCACCCAGAAGACCCGTCCCAGCAGAAAACCCAGCCCCAATATAAACAAGAAAAAAAGCGTGGCAATACGCTTTCTGATTATAAGACTAGTAGTTTGCAATAAGATTCCACCTCTCCCCGCCGGAAAAGAGAAGCTGGAAGTCGGACGTGGTTATTGGTTCATTCCGACGACACTACTCCTGCCGACCAGTTTGGCAATCACCCTGTATATTTCTTCGAGAGGTCGCTTTTCCGCCTGTAAAGGTCTTTGCTCGGCCCGGATGTTTATTACCGGTACGTTCTGGGTATCTTCAACCATTGCCAGCATTTGCATTTCGCTTGGTTTACACATACCCAATTCTGACTCGGCTATACGTTGGACCCGATCCAGAGAACTGAGGCGGGCAATACTCAACTCCAGCCTCTTATTGCTTCTCTCCAGGTCGGCGATATCCTTTTTAAGCTCCACGATGCGGTAGCCAAAAGCGGCTACCTGGGCACACACATATACTACGAGAATCCCAACCACAAAGGCCCCGGTTACCGCACCCACCAGCTTGCCCGGCAGGCGGCTGCGCTTGCGTATGACTTTCTTGACCTTCCTGGTACGGGGGGTAACCCGGTTCCGGGCATAACCTTCGCCGGGTATATGGTAAATCTCACGCCTGGCCTGTATCAAATTATTCAACCTCCAGTTCCTTTAGAACTATATTCTCTCCGCCACCCGCAACTTGGCGCTGCGGGCCCGGCGGTTTGCTGTCTGTTCATGAACATCCGGTACTACCGGCTTAACCGTAACCGGCCGTAGCCGGGCCTGGTGGTGGCAAACGCACACCGGAAGGTGTTTGGGACATAAACAGCCGGAGGATTCTAACTTAATAAAGTTCTTTACCTCTCTGTCCTCCAGGGAGTGAAAAGTTATCACACCCATCCGTCCCCCGCTACCCAGTACATCAACGGCCTGGGGTAAGACCTCCTCCAGGGCACCCATCTCGTCATTCACAGCTATGCGTAAGGCCTGGAACGTTCTGCGGGCCGGATGCTTTCCCCGTTTACTCCTCGAGGGTATGGCCTTACTAATAACTTCGACCAGCTCAAGAGTGGTGTTAATGGGGGCCACCTGTCTCCGCTTGACTATTTCGCGGGCGATGAGGCGGGAATAGCGTTCTTCCCCAAAACGCCAGATAATACCGGCCAATTCTTCTTCTGGAAGCTCGTTCACCAGGTTCCAGGCCGACCGGTTCTGGTCGGGATTCATCCTCATATCAAGAGGGGCATCCAGGTGATAGCTGAACCCTCGTTCCGCTTCATCAAGTTGAAAAGAGGATACTCCCAGGTCTAACAGGATTCCGTGCACCCGCGTAATCCCTTTACCCCGAAGTAAGGCTTTGAGATACCGAAAATCCCCGTGAACCAGAATGACGGTCGGTGCGGCCCCGACCATTCTGGCGCTGGTTTCCTGTAGTGCCCGCCGGTCTTTGTCAATTCCAACCAGAGTGGCCTCCGCTTCCAGCCTTTCCGCCAGGCGGGCCAGATGACCGCCCCCACCCACCGTACAGTCCACATAGATACCCCGGGGGTCGGTAACCAGTAAAGAAACAGTTTCCTCCAGCAATACCGGTTTGTGCAAGTCTTTCAACTCCTCGTTTAGAAACCGAGTTCGTCAAGTTTCTCCGCTATCTCCACGTACGAATCCCCGGCATCCTGGAGGTAGTTTTCCCACAACTCTTTGGCCCAAACTTCAACCCGGGAACCAACCCCGACAATTATAACCTCCTTATCGATCCGGGCATATTCCCGCAGCCCGGCCGGCAGAACAATCCTGCCCTGGCGATCCGCCTCGCAGTCGGAAGCCCCGGAAAAGAAGAAGCGGACAAAGGCCCTAACATCCTTGCGCGTGAAGGGCAAAGTGCGCAGCTTTTCCTCCAGCACCCTCCACTCGTCGAGCGGGTAAAGAAACAGGCAATTGTCCAGACCTTTGGTGACTATGAACTTATCCCCGAGCCCTTCTCTCAACTTGGCCGGTATGGTTATACGGCCCTTGGCGTCAAGGGTATGCTGGTATTCTCCTAAGAACATTTGTTCTGCCTCATCTCCGTAGTTTACAGGGATCATGCTCCACTTTACTCCACTTTACACCACTTTATTCTATTGTGGCAAATGGTTTCCTCCTTTGTGATAAGGGTAGCTTTTGTTAAGCTACTGGTCCGCCTGGGCTTCACAGCCGGCAAAAGCCGCATAAACCCGGGAATCGCGGCCTCTCATCGTTTTGCCGGCCAGGACCATTTTACTATGGTAAACAGGACAAACCGAGGACGAAAGTGGGACAAAGAAATAGAGGTGGGAAGCTCGCTATTTCGTGCGGGCAGACACTTATTCTTGTCAAATTACTGCGGTCGTTTATCGGAGCAAAGCAGAGACCTATGGCATCTCAAAACAGCGAATATCACGCACCGCATCTAAGGCAGACAAGAAACAGCTTAATCGGTTACATAGATGGGGTTCGAAAAAATCCAGGGACGGAGTGACTTGCGGTGGTGGTGGTAGGCTTCCAGGCGGTAGACACCCGGAACCAGAGCCGCGAAGGTATGGGAACAACCCGTACCGGTCCGGTACAGCTGGCCATTGCGGATAAGTCTTACCCAAGCAGGGAACGGTGTTTCAGCCAGGAGTAGCAGCCGGGGCGACCAGGAAACGGATTCCCCCATTTGCACCTGGTGCCCATCGTCACTGGCAGAAAAGCGGAACCCCCGGGAAGACATAAAGTAGTCATAGGCTACAAAACACCGGCCGCCTGATAGGCAGTCATAGACTTGCTGGGCATCGTGGAGATCCTCTCCGGTAAATGGATCCTCAGTCAAGATATGGGTGTTGATACAACGGAAAGACAGGCGGTAATCCATCAGGGCAAACTTAAGCGGACCCAGTTTAACCTTGATGGCATGGGCATCAGAGCCTCCGATGCCCACCACCGGGCTCTCTTCCAGTAGCTTATCCCACCTGGCCAGCAGCTCCGGATAAGGTCCGGTCAGGGCCCGATGGGGATTACAGAAGCTCAAGTAGAAAGCTCTCCACAAGCTGGTAATCCCGTCCCTCCACTGGCTGAGCAAGTTCCAGATTTCAATGCCGTTAAAACCCGACACCTCCCAATCGGTCCAGGGATAAACTGTTCCTTGCTCGTACAAGGGCGAACCTGTCTCCATCGGGTGGGCCAGGAAACCTATCCCTCCCCGTTTCCTTACCTCGTCAATCACCTTCTGAGGGCGGGCATCACAGTTGAGCACCTCCTCTCTCAGGTTCAGGGCCAGGTAATGGTTGCACTTTTCGTTGATCTCCATGCCAACCAAGATCAGAACCCCCTCGTGGTAACCCTCTTCATACTTACCTGCAAGGGTGCCGTGATCAGTTATTATCGCAAAGTCCAGCCCGGCTGCCCGGGCCTCTGTAGCAACAACAGCAACAGACCCGGAACCATCCGAATAGGTGGTATGAATGTGAATATTCCCAACGTACTCGTTCAGGCCGGCCAAGCAAACATCCTCCTTGCAAAAGACCTGCACGCCACATAAAAAAAGACACTGCTCCCCACAGTGCTGCATGCGGTGGTCGTCTTATCTTGTGATAGAAGAAATAGCCAAGAGGCAAAGGATTATTACCTCTATTACTATACAGCCCCTAATAAAAGTCATATTCGCCTGCCCCGGTTGTATATTTGTTGTATATTTCTTTAACATTATACAACCGGGCCGCAGGATCCTTACACCCTTACCCTGCTACAAAGTCTTCCTGAAATAGAACTGTTTCGACATATACGGATAGTGGGTAAGCCCGGCGTTCGGTAACGGCTGGTCATAAGTGCTACAAAATGGGGAACTGGATTTCCGTCTGGTAACCGGAAGGGGCTTCCCCGGATTCCGGCCCTTTCAGGTAGATTTCACGGGGAGGGCCGATAATACGATAACCTTCCCGGTCTATCCATTCAATAACTCTGCGGTAACTCTCGCCAATGGTGTCATAGCCGCCCCGGTGAAGGCAGGTCGCCAGCCTTCCCCTGGGCAGGATACGGCAGCGCACCTCTTCATCCCCGACGAAAGCCATGGTCACCCGAAAGCAGACCTCAACATCAGTCTTGTCCGGGTTAAATTCCCGGTCATAGTAAATAGCCAAAGGCGGCCCGATGACGTTAACCCGCTTCGCCTCACAGGCTTGCCTAAGCTCCCGGATAAGTTCGCCCGTACTCCCAACGGGTATGTGACGCCGGATAGTGGCCACGGTCATTTCTTCCTGGTGGCGCACCTCCACCTCCACGCTTCCACCCACATCAATTCCCCCTTTTGCTGCTATGAAAATAGTTTGAAACCGCAGATGCATCCGGCACTCAGCTGGTTATGATCCGACAAGAGAACGAGCGTACACTGGTGGTCAACATTGCCATCTTCAAGGATGGGCAAACGGAGGCTGAGTGCCGGGTGAGCGAGCCGGTTAACACACGCCAACAAATATGCTGTTTTCATTCTCCTGCTGGTACGGGCGCGCCAGGGTATGGGTGTGACAGAGAACCGTCTCCCGTCACGCTTCTACAGTGCGTATACCTCCTTATCTTCCAGGAATTGAATGCCCTTGGCGATAAAGAGCTTCGCGGCTTCATCCACATTCTCGACCTTGAAAATCACCAGCGCATCTTCGGACGTGGTGCCTATAAAAGCATAAAGGTACTCGATATTGATCCCCGCCTCCGCCATGACTTCCAACACCCCGGCGAGGCCCCCGGGGGAGTCGGGGACTCTGACCGCCATTACTTCCGTTTCACTCACTGTGTAACCGGATTCTTTAAGTATCTGGTAAGCCCGAGGGGGGTCATTTACGATCAGGCGTAGAATCCCGAAATCAGAAGTGTCGGCTATCGACAAGGCACGGATGTTTATGCCAGCATTCCCCAGTACCCGGGGCACACTGGCCAACCTTCCCGCCTTGTTCTCCAGAAAAACGGAGATCTGCTTAACCATGATACCCCTCCTTACAAATTGCGCTTATCAACCACTCTCTTGGCCTTGCCTTCACTACGTTCGATAGACCCGGGCTCAACCAGGCGGACCTTTACGGCGATGCCCAAACCACTCTCTAATTCTTTCCTTATCAGCTTGTTCAATTCCTCCAATTTCCTCACTTCATCTGAAAAAACCTTTTCCGAAACTTCGACCAAAATCTCTAACTCATCCAAGGTTCCATCCCTTTCAACGATTAAAAGGTAATGCGGTTCGACCCCGGGAACTCTTAAGAGTATACTTTCCACCATCGAGGGGAAAACATTGACCCCACGTACAATAATCATGTCATCCGAGCGCCCTTTTACTTTCTTCATTCTAACGTGGGTGCGTCCACACTTACAAGGTTCATAATTCAATGAAGTCAGATCCCTCGTTCGGTACCTGATGAGTGGGAAGGCTTCCTTAGTTATGGTAGTTATAACCAGTTCGCCCTCCGAACCGGGGGGTAGGACTTTGCCGGTATCAGGATCGATGATTTCCGGTACAAAGTGATCTTCCCAGATATGCAAGCCTTCTTTGCAGGAACAGTCAATGGCTACCCCGGGCCCGATAAGCTCAGTCATTCCATAGATATCATGGGCACTGATCCGAAGCTTGGTTTCGATCTCGCTTCTCATGTTCTCTGTCCAGGGCTCCGCTCCAAAGATACCCGCCCTGAGTTTAAGATCCTCAGGAGATATATTCATACTTCGCATTACATCATAGATAAAGAGGGCATAAGAAGGTGTACAAGCCAAATGCGTTGTTCCAAAATCCTGCATCAACATCACCTGACGCTGAGTGTTTCCACCCGAGCTAGGTATGACAGATGCTCCAATTCTCTCCGCACCGTAATGAGCTCCCAGCCCCCCGGTGAAAAGACCGTAACCGTAGGCTACTTGAACAATCGAGTGCCGGCTGGCCCCGGCACAGGTAAGAGCCCTGGCCACCAGCTCTGACCAAGTTAAAATGTCCCTTCGGGTGTAGCCTGCTACCGTCGGTTTTCCGGTAGTCCCGGAAGAAGACTGGATACGCACTACTTCCGACATCGGCACCGCAAACAGGCCGAAGGGGTAGTTATCACGCAGGTCTTGCTTGGTAGTAAATGGCAGGTATTGAATGTCTTCCAGTGTCTGTATGTCTTGAGGCTTTACGCCTGCAGTATCCATCTTTTCGCGGTAACTGGGCACAAATGCGTATACCCGGAAGACAGTCTCCTTAATCCGCCTCAGTTTAAGCTCTTCGAGCTTCTCGCGAGGCATACATTCCATTTCTTTATCCCAATACACTTAAAACCCTCCTCAATATATCATTCAATCCATGTCCCAACTGCTGCGGGTTAACCACCTATCGCCGGGGGAATAAGAACAACCTCTTTTCCATCCTCCAACAGGTCCCTCTTGTGCTTCCTCCGTCCCTCGACCACTGCTATAACCAGCTTGCCCTCCGGCACTGCCAGCCTGGTCATGAGGTCTCCCACCGTAGAACCGGCAGGCAACTCCAGTTGTCCCCGGTCCGGCTCCACCACTTTTTTCAGTTCACCGATGACCCGGTAGCCTACCTTCAATTACACCACCCTTTACTGTAAGCAGGTCCCGCACTACCTCGGCCGCCATCATTATACCTGCCGCCGGGGGAACCAGGGCCATACTTGGCACCACACCCGGGTACTTCTCCACCGACCGGGGATCCTCCCTGGAGTATACTACCTTAATGCCACCTTCAATTCCCGCCTGGCGTAAACCCCGACGAATTTTGCGGGCCAGGGGACAGCGACTGGTCTCCCGGATGTCTCCCACTGCCAGCAGACTTGGATTCATCCGGTAACCGGTTCCCATGCAGCTGATCACCGGAATCCCCTTTTCCCGGCAGGTTTGCAGGAGCAAGAGCTTGTCGTTTACCGAGTCGATGGCGTCGACTACGTAATCGTAGGGTTGCGATATTATCCGGTCGGTGGTCTCCCGGTTATAGCTTGTGGGAAAAGTGGTAACATATGCAGAAGGATTTATGTCCAGGATACGCTCTTTCATCACTTCAACTTTTAGCTTGCCAACCGTGGAATGGAGGGCTACCAACTGGCGGTTAAGGTTGGAAGCGGTTACTACATCATAATCCACCAGGGTTAACCTGCCAACTCCGCACCGGGCCAGGACCTCGGCAGTGAAGGACCCCACCCCTCCCAGGCCGAACAGCGCCACCCACGAATTGGCTAAAATGCGTAATCCTTCTTCTCCAATTAGTGCTCTTGTTCTGAGCCACTGTTCTTCCATCAGCCGGCCTCCATAAACTGAAAAAGCCCCACCGAGTCGTGTGGAGCCAGTTATTTTGAACCTGCTTCCCCAGCAGGTGGGTGCCCTCCTGAGTGTTTTTCGCTTCCCAACTATTTGGGCATGCAAGCTACACCCAGAGTCCAGGCTCCCTTAATTTTGGTGTTGGGCCAAAATCAACTGGCTTATCACGAACACAGCAGGGACTTCAGACCTCTGTACACATGGTTCCTGTGTCACCTCAATAATATCACAGCCGACCTGAGTTTTCAAGAAAGGAACCTACCTGGTTCTTACCTTAATGCCCAGCTCCTTTAGCTGTTTGTCGGAAACCGGAGACGGGGCCATGGTCATGGGGCAGGAAGCACTCTGGGTTTTGGGGAAGGCAATCATATCACGAATGCTCTCCCGGCGGGCCATGAGCATTAACAACCGATCCAGGCCGAAGGCGATTCCTCCATGAGGAGGTGTGCCATATTCAAAAGCCTCCAGCATGAAGCCGAATTTATCCCGGGCTTCTTCCGCGGACAGGCCCAACAAGGAAAACATCTTTTCCTGCAATTCTCGCTGGTGGATTCTTATGCTGCCTCCTCCGATCTCGACCCCATTGAGTACCAAGTCGTAGGCACGTGCCCGCGCCTTTAATGGTTCGGTCTCCAGCAAGGGAATGTCATCTTCGCGTGGCGAAGTAAACGGATGGTGAACGGCCACATACCTTTTTTCCTCTTCATCGTACTCGAGCAGGGGGAAATCGACCACCCAGACAAATTTGAAATCATCCCGGTTCACCAGGTTCAGTTTACCGGCCAGTTCCAGCCGCAGCGCCCCCAGCACCCTGGCCACCACTGCTTCCTGGTCGGCACAAAACAGCAATAAATCTCCCACCCGGGCCTCGAGGGCCTCCAGGATCTGCTCTATTACCGCCTGGCTGAAAAACTTGACTATGGGGGACTTCGGACCTTCTGCGGTTACGTTGATCCAGGCCAACCCTTTGGCGCCCCAGTTCAACGCCGAGCGGGTCAGGTCATCGATCTCCCTCCGGGAGAATGAACCACAGGTTCTGGCATTAAGTGCTCTGACCACTCCCCCCGCCTGAATGGCTGTGGAAAATACCGCAAAATCGACTTCCCGCACCAGGTCGGTCAGGTCGACCAATTCCCAACCGAAACGGAGATCAGGCTTGTCGGTCCCGTACCGCCGCATGGCCTCCCGGTAGGTCAACCTGGGAAAGGGGGTAGTTATCGAAAGACCGAGCCCCTGGGCAAAGACATGGGCCAACATTGCTTCCACCAACCCCAGAATGTCTTCCTCGTCAATAAAAGACATCTCCATGTCCAGCTGGGTAAACTCGGGCTGGCGATCGGCCCGCAGATCCTCGTCCCGGAAGCACCTGGCGACCTGAAAATACTTTTCCATTCCGGCCACCATCAGCAACTGCTTGAAAAGTTGCGGTGACTGCGGCAGGGCATAGAATTCTCCCGGATGCACCCGGCTGGGGACCAGGTAGTCCCGGGCACCCTCCGGGGTACTTTTGGTAAGCATTGGCGTCTCAATCTCCAGGAAGCCCCGGTCGTCCAAGAAGTCCCGTAGGGCTTTGGTTATCCGGTGTCGCAATTCCAGGTTCCTCTTCATTTCGGGCCGCCTGAGATCCAGGTAGCGGTAACGCAGGCGGAGCAGCTCATCTACGTCCACATTGTCCTCAATGTAAAAGGGAGGCGTTTTCGCCTTGTTGAAAACCTCGGCCCGGTCAACATATACCTCCACCGTCCCGGTTTCCAGGTTCAGGTTTTCCGTGCCCTCCGGTCGCATCCTTACCTGCCCGGCAACAGCAATAACATGCTCCCCGCGCACCTGTTCCCCTATCCGGAAAGCTTCCGCGTCCACGTCGGGACTGAAAACCAGTTGGATTACGCCGGAACGGTCCCGCAAGTCCACAAATATCAAGCCCCCATGGTCCCGGCGGGTGTCCACCCAACCGTTTAGAACCACCTTTTGCCCAACCATTAGTGGAGTGATCTCCCGAGCACTGTGGGTCCTTTTCAACACCTTAGCTACCTCCCTGTTACTTTCCCAAAATCCGTTTTATTTCGGTGACTAGCATGGCTTGCTCAATTTGGTACTGCGCTTTGGTATCCATGTCTCGTAATGTGTAAAAACTCTTTTTCATTTCCTCCTCACCAATCAGGACGACCAGAGCGACCTGCAACCGGTCAGCCTGTTTCATCTGAGCCTTAAGACTACGCCCCATATAGTCGCGGTCGGTTCTGATGCCGGCCTGCCGTAGTTCCCGCAGTACCTGGTGGGCTACCACTTCACACTCTTCACCAGTATAGGCCACAAACACTTCCAATCCTTCAGGAAGCACTGCTTCCACCAGATTTTCCTCCAGAGCCAACAGAAGCCTTTCCATGCCAATGGCAAACCCAATGCCCGGGACATCCGGACCTCCGCATGCGGCCACCAGGCCATCGTACCTGCCACCACCTCCCACTGCGCTTTGCGCACCGATCCCGGCAACGTGAAGTTCAAAAGCAGTGTTGGTGTAGTAGTCAAGTCCCCTGACCAAACGGTCGTCCAGAACGTAAGCTATCGCGTACTGGTCTAAATACCTGCGTACAGCGGCAAAATGACCAGCACATTCCGCACAGAGGTAGTCGCGCAATACGGGCAATCCGGTTAGAACCTCCTGGCATCTCCGCTCCTTGCAATCGATAATCCTCAACGGGTTTATATCTACTCTTTTCCGGCAATCGTCACAGAGTTCGGCTTGCAAGGGCTGTAAAAACTCCGCCAGTTTCCGCCGGTATTCCAGGCGGCATCTCCCACATCCCACGCTGTTGAGATGAACCTCATAATCTCTTAAACCCAGCCGGGTTACAATATCCACCATCAGGGTGATGATTTCCGCGTCCACGGCCGGGCTACGGCTCCCAAAGGTTTCTGCCCCAAACTGGTGAAACTGGCGGTAACGCCCGGCTTGCGGCCGGTCATAGCGGAACATGGGACCAATGTAATACCACTTGGTCGGTTGCGGTTGGCTGTAAACCCGGTGTTGGATAAAAGCCCGGGCACATGGCGCGGTACCTTCCGGTCGCAGGGTCAAGCTGCGCCCGCCCTTATCCTGGAAGGTGTACATTTCTTTCTGCACGATATCCGTCGTATCTCCCACACCACGGGCAAAGAGCTCGGTATGCTCAAAGAGCGGGGTTCTAACCTCCTGATACCCATACAGTTCTGCGGTTTGCCTCATTACCCGCTCCAGCCGGTGCCATTTTCCGACTTTATCCGGCAGTATATCATAAGTGCCACGCGGCCCCGTTATGTCCATGATTCCTCCAAAAAACGGGCAAAACTGCCTAAAATACTAAAACTTATTCTATGCCAAGCCCCAGCAGGTTGTCAACTTTGCGCCCCGCCAGACGGTCCACAGAATTCCGGTAACTCACCGGGTCTTTGGGGTTGTAAAGGGACTTCAATGTCCAGCCCCGGGGATTCACAAACTTGCTGGCGGCGCCACAACCCAGGCCGAGAATTGTCTGCCGCTCTTCTATCACCTGGATGTTATAGATGCAGAACTGGCCGGGAAATGCGTAACCCAGGTTCTCCAGGTTGGCCCGCATATACTTCTGGCGGTAAAGATAGTAAGGAACATAACCGGCTGCGGTCAACAAGTCCTGAAAGAGTTTCACCCCTTGTTCTACCTCTTCCACCCGCTCCTGCAGAGATTCGCTAACCGGAGTTTGTGCCAGCAATGAACCTCTCTTCAAGGCCAGCGTGTGAACAGTAATGTTTTCCGGCCTTAACTGTAAGACCATTTCTGCTGTGTTCGTGTTTTCAGCTATCCCCTCGTGGGGTAGCCCCACTATCAAGTCCATATTGATTTGTCTGAATCCCGCTTCTCGCGCCCATTCTACCGAACGCACCACCTCCTCGACGGAATGATTCCTCCCTATGAGCCGCAAAGTAGGGTCGTTCATGGTCTGGGGGTTAACCGAAATCCGGCTTACCCCGAGCCCGGCCAGGGTCCTGAGCTTGGTCGGGTTGAGGGTGTCGGGTCGTCCCGCCTCTACCGTTATTTCCACCGTCTGGTCACTGATGTAGTAACGATGTAACCAGTCAAACATCCGGCTCAGGTCATCTTCAGCCAGCACCGTGGGGGTGCCCCCTCCGACGTATATACACTGCACTGCCAGCTTCAACTCATGCAGGGCTCGTCCCAGGGCTTCCACCTCCTTCCGGAGGGCTTCCAGGAATGGCTTCAATTGCCCGCAGTAATCCTCGAGGACCGTACCCGGAAACGAGCAATAATGACACCGGCTCGGGCAATACGGGATACCGATGTACACACTGACAAGACGGGCAGCCTCTTCCGGGACCGGCAAGTAGCCACGGTTCCTTCCGGCAATACCGGTCAGCAGCCGTGCTTTGTCATGGCGTAACGCGTACTTCTCCCGCAATACCTGTTCAATGTCTGCACCATCCATTCCCTCATCCAACCACCGGTGCACCAGCTTGGTAGGTCTGACCCCCGTAAGGATTCCATAGGGGTAAGTTTTTCCCCCATGATGCCGTGAAAGAAGCCGGTAGATAAACAGCCGTGCCAGCCGCCGGGCCTCCCCTTCTTTTTCCCTATCGTTCCCCGGCAGGGGAAACACTTCTTCAGCAGCGGTTTTCCGGCCATTGCTGCTTACCTCAGCCTGCAGGTGGAGAGCCTCACCCTCTTTCTTTCTTGCCATCTTTATGCTAATGCTTGCGGCGACCCCGGCCACCTGCCCGGTTACCAGGCAGCAACCCGGGTAATAGAGCCTGACAATATCGTGCAGGCGGCTGATCAACTCGGGGGGTGCGGCTTCAACCCGGATTATCACTCCATGTCCACTCCTATCTCAGTTTCCCTTACTTCCCAACCTGTGCAACAACCTGTCGTTTGGCATTTCCCTCCCCTCGCTTTTCGGCCGACCGGTAACTACCCAGAAAACGATAGCCAATACTGACTTCCTGCAACTCGTGCAAAGCTTCTGCCACCTGCGCGTTGCGGGGCGTACCTTCGATATCTACGAAAAATCGGTATTCATCAGACCGGTGCTGCCGGGAGCGTGATTCAATCTTGACCATGTTGACGTTCCGGCGGGCAAATGCACCCACAGCCCGGTAGAGAGCCCCCGGTCTATCCTGTAGCGAAAAAACCAGGGAGCTCTTGTCGGCCCCTTCGGAGTAGCTCAGGGTCCGGCTCAGGTGAATAAACCTGGTCTTGTTGTTAGGATTGTCCTGTATCCCTGACCGTATGACCTTGAGGCCGTATATGGATGCAGCCTGGTATGGTCCTATGGCTGCCGCCCGCCGGGTCTCCGTTCTAATGATGCTGGCCGCACGGGCCGTGCTTTCGACAATCTCCCGGCGGGCTTCAGGGAGAAAGGTCTTGAGAAACTTCTCACACTGTACCAGGACCTGGGGCTGGGATATAACCAGTTCAACCTCGTGCAGAGATAGAGCGGCGGCAGCCAGGAGACAGTGGTTGATAGACATGAGTATTTCTCCGGCAATAAATACCGGATTCTCTTCCAGTTTGTCCATGGTCGTGGCTATACTTCCGGACAAGCTGTTTTCCAGCGGTACCATCCCCGCGTCTACGGAACCATGGGTAACCATGTAGAAAACCTCCGCAATGCTGTCCACCTCCAACAGTTTGACGTTCCCACCCCAGTAGCGGTGGGCAGCTTCACTGGAAAAGGTACCCCTGGGGCCGAGAACTGCACATGTTACCTCCATCTTACCGGACCCTCCTTCCCATCAGGCCGGCCAGAAGGTCGACTTCACGGACCAGATGGCCGAACTGGTCCGGAGTCAAGGACTGTGCCCCATCCGACAAAGCCCGCTCTGGGGCTATGTGCACCTCCACCATGAGCCCGTCAACGCCAGCTGCCACCGCCGCCCTGGCCATCGGCCCGACCAGGTGGGCAAGACCGGTGGCATGACTCGGGTCCGCTATCACCGGCAGGTGGGACAGGTGTTTAACCAGGGCAACTGCTGACAGATCCAGCGTATTGCGGGTCCAGGGCTCATAAGTGCGAATCCCCCGCTCACACAAAACTACCTGCTCGTTGCCGGCCAGTAAGATATACTCGGCCGCCATCAGCCATTCTTCAACAGTGGCCGATATACCCCTTTTAAGTATCACCGGCTTGTCGATGGTCCCCAACTTTTTGAGCAGTGAATAATTCTGCATGTTCCTGGCGCCTACCTGCAGAACGTCGGCATAAGCCGCCACCGTCTCAACATCCCCGGTGTCCACCACTTCGGTGACTACGGGCATATCCAGTGCCTTACCCACCCGGGCCAGTACCTTCAGGCCTTGTTCGCCAAGCCCCTGAAAGCTATAGGGGGAAGTCCTGGGCTTATACGCCCCACCTCTCAGCAGTGCCGCCCCTGCTTCTTTTATCCTGACGGCAATTTCCCACAACATCTCCTCACTCTCGACGGCGCACGGCCCGGCTATGATTACCACCTCTTCACTGCCGAAAACACGACCTCCCACCGAGACTCTCGTCTTAACCTTATCTTTATGTTATTTTACCTTTATCTCTCTTCCTTCTTCCTTTAATAGAACCGGCATTCCTTTCCCCCCTTCGCAAGTATCCATTCGCTCCATAAAAACCTGGCGGTATAAAGTCAAAGTCACTGGTCATAGCCACCACCTCCTATAAATTAAAAACCTCTCATCCGACAAAGGGACGAGAGGTTATGCCTGCTCGCGGTACCACCCAATTTGGCTTAAAAGCCCACTCGGCAGGATACGGGATACAGTTCCCCAACCAAACAAAAAGCTTTCCCTCCCTTGGGACGGAAAGCTGGCTTTCCGCGGTACCACCCAACTTGACTAAGGTCCGCTCGTTCAGGATACGGGATCTGTCATCCGATATCCCCTTCCTTTTAACGGTGGAAGTCTCCGCCTCGACCTACTTGCCTGAACTGGTTTCAGCCGGGAGTTCAGAAGGGAACTTCACTCTGCTTCCTCCTGGAGGCGCTTCCAGTCACGACGCCTCCTCCCTGTAGGATTCCACGGAGCTACTTTCCTTCATCATCACCTTTGCTGCTATGCTGGACAAGAAAAATATATCACAGGACTTGCCCGCCTGTAAACTGTTTTGTGAATATACCCGGCGCAGCCGGCTTCTTTTTTCCTGCTTCCGGTTCCGTCATTACTTTCTAAAGAAATGGGTTATGCTTGCGCTCAAAGCCAACCGTGGTGGCCGGTCCGTGACCGGGGTACACTACCACATCGTCGTCATAGCACAGTATCTTTTCTTTAATGGATTCGATGAGGGTTTTATATGAGCCTCCGGGAAAATCGGTACGTCCTATAGAACCGGCAAACAGCGTGTCACCTGCAAAAATCATGTTATCAGTTTTCAGGCAGACCCCGCCTCGCGAATGGCCGGGCGTATGGATTACCTCTAACTCAACAGTGTTCCCAATTTTGATGATATCCCCGTCCCTGAGGAACTCGTCCGCCCCAGGACTGGTAATATTGCGCCCCATGAACATTGAGAAGTTCGAAGCCGGGTTGGTAAGCATCTTGGCGTCATCTTCATGGATCAGGATCTTGGCGCCCGTGGCTTCTTTGATTTGACGGTTGGCACCAATGTGATCAATATGCCCGTGAGTATTGATGATGTACTTAATATTCAGGTTGAGGTCTTTAATCACCCGCAGTATAGCCTGGGCTGAACCACCAGGATCTATGACGACTCCCTCAAGCGTCTCTTCACAGCCTATAACATAGCAGTTGGCTGCTATGGCTCCCACTTCCAACCATTTTAGAATCAACGGGTACCCCTCCTTAGAAAATCCTTTCACTGTCCAGAAGTATGGTACAGGGGCCATGATTGTGAATTTCAACCAGCATGGTTGCTCCGAATACTCCGGTTTCCACCCCAACACCTTTCTCTTTGAGCTCCCGGATAAACGTATCCAGCAAAGGCGCCGCCTCTTCGGCAACCGCCGCATCGCTGAACCCTGGTCTCCTTCCCTTACGAGCATCCCCGTACAGGGTAAACTGGGAAACAACCAGCACCTTCCCGCCCACTTCGAGCAGGGAAAGGTTCATTTTGCCCTCCTCGTCCTCGAAAATTCTCAGGTTGCACAACTTGCCCGCCAGGTAACTGGCGGCCGACCCGGTATCCCCTTTTTTTACACCCAGGAGGACCACCAATCCGTTATCTATTTTACCAACCTCGGCGCCTTTTACCAATACTCTTGCCGAAGTAACTCTTTGTACTACCGCCCGCAACCAAATTCCTCCCCAATAAACAGACTTCCAACTGACTGCCGGGCGCATGAAGACCCGCATCCGGAAAGCCTCATGAGTGGGTGATGCGCCTGACCTCCATCACGTCCCTCACCTTGGCGATCCGCTGCATGATGGCCTGGAGGTGTTGCGGATCTTTGATCTCGAGTTTCAGCTTCATACTGGCCAGCTTGCTGTTTCTCAGCGCACGGGAAAAGATGGAGTTGATGGGGATATGGGCTTCGGCAATCACCCCCATAACATCCATGGTAAGACGGGGACGGTCCACGGCGGTAACCTCAATCTCCACTGTGTAGACGCCCTGGTTGCTGTAGTTCCATTCAACCTCCACCAGGCGGTCAATTTCGGTTTTATGCCGGAAATGAGCTTGGATATTGGGGCAATCCAGGCGGTGCACCGACACGCCTTTGCCCCGGGTAATGTAGCCGATAATTTCATCTCCCGGTAGCGGGTTACAGCAGTGAGCCAGGCGGGTCTCCACGTCCTGGACTCCCTTGACGTTTACCCCATATCCGGTCTGTTTCCTGGTAGGGGGCTTCTGTTGCACACTCCTGGCCAACAGGTCGTCCAGTCTCTTTTGGCGGAAGAAATCTTCCTTCATTTTGCCGATGACCTGGTTGGTAGTCAGAGCACCGTCTCCCAGCGCTGCGAAAACATCTTCCACCTTACTCAGGCTGAATTTCTGCCCGATCTTGAGTATGCAGTCGTCCTTCAGGAATTCCTTGACATCCAGGTGGTTCTTCTTCAGCTCGGCCTCCAGTATCTCCCGGCCCCTGATGATGTTTTCTTCCCGCTTTTCCTTTTTGAACCACTGTTTGATACGGCTCTTGGCCTGCGAAGTCTTGACAAAATTCAACCAATCCCGGCTGGGCCCGGCAGACTGTTTGGAGGTTATAATCCTTACTATGTCACCGTTGACCAGCTGGTGATCCAGGGGAACTATGCGCCCGTTCACCGTGGCTCCTACACAGCGGTGGCCCACCTCGGTGTGCACCCGGTAGGCAAAATCCACCGGAGTGGCTCCCCGGGGAAGTTCGATAACATCGCCCTTGGGAGTGAACACAAAGACCGCATCGGCAAAAAGGTCAATGCGCAGGGACTCCATAAACTCGCGGGTATCCTTCACATCCTGCTGCCATTCCAGGATCCGGCGCAGCCAGGAAAGCTTCTCGTCCAGGTCTTTGTCCCCGGGCTTACCCTCCTTGTAACGCCAGTGCGCGGCAATGCCATACTCTGCTGTCCGGTGCATTTCCCATGTCCTTATTTGCACTTCGAAGGGTTCGCCCCCGCGGCCGATCAAGGTGGTGTGGAGTGACTGGTACATGTTCGGCTTGGGCATGGCAATATAATCCTTGAATCTTCCCGGCAGGGGCTTCCACATGGTGTGGATTATTCCCAGTACCCCGTAGCAGTCACGTACCGAGTTCACTATCACCCTGATGGCGATCTTGTCATATATTTCATCCAGGTCTTTGCCCTGTTTCAACATCTTGGTATAAATGCTGTACAAGTTCTTGGGGCGCCCCGCGATATCGGCTTCGATGCCTACCTGGTCCAGCCCCTCTCGAATCATATCAATGAGATGGTGTACATATTCTTCTCTTTCCTTGCGTTTAACTTTGAGCCGTTTGGATAGTTCGTGGTAGGTTTCGGGTTCCAGGTAAAGAAAGGAGAGATCTTCAAGTTCCCACTTAAATCTGAATATCCCCAGCCGGTGGGCCAGGGGAGCAAATATCTCCAGGGTCTCCTGAGCTATTTCCTTCTGTTTTTCATGGCTGTGATGGCCCAGGGTCCTCATATTGTGGAGACGGTCAGCCAGCTTTATCAGGAGCACCCTGATGTCTCGGGCCATGGCCAGAAACATTTTACGCAGGTTCTCCGCCTGGGCTTCTTCTTTGGACATAAACTGCAGCCGGCCCAGCTTGGTCACACCATCGACCAACAGGGCCACTTCATCCCCGAATTGCCTCCTGATATCATCCAGGGTTGTCCCGGTGTCTTCAACCACATCGTGAAGCAGGGCCGCTACCAGGGTGGCCGTGTCCAGTTCCAATTCAGCAAGTATGATGGCTACCTCCAGGGGATGCACAATATAGGCTTCCCCTGAAATCCGGGTTTGACCGGCATGGGCCATATCGGCAAAACTGTAAGCCTTTCTCACCAGTTCGATATCCTCATTCGGGTTATAACACTGTATTTGCCTGATAAGTCGTGCCGGCTCCATAGCATCACCACTTAACCGATTTTACATGCTTCGCGCCACCTGCGGAAACTCTCCTTTTCTGCCATCCCCTCGAGAAAATACGGGGAATCCTGCACATTCACCCGGCCCGTTTTGGCCCCGGTAAAAAACAACTGCATCGTGGCGCCTTGCCGCCGGACCTGGCACAAGTGCAACTCAACCAGGATGCGCAAAACGGCGCCCAGTTCGGCATCTTCCACCTTCCTGCCCACAAATTCCACCAGGTCGTCTTTCAGCGCCCTATCAAGAGTGAGACAAGCCCGTCCCACCCTCCTACCTAAATACTGCAGGAAAGCCCTAATCGTTTCAATATCGGGGAAATTCTTTTCCAGGTAATGCTGGTTGAATTCCAGGTCAGTCCCGCTAAAACCCAGCAGCACCTCCACTTCACCCTTCCCAATCTGACTGGTCAGGGCGTGCGCTTCATAAAGCCCATAAGGGGAATCGGCGAATACCAGTTTATCCAAACGGTCTACCAGTGGGAAATTGGCACCGAACCTGGCATCAGAGATCAGTACCTCGCTTTCCCCCCTTAAAAACCGGTGCCTGGCCTGCCGGCGCTGCGTAAGATCGGTTACCCCGGCTTCCAGGGCAGGTTTTTCCCAACGCTGACACAGGTTGCGAACCGTCCTGTCCCGGTTGGTATAGATGAAGGCACCTTTCAGCCCGTCCCAATCGTCCAGCAACTTGGATTCCACCAAAGGGCTACTGACGGGCGCATGTCTTACCACTCTAATATTGTTGCCTGTTCCTGCCCTTGACAGGTCCGGCACCGGCTCTTCCGGCCAGAGGAAATGGACTGTACGAAGATTGCCCGGTAAAGAGAAGTTTTTTATATAATATTTTAAAAATGCGTTGGTTGTCAAAAACAACCGGGGCTTTCCCCATGCCAGCTCCCTTGCCGCTCTGGCTTGCTGGGTCGGGCTTAATCCCCCGTTCAGGGGAGTCAGTATCCGACGAGGGAAGGAGTTCTTCACCGAAAGCAAATGCCTTTCCATACAGCGCATGGTGGGATAAACCAATAGCACCGGATGAGACCCCTGCAACTCACTCTTAATATCCTCCTCCATCGAGACAAGGCCTCGGGGATACATGAACACCAAACCCTGGGCACCGCTCCGGGGATCGTCCGGTAGACGGCTGGGCTTTATATCCTTGACCTTCAACACCAGTTTGCTTTCCCCATTGTATGTATCCAGGACCGGTTGAAACACCACGTCGAAAAGGCTGGTCGAATAACTGAGTTGAATGAATTCTCCCATTCCGAAGGCAATTGACTCCAGCCTTTTTCCTTCCCCTTCAATCCAAAACTTGAGATGTTCCGCATTCTTTCCCACCACCCCGGGGTTTACCACCTGGGCCCGCCGCAGGACCAGGTTCGGCACCGGATTCCCCTCCCCGTACGGTTCCAGGAGTTCCAGTTCTTTCAGCAAGGCAACATCTATCGCCTCGATACTTACTTCAGCGTCAACATCAATCTGGGGACGCATCTCTTCTCCGGCCAGTATTTCTTCCGCCACTCGGTTGAGTTCCTCTTTGAACTGGGCAAACTGACTCTTTTCCAGGGTCAAGCCCGCCGCCTGCCGGTGTCCGCCGAATTTCAACAACAGGTGCTGGCAGCGGTTCAGGGCCTGGTAGAGGTCAAAACCGGCAATACTTCGCCCGGAACCGCGCCCCCGGTCATTCTCCCAGGACACCAGAATAGCCGGACGTTGAAAGGCTTCGGCAATTCTGGACGCCACTATTCCCACTACACCTTGATGCCACCCCTCCCTGCCAACCAGGATAACTTTGTCCCTGTCGGTGTCGATGGTGGCAGCCACTTCCTGCCGGGCCTGTTCAAGTATCTCCGCCTCGATCTCCTGGCGTCGGCGGTTCTGCTGATCAAGAAAACGGGCAAGCCCCGCAGCCTCTTCCTTATCCCTAGTCATTAACAGTTGGACGGCAGCCGCTGCCTCACCCATCCTGCCGGCGGCATTAAGCCGGGGCGCCAGAACAAATCCTATATGCCAGGTGCTGAGCTGTTTCCCGTTCAGGCCCGTTTCCTCCAACAAAGCCCGCAGCCCGGGCCGGCTGGTACATTCCAACGACTTTAGCCCGGCCTTTACCAGGATACGGTTCTCCCCCAGCAGGGGAACGATATCAGCCACCGTTGCCAGAGCCACCAGGTCCATCATGCCGGACAAGTCGTAGTCAACCTGCAAACGGCTCACCAGGGCAGCTACCAGCTTGTAGACCACTCCGGCACCAGCCAGGTCCCTGTAGGATACCTCCCCCGGGACCAGCTTGGGGTTTACCACAGCTAGAGCCGGGGGAAGCTGTTCCGGCGGCTGGTGGTGGTCGGTTATGACTACTTCCAAACCCATATCTCCGGCCAGGGTGACTTCCTCTACGGAGGATACCCCGCAATCAACCGTTACCAGCAGCTCATAATTTTGGGCACTCGCCAGTATCACCGCCTCCCGGTTAAGGCCATACCCTTCGGTAAAGCGGCTCGGAATGTAGTAGTCATTCTCGATCCCCAGATAATCCAAGAACTCTTTCAGGAGAATCACGCTACATATCCCGTCCACATCGTAGACGCCGTAAATCAGCACCCGCTGCCCGCGCCGCCTCGCTTCCTCCAGGCGGTTAACCGCCTGCTCCATCCCCGGGATCAAGCAAGGATCCTCCAGATCCCCGGTTTCCCCCCACAAGAACTTGCGGGCCTCATGGGAAGCTCGTATCCCGCGTTGGTAAAGTACCTGCGCCAGCACCGGAGAAAGACCCAGGTCCTTTTGCAGCTTACCCGTGATGTCGACGTTACTCTTGCGGAAATGCCAAATTGGATACTTTCTCACTGGAACATTACCTCATCATTAATTGATTGATTCAATTATGGCATTTTTTTGGCTTACGGCATAGACGGGACTGAAGCGGGTGGCAGGCAGGCCATGGCAGCGGGCATCCAGAAAGGGAATCCCTCAACTCGAGCCGTCCGGTTACATAAACTGAGATAGTCTTACCCTGGCCGGTTCCCCGGGGTAGGGTCCTCATCCCGGGAACAAGGCTCTACATGAATGAGCACATGGGAATACGGAATCTGTTGCGTAATACGGAATTCGATCTGGTCGCACAGATCATGTATCTTGCCCACACTGGTCTCAGCGTAAGCCACCAGGTGCAGGTCAATATGGGCTTCCCGCCCGGCTCTCCTGGTCCGGAGGTCATGATATTCTACGAACTCGTCCCGGTGTTCATCCAGCACTGCTTTAATCTCATTAATCTCTTCCTCGGTCAAGGCGGTATCGATAAGAGGAACAAAAGACTTCACCGTCAAATTCCAGGCCGCCCTGATAATAAGCAGGGCTACCGCGATCGCAGCAATGGGGTCAATGATATTGAGACCGGTTATATGGATCAACACCAGCCCCATGAAAACTCCCAAGGAAGTATAAACATCGGTCCGCAGGTGGATGGCATCCGCTTCCAGGGCTATGGAATTGGTGTGGCGGGCCACCCGCATTAGATACTCCGAAACCACCAGGTTCACCCCGGCAGAAACCCCCATCACGACAATTCCCCAGCCCGGAGTGAGCGGTTCTCCCCCGTGCATAATCTTCTCCGCAGCCTCCTTGATAATAAGCAGGGCGGCAATGAATATCAATAAGGCCTCGATAGTGCCGGAGATGTTCTCGATCTTGCCGTGGCCGAAATTATGCTTTTCATCCGGCGGTTTGGCCGCTGTTTTCACCGCAAAAAGCGCTATGAAGGACGCCAGGAGGTCATTGGCAGAGTGGATAGCCTCGGAAATAACACTCACCGACCCTATCATGAGTCCAACCATCGTTTTCATTACCACTAGCGTAATGTTACTGGCTACAGATAACCACGCTGCTTTCTCCCGGCTTTCCAAGCTCTGTCACCCCCATATCAAAAAGGACTTCACCATATGGATGAAGTCCCGCGGATGTCGACCCCGCTGCCCGCAAAAGGCCCAGCTAACGCCTGACATAGTCTATTGAGTTAATTACTAACTATTATATCATACTACGGAAGGCCGTCAACCGGTTACTCAATTTCCAGCCCCAGCCCCCGAAGGTAGCCGAACAACTCCTTTTTAATATCCTCCAATGCTTCGGGGGTCTTGCCCTCGCATCTCACAATCAGTTCCGGTCCGGTGTTGGAGGCCCGCACCAGCCCCCACCCGTTCTCGAACAGTATCCTGGCGCCGTCAACATCAATAACATCGTATGACGCGCGGAAATGCTCCAGCACTTTGTTGACCACCGCGAACTTCTCCTCATCACTGCTTTTTACCCTTAGCTCGGGTGTGGCGTAATACCGGGGAACGCTGGATAGCATCGCAGTAATGGTTTGGTCACTGTTGGACAGTATACGCAGGAGCCTGGCGGCAGCATACAGGGCATCATCGTACCCGTAGTACTCGTCGGCAAAGAAGAGGTGCCCGGACATCTCCCCGGTGAACACCGCACCTATCTCCTTCATCTTAGCTTTAATCAAGGAGTGGCCTGTCTTAAAGATGATGGGATTGCCTCCCAGTCTTCTGATTTCATCGATGAGACCCTGTGAACACTTGACCTCGACAATACAATCACAACCCGGATACTTGGGCAGAATTTCCCTCCAGAAAAGAATCATTAGCATGTCGCCCCAGATAATGTTTCCTTCCTTATCTACCACACCCAACCGGTCGCCATCTCCATCGAACCCGATCCCGAGGTCGGCATCTTCCTTCTGGACCACACGAATCAGATCCAGGCAATTCTCCGCCTTAACCGGATCGGGGTGATGGTTGGGAAAATCCGGATCAGATTCACAATATAGCTCGACCACTTCGCAGCCCAGTTCCCTGAACAGGCCCGGCGCAAAAAAGGAAGCAGTCCCGTTTCCACAGTCCACAACAACTTTGAGCCGCCTGGGCCCCAGCACCACCTTAGATTTGATCATTTCCATGTAATCCCTGGCAATGTCTATTTTTCCCAGAGTCCCCCGCGGTCCCTGTACAAACTCATTCTTCTCGGCAAGCCGTCGGAGCTCCTGGATCTGCTCTCCGTATATAGTCGATTCTCCCACCAGGACTTTGAACCCGTTATGGTCACCCGGATTATGGCTCGCCGTGATCATCAAGCCGGCGTTTACTCCCAGGTGACGGGCGGCAAAGTAGAACATGGGCGTCACCACTACTCCCAGGTCCACCACATCACACCCCGAGCCGCGCAAGGCCTCCACCACCAGGTCCCGGTAATGCGGGGAGGATTTCCGGTTGTCTCTTCCCACGAGAACCTTGCGATACCCGGCCCGGACAGCATAAGTCGCGAAGGCTCGAGCTATTTTGCCCACTGTTGCGTCGGTCAACTCCCGATCGACCACTCCCCGGATATCATACTGTCTGAAGATATGGCTAGAAATCATGGCCTTTCCTCCTTTACAACAGAACATCGCGCCCTTGTTCGACCAGCAAGTCGACTATTTTCCGGACATTCTGCGACTCTTCCTTGGGGCAGATCATGATTACATCCCTGGTTTCAACTATTACCAGGTCCTTGACTCCCAGCAGGGCCAGGGTCTTTTCGCTTTGTTTGACCAGGCAATTCCTGACGTCTACAGCTAGGATATCGTCGCCGACCAGTACGTTGTTGTGCTGGTCCGGTTCCAGCAACTCCGCCAGCGCCTTCCAACTTCCCACATCGCTCCACCCCAAGTCTCCGGAGACCACTCCCACCCGGTCGCTCTTTTCCATAATCCCATAGTCCATACTGATATTGGGCAAGTTTTCATAGTTGGCCAGGTAGATTTCATAGCCCTGCTCGATAAGCCGGTAGACCTCCGGAAGGTAACGGGCATATTCCTCGGCCACCGTACTTACTTTCCCGATAAATATACCGGCATTCCAGAAATATTCCCCACTTTCTACATATCGCACCGCGGACTGCAGATCCGGCTTCTCCTTAAAAGCTTCCACCTCGAAAGCACCCTCAACCGTCCCAATGGCCCGGGCGCTTTTCTTGATATACCCGTACCCGGTCTCCGGATAGGTTGGGGTTATACCCACGGTAACCAGGTAACCTTCCCCGGCTACCTGCACCGCTTTTTGGATCACTTCCCGAAACGCCTGGGTATCCCTTATGTAGTGGTCCGAAGGAAATATGGCCAACACATCGTCACCCCTGCCCGGCAGGTACCTGGCCAGAGCCAGGCCAATAGCGGGAGCCGTATTCCTTCCCAGTGGTTCTCCTACTATTTCTATCTTATCCCGGTACTTGTTTTCGCTCAGTACGCGGGCTACTGGTTCTACCTGGCTCTGGTTGGTGATAATGAGAATTTCCTCACTTCCCGCTGCCGCCAGCCGGTCCACGGTATGCTCGAGCATGGACTTGTTGCCAAAGAAGTGGCAGAGCTGCTTGGGCCTCGCCTCCCTGCTTTCCGGCCACAGGCGCACACCTTTACCTCCTGCCAGGATCACTGAAATCAAAACACATCCCTCCTTACTGGCTCCTAAAACATCCAAGGAGTTAGAGGTTTTCCCCACTATATCATATTTTACCAAATACCCGTCAAGTTTTTTGCCTGGGGATTTTTGTTGAATATTGTTGTGAAAACTTGCACAGGGGCTTTTTTCCCTTGCCCTTTGGGCCTAAAACTATCATATAATGTAACGTAGGGTGTACCGCTGTACGCCCCAACCTAGTATTCATTCCGGGGAGGGGAAAAAATGGGGTTTGAGCAGACAATTAGCGCAGAATCCCTTTTTGACCAGAGCATAAAGACTGCGATCGGCCAGGTTGAATGTTTCAAAGATATTGATGTGGTCATCGGTGTTCCCTTTTTGAATGAAAAAGACATCCTGCCCGGGGTACTGAAAATAGTTGAAAAGGGATTGGAACAACTGCACCCCCTGCGGGCGGCATTGATTCTGTGTGTCGGTGATCCGGCCGGAACCGAAGTCTTGGAGGCCATCAACCTCCTGGAGCTCAAGTTTCCCCACCTGGGGTTTCTTATGAAAGTCGGCAGCCAGGGCCGGGGAGCAAGTATACGAGCTATATTAGAGATTGCCAAGCACCTGGAATCCGACGTGGTTATCCTGGCGGCGGACCTCAAACAGGAAGGTACCAGAGGCTTACAGCCCGGGTGGATAAGCCGCCTCCTGGAACCGATAAGGGATGAGTATGATCTGGCGGTGGCAAGTTTTACCCGCCACCACAACGAAGATGTGATAGGCAGCCTTTTTCTGGCCCCACTACTGGAGGCATTTTACGGTTACCAGATGAAGGATCCCCTGAGCGGCATCTATGCCATGGCTCACGATCTGGTAGAGGACTACTGTACCGAGATGAAGTTCTGGGTGGACGTTACGCGGGGTTACGGCATCGACCCGTGGATTATCACCCGGGCCATACGCTGGAACAAGAAAATATGTGAAGTACAACTGGGCGCCAAGCTTGCTGCCGTGTCTTTGTCCAAGCTCGACTACGTGTTTCAGGAAACCACCCGGTCAATATTCGAGTGCATTAAACGGGATGAGGATTTCTGGCCTGGGGACAGGCTTATTATACGGACCCCGGACGCCTACGGGGAAGGCTATGAAGACACTCCTAACGATGTTTACTTTCCGCTTGATGATCTGCTACAGATGTTCAAGCGCGGCTATAACCAGTATGCCCTTCTGTACGACCAGGTTATACCCGAGGCTGTGCGCCAGCAGATCAAGAATACAGCCGCGCCCTCGAGGGAACAGCCGTCCGGGACCGGACTGACCGGCCTGCTGGATTCCGAGGCCTGGGCTCAGTCGGTATATGGTTTCATGTTCCACTACTGGTTTAATCCGGGGGTATGCAGAGAAGACCTGCTCAATGCCCTTACCTCCACGTTCAACGGGAGACTGGCCGGCTATTTCACTCAAATGCAAGCTGCGCAAGACAGGCTGGAAGGATTGCCCGCAGTAGGGAGGACCAACCTTATGGCCGCTGCAGCCACCGCGCTGAAGAAGGAACAGCTTACTAGCTTCCTGCATGAAAAAGACACCTTCGTCAAGAAATGGCAAGAAAAGGCCCAGGAGGTAAAACCCCCTCTTACCCCGGCGCATTATCTGGAGTTTATTCCCGGAATTCCGGTGGTCTTACCCAAGAGAATTGAGGGAAGAGCCGGGAAAGTTGTGTGGACGGAAGAGATTTTTAACCAGGTTCAATCTCACTACCAGGAGGCGTTCAATGACTTCCTTTATAACCGGCTGCAAGCGCCCGGAAATACCGGTGCACGTGAAATACCACAGTTCATAAGAGAATTCATGGATAACCTTGAAAAGACCCTGGAATATCTCCTGCCGGGAGACATATACACCGAGGAAGGGGCCACCCAGGTTGTCGAAGGACTTTTCCGTCTCTTTTCCCTGCCCAGGATGTTTTCCATTAAAACTGACACTTTGAAAGAATTGTTGCTGCGTTTTCCGCCTCTCAACGTGATAATTCCGGCAGGCTGCAGGAATTCCCGAGAGCTTATCGAAAGAATGGATGTCAGGGATGCCGTCAGCCTGGCCAATCTGGCAGAAAACAGGAAGTACGTGGACCGCACGCTCCTCTGGGTACTGGATAACCTCAGCCCGGAAGGAATGGAAGAACTGGATATACGGCCTATTGTTCTGGGCAGCAAGGTCCTGGACGGCTCTCTGAAACAAGGCTCAGTGTCCAATCTAAATAAAATCACCACCCGTATAACCATCAGCCCCCTGAGCAAAGGAGTGGGAGGACGGTACCCCAGGCTGTACTTCTGCCTCCATATACTGCGCCACATAGTGCTGGCCGAAGATTACTCTAACCTGTGGAGGATCTATGCCAGGGAGAGAAAGAACCTGGGCAGCAAGATTCGCAACTCGCTTATTGGCCGTTATGAAACTGATGCTTTTTGCGCCCACAATATTTTCGAAAACTTCCATCACCGCGGGCTGATACGCCTGGTGAGATCTCTGGCCGGCCAGCTGGAAGCTACCGGCCAGGTTGAACAGGCCAGAGTGCTGACCATGATGGCCGACAGCTATGGACTCAGCCAGATCCTGGATGACGGGACCTTTGTCCCCTGTTCTGCCTGGACCTGGGCCAGCTATAGCTACAAGGGCGGCAAGGGCATTCCAACTCCCTTGTCAAGCCACGTGGAAGAGAAATGGTTTAACCACGATCTGCTGGAACAAATCCACACCTACCTCGGATACGACCCGAATGAGATCATGCACATGGTCGGCCAGTTTATCGGCGAGGGCAAGGCCGGTGAGAATCTCCTTGATGTACTTCTAGGGGCAAAACCCAAAGACGTGATCGTGGTTCCGCAGGACACGGCGGACTACCCGCCGGCACAGCCCCTGGTGAGACACCCGAATAATCCCATATTGCTTCCCATAAAGGAACACTTCTGGGAAAGCAAGTATGTTCTCAATGCGGGGGCGGTCAGGATCAAGGACCGAGTCTACCTTCTTTACCGGGCGTTTGGGGACGACGAGATTTCCCGTATCGGGCTGGCCATAACCGATGGCTACAACGTGCTGGAAAGGCTACCGGATCCTATTTTCGTCCCGGAAAACGAAAAGGAAAAGAAAGGCTGTGAAGACCCGCGGGTGGTAATAGTTGATGATGAGCTGTATATGTTATACACCGCCTATGATGGGAGTATAGCCCAGATATCGGCTGCCTCGATAAAAATTGACGACTTTCTGAACCGGCGATTTGACAGGTGGAAGAGAAGAGGCCACGCTTTTGAAGATATCTGGGATAAGGATGCTATCCTATTTCCAGAGAAAATCAGGGACAAGTATGTTATCTACCACCGTATAGAACCGAGCGTATGGGTATCATACATGGACAGCCTGGAGTTCCCCGTCCCCAAGGAGAACCACTCCATCATCTTCGGTCCTCGTGCGGGCCGCATGTGGGATTCCTTAAAGATAGGGGCCGGCACCCAGCCTCTAAAAACCAGGTACGGTTGGCTGATGGTCTATCACGGTGTGGATAGGAACCGGGTTTATCGTCTCGGGGTGATACTGGTTGATTTCTCCGCTCCCGAACGTCTTCTGTATCGCTCCCCCAACCCGGTGCTTTCTCCGGAAACCGAACATGAGATTGGAACCGACGACTGCTGGGTGCCGAACGTAGTATTCACCTGTGGCGCTGTCCCGGCTGAAGACAAAGATATACTTGACGACGATGATAAGATACTCGTATATTATGGTGCTGCCGACACTTATATCTGTCTGGCCACCGCCACGGTAGGCGACCTGATACCAGAAGCGGTAAGGCGCACACTGGACACCGGTCGTTCCTAAACCGCTTCCCGGGCCTCCCGGTATTTTTCGTAAGTACCGACGTCCAGTCCCAGCTCCATCATCGCCTGCCGGGTCAGCAGCAGGGAAAGGATGGCTTCCGCACCCTGGTTCCGGTTAACGCCACCGGGAACCAGGGCGTCATAACACCCGCCCGTCTCCGGGTTATACAGGGGAATATTGTTTATGTTCTTTCCCCAGTACCAGTTATGGGCCAGCCGTGTCATTTCGAGGAAGTCTTTGTGCCCCGTGGCGCGGTAACCTTCCGCACAGGCCAGTGCTGTTGAACAGGCATCAACTGGTTGCTGATCATAGAGGGGCATTTCATGCCCCTTCAACCACCATCCCCGGTTACCCACGATATTCAAGTATCCTTCCTTGAACAATGCATCGCCCAGGAATCTCATGGAATCCTGAGCCACCTGCAGAGCCTTCTTGTCACCGGAAAAAGAGTAGTAAGCAAACAGGGCATGGGGAAGTATGCCGTTGCAGTACGTCAACTTATCCTCAAACCAACGCCAGCTTGAGTTCTTGTTTCGGTTGTAGAACTCTATCAGCGCCTGTCCAAACTTAGCAATAGCGCCTATCAGCAAATCGCGATTCTGTTGAAAAGCGCCGGTGATGTTAACCATCCCTATTAGGGTATAAGCCATGGACCGCGGGCTCTTCACCCGCAGTACCACCGGCATGGCTTTCAGTGCCATCTGTCGTGACAGGCACCTGACATCCTCCACGTCGCAAGTAGCGGCGACACTGCAGGCCAGAAAAGCCCGGCCCAGGCTGTCTTCCGAGTCCAACGTGGAAACATACTGTCGGTACAGTTTCAGATTATACCAGCCACCATCCGGGCGCTGGGCGTGGCGAAGAAAGTCTACATAAATCCTGGCATAGCGCTGCCGTTCTTCACCGTCAAGTCTTAAAGCCACTAACAGGGCCCGGGCGTTGTCGTCTGTGGTATATCCGCTGCCAGGGTCCGGTTTATCCAGGGTGGTAAACTGGATCATACCGGTGTCGTCGGTCAAAGTTCGCAGGTGCCGGCAATCCAACCTTTCATTCATTAAGTATTCCCTCCCTTTTGGCCGGAAGCTCAACGAGCGGTTTCTTGACCCTTGACGCCATACAAGCTCGTTTTGGCCACCCTCTCCGCCAGGTTAGCATACTGCTTGGCTACATAAGGCCACTTTATGGTTCTACCCAGCCTGTGAGCGACTTTTTCCAGTCTCATCTTTAGTATAGGGTTCGACAACACCCGGTCCAGAAGTTCGGCGATGGCCTCCGGTCTCGCATTAGGGGCGAGCAGTCCCCGGTGCCCCTCCTTCAACATTTCCAGGGCATATTCGTACGGTGTCGAGACAATAGCCCTGCCACAACCTATGGCATACGACAGAGTTCCGCTAACTGCCTGATCGCGGTTGGGGTAAGGGCTCAGGTAAACATCGGTCATATACAGGAAATCCCCCAGTTCGTCCAATTCCAAGAACCGGTTAATAAACTTGACGTGATTCTCGAGCCCCAACCTAGCGGTAAGCTCAAGTAACATCTCCCGGTATTTTTCCCCTTCCCGCTTCAGTAACATGGGATGGGTACCGCCGGCTATCAGGTACAGGGCATCTGGGTGTTTATCCACTATCAGCGCCAGGGCTTTGATTCCATTTTCCAACCCTTTGCCCGGGCCAATGAGGCCAAAGGTCGTTATAACCTGACGTCCCTCAAATCCGTACTGCCGTTTCAGCGCTCCCCTGTCTTTTTCCTGGAAAACCGGTACCCCGTGATGAATAATGTACACTTTCTCCGGCTGCACCGAATACACCTTGGCCATCAGCCGGGCCGAACGCCCGGTCATGCAAATAACTGCAGACGCCTTGCGGGTTACTTCCCGCAAAACTCTCTTCTGCCCCGGAGACGGGTGAGGTAGAACCGTATGCGCCACTACCATATACGGCTTGGTCAGATGTGACAGGAATTCCAAAACGTACTCGCCGTCAGCACCGCCAAAAATGCCATACTCGTGCTGAACTACGACTACATCAATATCCCCGGCACTGTTAACCAGGTGCGCTGCATTAAGATAGTCTTCCACATTATCCTGATGGATTTCACACATCACCTCGGGGGGGTAGGCATAAGAGTATTCCGTATCGGATATGGCCGCTATATGGACTTTCCTTCCTGCCTCAACCAGGTTATCTCGCAAGTCTTTGGAGAACGAGGCTATCCCGCATTGTTTGGGTGGATATGTACCCAAATTCAGTATAGACATCCTTACATCACCCCTTTAGATAATATAGACGTCTAAGCTTCTCCCCATTCCGGCAAATATTTCCAGGTACGGTATCCCGTTTGGGGAAAAGTATACTAGTCGCCCTGGAAAGTCCGGAACGGCAAACAACTATGCAAATCCGCTAGTTTCAAATAACGAACAGTACGACAAGCAGATACCCTGCTACAGCGAAAGGATGCACCATAAGTCCTCTAGTGCAAAATATGAAGCAAACCGGTTGGATTTACAGTTAAAGGTAACAAATGGTATTGGTTTATTTTATTTCATTATAACAACAAACAAAAGTGTGTACAACCGACAAAAGCGGGCCATATTCTTCATCTTTCTAGCGAAAGAATATGTGCCCGCCTTATAGCTCGGTTTATGACTCTTTTGCTCTATTGTGGCAGATTACCTAGAGCCTGCCGCCAATTCCCCTGATCTTAAGGTCATAAAATATGGAGCTGGCCATACATATGGAGGAATAGCATCCAGTTATGACCCCGATGAGCAGGGCCAGGCTGAACACCTTGATGGTATCCCCGCCAAAGATAAGCAGGGCTACCAGGGCAAACACTACGGTCACCACCGTGTTGATGGAGCGGTTTAAAGTCTGCAGGATGCTTTTATTGATAGTCTCAGCCAGATCACCCTTCTTCTTGAAACTCAAGTTTTCCCGGATACGGTCGAATACCACTATGGTATCGTTGATGGAATAGCCCAAAATGGTGAGCATGGCGGCTACAAAAGCCCCATCAACCTCCAGGCGAAAGACCGAAAACAACCCCAATACCAACAAAACATCATGGAGCAGGGCCACAACGGCGCCCACCCCAAAGCTGAATTCAAACCGGAAAGAGATGTAGAGCAGCATGAGCACCACTGCGATCAGTACGGATAGCATAGCTTTTGTGGTAAGTTCCTTACCGATAGCCGGTCCTACTCCCTCGTTGCGCAGTATCTGGAGTTCGCCCATCTTCCGCTCGAGCGCCTTGATTACATTGTCACTATCCTTCTGGCTCAACATCCGGGTACGAATAAATATCTCCCGGTTACCGCTCTTTTGTATCAAGCTGCCTTCCAGCCCAAACTCCCCCAGTACATTCCTGACCTCTTCCACCTGGACGGTGTGAGCGAATTTCAGGTGCAACATTGAACCACCGGTAAAGTCAATCCCCTTGTTGAGCCCCCTTCCGGGCCAGGCCAGGG